>NZ_BAAAIF010000083.1:0-43273 GCF_039525925.1 Streptomyces javensis | reverse complement strand
CATCCTGCGCGGCGACATCTCCTGACGGCGGGGGCGGGCACGGGGGCCGGGGCGGGCACGGGCGGCGCCCGTACGGTCACCGGCGACGCCGTGCAGACGCAGTACGGCCCGGTCCAGGTGAGCCTCACCGTCAACGGCGGGAAGATCACCGGCGCGCAGGCGGTCAAGACCCCGGACTCCGGGCCGCGCAGCGAGCAGATCGCCAAGGACTCCATCCCCAAGCTCAACCAGCAGGCGGTGTCCGCGGCGAAGGTGGACACGGTCTCCGGGGCCACCTACACCAGCGAGGGCTACGCCAAGTCGCTCCAGAGCGCGCTGGACAAGGCGGGTGCCAAGTGACGTACGGAATGGACGAACCCGAGCCGCTGCGCCATGTCGAGCACGTCATGGGCACGGTCTTCTCCTTCGACATCCGCGAGGTCGCGCCCGCCGACCGGCCCCGGGTGCAGGCCGCCCTGGACGGGGCCGTGGTGGGGCTGCACCGGGTGGACGAGCTGTTCTCCACCTATCGCCGGGACAGCCAGATCAGCCGGCTGGGGCGCGGTGAGCTGACGCTGTCGCGCTGCGACCCCGAGGTCCGCGATGTGCTGCGGTTGTGCGAGGACGCCGAGCACCGCAGCGGCGGCTGGTTCACCGCCCGCTACGCCGGTGGCCGCCCCGACCCGACCGGCCTGGTCAAGGGCTGGGCGGTGGAGCGCGCCGCCCGGATGCTGGTCTCCTCCGGCGCCGGGTCGGTGTGTGTGAACGGCGGCGGCGACGTCCAGGTGCACGGCGGCCCCTGGCGGGTGGGCATCGCCGATCCGCTGCGCCGCGGCGAGCTGGCGGCGATCGTGGAGGCCCGCGGCGAGCTGGCCGTGGCCACCTCGGGCCCGGCCGAGCGGGGCTGCCACATCCTGGACCCCCACACCGGCCGCCCCCCGGCGCGGGGCCTGGCCTCGGTCACGGTGATCGCCACCAGCCTGGCCGACGCGGACGCCGTGGCCACCGCGGCCTGCGCCATGGGCGCCGAACGCGCCCGCCCCTGGCTGGGACGGCTCCCCGACGCCGAGGCATTCGTGATCAGCGCGGACGGCTCCACCTGGCACACCAGCGGTTTCGCCCGCCACTCGGCGGAGCTCTGCGTATAAGACCCTCTCCCATGCGCGGAAGACCCTTTCTCGGCGGCGCTCACCCCTGGTCGCGGATCTCCTCGGCCAGCACCTGGACATGGCCGTGGTCGAGGTCCTTCACCGCCGTGAGGAGGGTCAGGGGGCCGGAGCCGGTCAGCTCGCGGAGGTGGGCGACGGCCTCGCGGCGCTCCGGGGTGGTGAGCTCGGCGCGGTAGCGGCGGGTGAACTCCGGGAAGAGGTCCGGGTCATGGCCGTACCAGCGGCGCAGCTCGGTGGACGGGGCGGCGTCCTTGGCCCATTCGTCCAGCTGGGCGTCGGCCTTGGCGAGGCCGCGCGGCCAGACGCGGTCCACCAGGACGCGGGTGCCGTCGTCCGGGTCGGGGGCGTCGTACACCCGGCGGATCCGGATCGCGGGCTCAGTCGCGGACGCTCGCGCGGAGGCTTTCTTGGTGGCCATACGCCCATGGAAACATCGACCCGGCGACCACCCGCAGGGATAATGCGCCACATGGGAAAGGTGTACGAACGTATCGACGGCAGACTCCGCACCTTCATCGAAGAGCAGAAGATGTTCTTCACCGCCACCGCCCCGCTGGCCGGGGACGGCACGGTGAACCTCTCCCCGAAGGGGCTGGCCGGCTCCTTCGCCGTACTCGACGAACTGACCGTGGCCTACCTGGACTTCGCGGGGAGCAACGCGGAGACCATCGCCCATCTGCGGGAGAACGGCAGGATCACCCTGATGTGGTGCGCCTTCACCGGCCCGCCGAACATCGTGCGCGTCCACGGCCGGGGCGAGCCGGTGTTCCGTGACGATCCGCGCTTCCCCGCGCTGCTCGCGCACTTCCCGGACATCGATGTCGACGACCACGGGCTGCGGGCGATCATCGTGGTGTCGGCCGAGCTGATCCGGGACACCTGCGGCTACGCGGTCCCGTATCTGGACTACCGCGAGGACCGCCCGCTGCACGCCTCCCGCTTCCGGCGGGAGGACGACGAGTCGCTGGACCGCTACTTCCACAAGAAGGAGCACATCGCCAGCAGCATCGACGGGCTGCCGGGGCTTCCACTGCCGCTGCCGCCACTGCGTTCCACATAGTGGGTGTAGTGACCACATAACGAGACGGTGTTGCGGAAGGCACCCCCGGAAGCGTTCCATCACGCGGTGCGATCCGAATCGAAGAGCTCCGCGGACAACTCCCCGACGGCGGCGGGGCGGGCGCCCTCGCCCTCACCGGAGCCCGCCGCCGCCGACCGGGCGGCCCGGCGGGCCGTCACCGTCTTCCCCCTCCTCGTCCTCGCCGCCGGTGCGGCGGGCCTCGCCACGCCGGGCACCTTCAGCGGCTGGGCGCCGAACGTGCCCTATCTGCTCGGCGTGGTCATGTTCTGCATGGGGCTCACCATGACCCCGCGGGACTTCTCCGGTGTGGCCAAGCGGCCCTGGGCGGTGGCGCTCGGGCTGGTCGCGCACTATGTGATCATGCCGGGTCTCGGGTGGCTGATCGCCAACGCCCTCGGCCTCTCCCCGCAGTTGGCGGCCGGTGTCATCCTGGTCGGCTGTGCGCCGAGCGGAACGGCCTCCAATGTGGTGACGTATCTGGCGCGCGGCGATGTGGCGCTGTCGGTGTCGGTCGCCACCGTCTCCACGGTGCTCGCGCCGCTGGTCACCCCGCCGCTGACGCTGCTGCTGGCCGGGGAGTTCCTGCCGGTGGACGCGGAGTCGATGGTCACCGACATCCTCAAGACCGTACTGCTGCCGGTGGTCGGGGGGCTGGTCGTACGGCTGGTCGCCGGGCGGTTCATCCAGCGGCTGCTGGGGCTGCTGCCCTGGCTGTCGGCCGTCACCATCGGCGTGATCGTGGCCATCGTGGTGGCCGCGAGCGCGGACGCCATCAAGTCGGCCGCGGCGCTGGTGCTGCTCGCCGTGGTGCTCCACAACGGACTCGGCCTGGCGCTGGGCTACGGGGCCGGCAAGCTGGCCCGGCTGGGCGCGCCCGCCAGCCGGGCCATGGCCTTCGAGGTCGGCATGCAGAACTCCGGGCTCGCCGCCTCCCTGGCCGCCGCCCACTTCAGCCCGCTGGCCGCGCTCCCGGCCGCGGTGTTCTCCGTCTGGCACAACGTTTCGGGGGCGGTGGTGGCGGCTTGGATGTCGTACCGAGCCCGCGGGGCGGAGCGGCGGGCGGCCAACGGCTGAGCTGAGCGTTCCACCGGAAGTGCCCTGACCTGCCGTCGAACATCTGCGGCGCAGTTGTGGCTGGTCACGCCCGCGCGGCGGAGCCGCATACCGACACAGTCCCGCGCCCCTAAGGGCGCCTCAGCGCTCCTTCTGGGCCAGCCGCAGCAGGTGGTCGGCGAGCGCCTGGCCGCCCAGCGGGTCGCGGCTGATCAGCAGCAGCGTGTCGTCGCCCGCGATGGTGCCGAGGATGTCGTGCAGCTCCGCCGAGTCGATGGCCGAGGCGAGGAACTGGGCGGCGCCCGGCGGAGTGCGCAGCACCACGAGGTTGGCCGACGCCTCCGCCGAGATCAGCAGCTCACCCGCCAGCCGGGCCATCCGCGCCTCGCTCGCCGACTCGCCGAGCGGGGCGCGCGGCGTGCGGTCGCCGCCCTCGCTCGGCACCGCGTAGATCAGCTCACCGCCGGTGTTGCGGATCTTCACCGCGCCCAGCTCGTCCAGGTCCCGGGAGAGCGTCGCCTGGGTGACGGAGAGCCCGTCGTCCGCGAGCAGCTTGGCGAGCTGGCTCTGGGAGCGCACGGCCTGCCGGTTCAGGATGTCCACGATCCGGCGGTGGCGTGCGGTGCGGGTCTGCGGCACGGCCGGTCCGCCGTGGCCCACGTCCTGCGCGTCGGTGTGCTGCGCCTCGGTCATCGGTGTCGTCAGTCTCCGGCTCGTCGTTCCCCGTCTCCCTCATGTGCGGCGTCCAGGACGGCGGGCAGCTCCCGGAGGAAGGTGTCCACCTCGCCGTCGGAGATGACGAGCGGCGGGGCGAGCCGGACCACATCCGGCGCGACCGCGTTCACCAGGAGTCCCGCGTCCTGAGCCGCCTTCTGCACCTGCGGCGCGAGGGACTCTGTGAGCACGATACCGAGCAGCAGCCCGGCACCGCGGACCCGGGCGACCAATGCGTGGTCGAGCGATTCGATTCCGTTACGCAGCCGCTCCCCTGCCCGCTTGACCCGGTCCAGGAGGCCGTCGGCGGCGATGGTGTCGAGGACCGCGAGACCGGCCGCGCAGGAGACGGGGTTGCCGCCGAAGGTGGATCCGTGCTGACCCGGGGTCAGCAGCTCGGCCGCGGGCCCGAAGGCGAGCGTGGCGCCGATGGGCAGCCCGGCGCCGAGCCCCTTGGCGAGGGTGACGACATCGGGCTCGACGCCCTGCGCCTGGTGCTCGAACCAGTGCCCGGTCCGCCCGATCCCGGTCTGGATCTCGTCGAGCACCAGCAGGGTGCCGGTGGCCCGGGTGATCTCCCGCGCCGCGGCCAGATAGCCCGCCGGCGGCACGATGACGCCGTTCTCGCCCTGGATGGGCTCCAGGATGACGAGGGCGGTGTCGGTGGTGACGGCCGCGCGCAGCGCCTCCACGTCCCCGTACGGCACATGCGTCACATCGCCGGGCAGCGGGAGGAAGGGCTCCTGCTTGGCGGGCTGGCCGGTCAGGGCCAGCGCGCCCATGGTGCGGCCGTGGAAGCCGCCGTCGGTGGCCACCATATGGGTGCGCCCGGTGCGCCGCCCGATCTTGAAGGCGGCCTCGACCGCCTCCGCGCCGGAGTTGGAGAAGTACACGCGTCCGGAGCGGCCGAAGAGCTGGAGCAGCCGCTCTGCGAGCGCCACCGGGGGCTCGGCCACGAAGAGGTTGGAGACATGGCCGAGGGTGGCGATCTGGTCGGACACCGCCCGGACGACGGCTGGGTGGGCATGGCCGAGGGAGTTGACCGCGATACCGCCGACGAAGTCGAGGTACTCCTTGCCGTCCGCGTCCCAGACCTTGGTGCCCTCGCCGTGGGTGAGCGGGAGGCGGGGGGTGCCGTAGTTGTCCATGAGCGCCCCCTGCCAGCGCCGCTTCAGCTCCGCGTTGCTCACTGGTCCTCCCCCTTGTCGCCCTTGCTGTCCTGGTCGTCCTTGCCGATCGCGGTCCCGTCCGGCAGGACCATCGTGCCGATGCCCTCGTCGGTGAAGATCTCCAGCAGGATGGAGTGCGGTACGCGCCCGTCGAGCACACGGGCGGTGGTGACCCCGTGGCGCACGGCGTACAGACAGCCCTCCATCTTCGGCACCATGCCGCTGGCCAGCTCCGGCAGCAGCTTCTCCAGCTGGCTCGCGGTGAGCTTGCTGATCACCTCGTCGCTGTTGGGCCAGTCGGCGTAGAGGCCCTCGACATCGGTGAGCACCATCAGCGTCTCGGCGCCCAGCGCGACGGCGAGGGCGGCCGCGGCCGTGTCGGCGTTGACGTTGTAGACGTGGCCGTCGTCGACGCTGCGGGCGATGGAGGAGACGACCGGGATCCGGCCGTCGTCCAGCAGGGCCCGGACCGCGCCGGTGTCGATCTCGGTGATCTGGCCCACTCGGCCGATGTCCACCTGCTCGCCGTCGATCTCGGCGAAGTGCTTGGTGGCGGACATCAGATGCGCGTCCTCGCCGGTCATGCCGACGGCCAGCGGGCCGTGCCGGTTGAGCAACCCGACCAGTTCGCGCTGGACCTGCCCGGCCAGCACCATCCGTACGACGTCCATCGCGTCGTCGGTGGTGACCCGCAGCCCGGCCTTGAACTCGCTCACCAGACCGTGCCGGTCCAGCTGTGCGCTGATCTGGGGACCGCCGCCGTGGACGACGACCGGGCGCAGACCCGCGTGGCGCAGGAAGACGACATCCTGGGCGAAGGCGGCCTTCAGCTCGTCGTCGACCATGGCGTTGCCGCCGAACTTGACCACCACGGTCTTGCCGTGGTGGCGGGTCAGCCAGGGCAGCGCCTCGATGAGGATGCGGGCCTTGGGCAGGGCGGTGTGTTTACGGGTGGTCGGCTGGCTCATGACGAATAGGCGCTGTTCTCGTGGACGTAGTCGGCGGTGAGGTCGTTGGCCCAGATGACCGCCGAGGCGCTGCCCGCGGACAGGTCGGCGGTGATCCGGACCTCGCGGTAGCGCATGTCGACCAGCTCCCGGTCCTCGCCCACCGAGCCGTTCTTGCACACCCAGACGTCGTTGATCGCGACGTTGAGCTGGTCCGGTTCGAAGGCGGCCGAGGTGGTGCCGATCGCGGAGAGCACCCGGCCCCAGTTGGGGTCCTCGCCGTGCACGGCGCACTTGAGGAGGTTGTTACGGGCGATCGAGCGGCCCACCTCCACCGCGTCGTCCTCGGTGGCCGCGCCCACGACCTCGATCCGGATGTCCTTGGAGGCGCCCTCGGCGTCCCCGATCAGCTGACGGGCGAGATCGGCGCAGACCTGGCGGACCGCCTCGGCGAACTCCGCGGTGTCGGGGGTGACACCGGAGGCGCCGGAGGCCATCAGCAGCACCATGTCGTTGGTGGACATGCAGCCGTCGGAGTCGACCCGGTCGAAGGTGGTGCGGGTGGCGGCGCGCAGCGCGGTGTCCAGCCCGGGGGTGTCCACGTCGGCGTCGGTGGTGAGGACGACGAGCATGGTGGCCAGGCCCGGGGCCAGCATCCCGGCGCCCTTGGCCATGCCGCCCACGGTCCACCCGGCGGGGCTCTGCACGACGGCCGTCTTGTGGACGGTGTCGGTGGTCTTGATGGCGATCGCGGCCTTCTCGCCGCCGTGCGGGGAGAGCGCCTCGGCGGCCTTGCCGACCCCGGACAGCACCGCGTCCATGGGCAGCCGGACGCCGATGAGCCCGGTGGAGGCCACGGCGACCTCGCCCGCGCTGTGGCCGAGGACCTCCGCGACCTTCTCGGCGGTGGCGTGGGTGTCCTGGAAGCCCAGCGGGCCGGTGCAGGCGTTGGCGCCGCCGGAGTTGAGGACGGCGGCCGAGACCTGACCGCCCTTGATGACCTGCTCGGACCACAGGACGGGGGCCGCCTTGACGCGGTTGGAGGTGAAGACGGCCGCGGCGGCGAGGCGCGGGCCGGTGTTCACCACGAGTGCGAGGTCGGGGTTTCCGTTCTCCTTGATCCCTGCCGCGACGCCGGAGGCCGTGAAGCCCTGGGCTGCCGTAACGCTCATGGAGCGACTCCGATCGTGGAAAGTCCCAGCTCCTCGGGGAGGCCGAGGGCGATGTTCATGCTCTGCACCGCGCCGCCCGCGGTGCCCTTGGTCAGGTTGTCGATGGCGCTGATCACGAGGGCGCGTCCGGCCGCCTCGTCATGGGCGACCTGGAGCAGCGCGGCGTTGGATCCGTACACGGCGGCGGTGGAGGGCCACTGGCCCTCGGGGAGGAGGGTGACGAACGGTTCGTCCCGCAGCGCCTTGTCGTACGCGGCGCGCAGGCTCTCCCCGGTGACTCCGGGCCTGGCCTTGGCGCTGGAGGTGGCGAGGATGCCGCGGGGCATCGGGGCGAGGGTCGGGGTGAAGGAGACCGACACCCGCTCCCCCGCCGCGGCGGACAGGTTCTGGATCATCTCGGGGGTGTGCCGGTGGCCGCCGCCGACGCCGTACGGGCTCATCGAGCCCATGACCTCGCTGCCCAGCAGATGCGGCTTGGGCGCCTTGCCCGCGCCCGAGGTCCCGGAGGCGGCGACGATGACCGCCTCGGGCTCCAGCAGCCCGGCCGCGTACGCCGGGAAGAGCGCGAGGGAGACGGCGGTGGGGTAGCAGCCCGGCACCGCGATGCGCTTGGTGCCCTCCAGCGCGGCGCGGGCGCCGGGCAGCTCGGGCAGGCCGTAGGGCCAGGTGCCGGCGTGCGGCGAACCGTAGAACTTCTCCCAGTCCGCCGCGTCCTCCAGCCGGAAGTCGGCGCCGCAGTCGATGACCAGGACCTGGTCACCGAGCTGCTCGGCCACGGCGGCGGACTGCCCGTGCGGCAGCGCCAGGAAGACCACGTCATGCCCGGCCAGCGCCTCGGCGGTGGTGGGCTCCAGCACCCGCCCGGCCAGCGGGAGCAGATGGGGCTGGAGCCCGGCGAGGGGCTGTCCGGCATTGGAGTTTCCGGTCAGGGTGCCGATTTCCACCTCGGGGTGGGCCAGCAGCAGCCGCAGCAGTTCCCCGCCCGCGTATCCGCTCGCGCCCGCCACCGCAGCACGTATGGCCATCGCCGTCGTCCTCCCTAGATGATGGCATGACTATACGTTTCACGGCAGCTTTATGCAAAGGGTCAGAGGGCGATGACCCGGCGCCCGCGCGTATGACCGGCCTGGCTGTCGATGTGCGCCGCCGCGGCCCCGGCGAGCGGGTACGACTTCTCGACCGGGATGTGGAGCCTCCCCCGCGAGATGAGGTCGACGGCCTCGGCGAGCGCCTCCGGCACGCTCCCGGCCACGCCGGAGAACCGGACACCGAGCTCCGGGGCGCCGAGATCGGCGATGGAGACCACCTTCCGCGGGTCCCCGGTCAGCTCGACGAGCTCGCGGATCACCCCCGAACCGGCCAGATCGAGCGCCGCGTCGACCTGACCGAGCCGCCGCACCCGCTCGACCCAGCCCTCGCCGTACGTCGTGGCGACGGCACCCAGGCTCCGCAGATAGTCCTGGTTCGCGGCCCCGGCCGTGCCGATCACCGCGATGCCGCGGTCGCGGGCGATCTGGAGCACCGCCGAGCCGACTCCCCCGGACGCGCCGCTGACCAGCAGCGTCTGCCCGGCCCGTACGCCGACCTCGCGGATGACGCGCAGCGCGGTCTCCACCACGGAGGGGTACCCGGCCGCCTCCTCGAACGTCAGCCGCTCGGGCATCCGGGCCCAGGCCGACAGCACGGCGAACTCGGCATAGGTGCTCGAACCCTCGCCGAACACGCGGTCGCCGATCTCGACCCCTTCGACGCCCTCGCCGACCTCGTCCACCACCCCGGAGGCGTCCAGCCCGACCCCGGAGGGCAACACGGTCGGATGGGCCCCCAGGACCTGGCCTTCACGGATCCGCCAGTCGACGGGGTTCACGCCCGCCGCCCGTACGGCGACGCGTATCCGGCCGGGGCCCGCGTGGGGCTCCTCGGCGTCGATGAGGTGCAGAACGTCCGGACCGCCGAACTCGGCGAAGCTCACTTTCTTCATGCGGCCGACCGTAACACTAACGGTTAGTGTTTCAAAACGGTTCTGGTTTTGTATCTGATAGCGTGAGCCCATGACCGTGCCGCCCGGACGCCGTGAGCGCAAGAAGGCCGCGACCCGCCAGAAGATCGCCGACACCGCCCTCCGGCTCTTCCTGGAACGCGGGTACGAAGCGGTGGGCATCCGTGAGGTGGCCGCCGAGGCCGACGTGGCCGTCACCACGCTCTTCTCCCACTTCGCCTCGAAAGAGGCCCTGGTGTTCGAGCAGGACCAGGACTTCGAGCAACGCCTCACCCAGGCGGTCACCGGCCGGGCGCCGGATGAGCCGCTCCTCCCCGCGCTGCGCCGTGAGATCCAGGCCCTGGTGCGCCATTGCGCGGCGGACGGCGCCGCCCCGATCTGGCACATGATCGAGGCATCGCCCGCACTGCGGGAGTACGAGGAGTCGATGAGGCTGCGCCATGCCGAGTCGCTGGCAGCGGCCATCGCCGCCGATCCCGGTCAGTCGCGGACCACGACGGCCTGCCGCACGATCGCGAGGTTCGTGATCGACGCCTATGCGCTGGCCCGTGAGGCGCCCGATCCGGAGGCCGCCGTGGACGAGATCTTCCGGATGATCGAGGCGGCCTGGGAGGTCGCCTCACCGTCTCGACGTACGTGAGGAACCGTTCCGCGCGACACTGAAGGGGGTGCCGGGCCGCGATCCGCGGCCTCGGACGAGAGGGAGCGGTCGTGACGGACCGGAGTCGGGAGTCGGGCAGCAGGCAGCTGCTCGGCGAACTGCTGGCCGCCAGCCATCTGATGCCGCTGGAGATGCTGCCGGTCACCGTGGCCGAGCACGCGGCAGCCGCCGGTATCGGCCAGGTGCTGATCTACCTGGTCGATGTGCGGCGGCGCGTACTACGGGAGCTGACGGCCTCGGGCGCCATGGGGCCGGAGGGCGGGGAACCGGAGGAGCTCAAGGTCGAGGGCACCGTGCCGGGCCGGGCCTACCAGTACGGGGAGGTGCTGCCCGCGGCTCCCGCCCAGCCGGGCCGCCACCAGTGGTGGGTGCCGCTGCTGAACGGCACCGAGCGCATCGGTCTGCTGCGGGTCACCACGGCCACCGACGACGCACGGGCCCGCGAGGACATGAAACTGCTCTCCGCCCTCGTGGCGCTCATCGTGGTCAGCAAGCGCGACTTCAGCGACGCCTTCGCCCGGCTGGTGGGCAGCGAGGCGATGACCATCGCGGCCGAAATGCAGTGGCGGCTGATGCCACAGACCACCTACGCGGACGGCCGGGTGGCCATCTCCGCCGTCATGGAGCCGGCGTTCGACATCAGCGGGGACGCGTACGACTACGCCACGGACGGACCGATGGTGCGCCTGGCGGTCTTCGACGCGATGGGGCACGACACCGCGGCCGGGCTGACCGCCAACCTCGCCCTGGGAGCGTGCCGCAACGCCCGCCGCCGCCGCGCCGACCTGGTGCGGACCGGCGAGAAGGTCGACGAGGCGCTCATCGAGCAGTTCCAGGGAGGCCGCTACGCCACCGGCATCCTGGCCGATCTGGACACCCGCAGCGGGGAGCTGCGCTGGGTCAGCTTCGGCCATCACCCGCCACTGATCATTCGCGGCGGCCGCTGGACCACCCATCTGCGGTGTCCGCCGGGCCTCCCCCTGGGCATGGGACTCGAGCTGGAGGCCACGCTGTGCCGGGAGCAGCTCCAGCCCGGCGACCGCCTCGTGTTCTACACCGACGGCATCACCGAGGCGCGGCGCCCGGGCGGCCGCGAGTTCGGCCTGACCCGGTTCGTGGACTTCCTCATCCGGCAGCACGCCGACGGGCTGCCCGTTCCGGAGACGCTGCGCCGTCTGGTCGGCGCCGTCATGGCCCACCACGACGGCCGCCTCCAGGACGACGCCACCGTCCTGCTCTGCGAATGGCTGGGGCCGGTGCCCGGCCCCACCGATCAGGCCGCGGCCCTGATGGGCGTCCCCGCCACATAGCCGCCCGTACGAGACGGAAAGGAGACGGAAAGGAGACGGGATAAGGGACGGAAAAGGGGACCGCCCCCGGCCGGGCGGGTGCCGGCCGGGGGCGGTGCGGTGACGCGTCAGGCGCGTCAGGCGCGCCAGGCGGGTCAGCCGAGGGTGGCGAGGGCCTGGTTGAGGGTCGCGGACGGGCGCATGACGGCCGCGGCCTTGGCCGGGTCGGGCTGGTAGTAGCCGCCGATGTCGGCCGGGGAGCCCTGGACCGCGAGCAGTTCGTCGACGATCGTCTGCTCCTGGCTGGAGAGCGTGTCGGCGAGCTGGGCGAACGCCTTGGCCAGCTCGGCGTCGTCGGTCTGCTTGGCCAGCTCCTGGGCCCAGTACAGGGCCAGGTAGAAGTGGCTGCCGCGGTTGTCGATACCGCCGACGCGGCGGCTGGGCGACTTGTTCTCGGCGAGGAAGGTGCCGGTCGCCCGGTCGAGGGTGTCGGCGAGGACCTGGGCCCGCGCGTTGCCCGTCTTCTGTGCGAGGTGCTCGAAGCTGACCGCGAGGGCCAGGAACTCGCCCAGGCTGTCCCAGCGCAGGTAGTTCTCCTTGACCAGCTGCTGGACGTGCTTGGGCGCCGAGCCGCCCGCGCCGGTCTCGAACAGACCGCCGCCGTTGATCAGCGGGACGACCGAGAGCATCTTGGCGCTGGTGCCCAGCTCCAGGATCGGGAACAGGTCGGTCAGGTAGTCACGCAGGACGTTGCCGGTGACCGAGATCGTGTTCTCGCCGCGGCGGATCCGCTCGAGGGAGAGCTTGATCGCCTCGACCGGGGCCAGGATCCTGATGTCCAGACCCTCGGTGTCGTGCTCCGGCAGGTACGCCTTGACCTTCTCGATGAGGTTGGCGTCGTGGGCGCGGCCCTCGTCCAGCCAGAAGACGGCCGGGTCGCCGGTGGCGCGGGCGCGGGTGACGGCCAGCTTGACCCAGTCCTGGATCGGCACGTCCTTGGTCTGGCACATCCGGAAGATGTCACCGGCGCCGACGACCTGCTCGATGATCGCGTTGCCCGCCCCGTCCAGCACGCGGACGGTGCCGGTGGTGGGGATCTCGAAGGTCTTGTCGTGGCTGCCGTACTCCTCGGCCTTCTGCGCCATCAGGCCGACGTTGGGCACCGAGCCCATCGTGGCCGGGTCGAAGGCGCCGTGGGCGCGGCAGTCGTCGATGACGGCCTGGTAAATCCCGGCGTAGCTGCTGTCCGGGATCACCGCGAGGGTGTCGTGCTCCTCGCCGTCCGGGCCCCACATATGGCCGGAGGTGCGGATCATGGCCGGCATGGAGGCGTCGACGATGACGTCGGACGGTACGTGCAGGTTGGTGATGCCGCGGTCGGAGTCGACCATGGCCAGCTCCGGGCCCTCGGCCAGCTCGGCGTCGAAGGACGCCTTGATCGCCGCGCCCCCGGGCAGGTCCTCCAGGCCCTTGAGGATGCCGCCCAGACCGTCGTTCGGGGTCAGACCGGCGGCGGCGAGGGTCTCACCGTGCTCGGCGAAGGTCTTGGGGAAGAAGGCGCGCACGCCGTGGCCGAAGACGATCGGGTCGGAGACCTTCATCATCGTGGCCTTCAGGTGCAGCGAGAACAGCACGCCCTCCGCCTTGGCGCGGGCCACCTGCGCCGAGAGGAACTCGCGCAGCGCCGCGACGCGCATCACGGAGGCGTCCACGACCTCGCCCGCCAGCACCGGTACCGACTCGCGCAGCACGGTGGTGGAGCCGTCGTCGCCCGCCAGCTCGATGCGCAGCGCGCCGTCCTCCGGGATCACCACGGACTTCTCGGTGGAGCGGAAGTCATCGGTGTCCATGTGGGCCACATTGGTCTTGGAATCGGCCGTCCAGGCGCCCATGCGGTGCGGGTTGGCCTTGGCGTAGTTCTTCACCGAGGCGGGGGCGCGGCGGTCGGAGTTGCCCTCGCGCAGCACCGGGTTCACCGCGGAGCCCTTGACCTTGTCGTAACGGGCGCGGATCTCCCGCTCCTCGTCGGTCTTCGGGTCGTCCGGGTAGTCCGGCAGCGCGTAGCCCTGCTGCTGCAACTCGGCGACCGCGGCCTTCAGCTGCGGGATCGAGGCCGAGATGTTCGGCAGCTTGATGATGTTGGCCTCGGGGGTCTTGGCGAGGTCACCCAGCTCGGCGAGGGCGTCGGGGATGCGCTGGCCCTCTTCCAGGTGCTCGGGGAACTGGGCGATGATCCGGCCCGCCAGGGAGATGTCCCGGCTCTCCACGCCGACCCCGGCGGTGGAGGCATACGCCTCGATCACCGGCAGGAACGAGTACGTCGCGAGGGCAGGGGCCTCGTCCGTGTGCGTATAGATGATGGTCGAGTCAGTCACCGGGTGCTCCGCTCCACGTCTGCAACATTGCTCGACATCAAGATATCCGGTGCCGAGCGCTTTCCCGAAAGGGCCCTGGGCAGAAAGCCGCGCCCTGGTCACGGCCCGTGCTCCGATGGGATCGTCCGGTCCATGCCGATGACTCTGCGGGGCGCGCGGGTGGTACTGCGCCCCACCGTCCCTTCCGATGTTCCCTCCCTGGCCGCGATCCGCGCCACGCCCGAGGTGTACGCGCGCTGGCGGGGCGGCGCGGACCTGGTGGCGGCGGTGCGCGAGGACCTGGCCGACACCGGTGCCGAGCACCTGACCATCGAGGACAGCGAGGACGAGGGTGTGGTGATCGGCATGATCCAGTGGTCGGCCGAGGCCGACCCGGACTACCGGCACGCGAACATCGACATCTATCTGGACCCGGCGGTGCACGGGCAGGGGCTGGGCACCGACGCCGTACGCACGCTGGCCCGCCATCTGATCACCGACCACGGCCACCACCGGATCGTGATCGACCCGGCGGCGGACAACGCCGCCGCGATCCGGTGCTACGCCAAGGTCGGCTTCCGGCCCGTCGGCGTCATGCGGTCCTATGAGCGCGGCGCCGACGGTACGTGGCACGACGGACTGCTGATGGATCTGCTGGCCGAGGAGCTCACGCGGTGAGCGGGGGCCCTTGTGCTTACGTACCGTCCACGCGCAGCCGCCACTCGCCCGCCCGGCCGGTGAGGGTGACCGTGGAGAGCGGACGGATGTCGACGTTCCAGTAGCAGTGCGGCGGCGCCTTGATCGCGTACATCAGGGCGGCGCGGACCACCCCGGGGTCGGCCACGGCCACCATCTTGGCGTGGTCCTCGGCCGGGCGGGTGTCCAGCCAGCCGCCGATCCGCATGATGAACGCGTGCAGCGACTCCCCGCCGTGCGGCGATGAGCGCGGATCGCCGAGCCAGGCGTCCACCTCCGCGGGTTCGCGCGCCATCACATCGGCGAGGGAACGGCCCGCCCAGCGGCCCATGTCGCAGTCGCGGAGGGCGAGTTGGACCAGCGGCGTGAAGCCCAGCGCGTCGCCGGTCTCCCGACTGCGGGTCGACGGCGAGCAGTAGCGCAGCTCCGCCGCGGCCAGCGGCAGCAGCCCGGGGGCCGCGCGCTCGGCGGCGAGCCGGCCCTCCGAATCCAACGGCCGGTCGTCCCCGAAGCGCTCCCCCAGCCGGGAGGAACTGCGGCCGGCGGCGACCAGCGTCAGCCGAAACGTCATCCCGGCATCGTAAGGTCACGGCCGCGGCTGAAGGGCCCGTAACCAGGAGAAGAGCAGGCCCTTTCGGTGTGCGCCGGGTCATCGGGCGGCTCGAAGCGGCCGTCTCATGAACACCGTGCGCATCGTGGGTGGCGGGCAGAATGCGGGCGCCCCGGAGGGGCAGGGGGCCGTGTCGATGTGCGGCTCCGCCGCGCTTTCCCCTCCCCGCAGCATGCATACGCGGCTCCGCCGCGTGGCAGGGGCTCCGCCCCCGGCCCCCGAGTCTGGGGCGAAGCCCCGCCACACGGCGGAGCCGCATATCGATACCCGGGAAGGGGCGGAGCCCGGGCCCTGGGGCGGGGCCCGGGTCCGGGGTCTGGGGCGGGGTTCGGGCCCGGGTCCGGGGGCCCGTGACCGGGGCCTGGGGCGGAGCCCCGGGACCGGGGCCTGGGGCGGAGCCCCGGGACCGGGGGCTGGGGCGGAGCCCCGGGACCGGGGCCTGGGGCGGAGCCCCGGGACCGGGGGCTGGGGCGGGCCCGGGACCGGGGTCCGGGGGCCCGTGACCGGGGCCTGGGGCGGAGCCCCGGGACCGGGGGCTGGGGCGGAGCCCCAGGTTCGGGGAGGGGCGGGGAGGGGAGCAGCCCGCCGCAGGCGTTCCGGTTCGCCGGACAGCCGCTACGCCAGTACCTCCTCGCACGCGGTGCGCAACCGCCGCACCCCCTCCGCCAGTTCACCGGTGCCCGCCACCGACGCGAAACTCAGACGTACATGCGGCGCGGGCGGTTCGGCGCAGAAGTACGGGCGGCCGGGGGCGACGGCGACCCCGGTGCGCAGCGCGGCGGAGGCCAGGGCGGCCTCGTCGGTGCCCTGGGGCAGCCGCAGCCACAGGTGGTAGCCGCCGGGCGGGACATGGCGCAGCTCCAGCGCGGGCAACTCCCGCCGTACGGCGGTGACGAGCGCCTCGCGGCGGGCGTGCAGTTCGGCGGCGACGGTACGCAGATGGCGGGGCCAGGAGGGCGCGCCGACGAGTTCCAGGGCGGTCTCCTGGAGCGGACGGGGCACGAAGAAGCTGTCGACCACCTGGATCGCGCGCAGCCGCTCCAGCGCGGGGCCGCGGGCGGCGAGCGCGCCCACCCGCAGGCTGGGCGAGGTGGCCTTGGTGAGCGAGCAGACGTGGACCACCGCCCCGTCGGGGTCATCGGCGGCGAGGGTGGCGGGCAGCGGGGCCGCGTCCTCGTGGACGAGCCGGCGCGCGAAGTCGTCCTCCACCACGAACGCGCCCGCCTCACGGGCGATCGCGAGCACCTCGCGGCGCCGCTCGGCGGAGAGCATCGCGCCGGTGGGGTTCTGGAACAGCGGCTGGCAGACGAAGACCCGGGCGCCGGTCGCCCGCAGCGCCTCGGCGAGCAGATCGGGGCGCACCCCGTCGGCGTCCACCGGGACCGGGACGGGGCGCAGCCCGGAGGCGCGGGCGGTGGCGAGCATGCCGGGGTAGGTGGGGGACTCGACGAGGACGGGCGCGCCGGGCGGCGCGAGCGCGCGCAGCGCGCTGGTGAGCGCGGACTGGCCGCCCGCGGTGACCAGGACGTCGGAGGCGCCGATGGCCCCGGCCGGGCCGCCGATCTCGCGGGCGAACCAGGCGCGCAGCTCGGGCAGGCCCTCCACCGGCGGGCGGTCCCAGGCACCGGGCCGCCGCCCGGCGCGGGCCAGGGCGGCGGCCAGCGCCCGTTCGGGCTGGAGGGAGGAGTGCAGATAGCCGCCGTTGAACTCCAGGATCCCGGGCGGCGGGGCGGCGAGCGTGGCCAGGACGCCGGAGGCGTCCACCGAGCGCGGCACCGACTCACCGGCCGTCTCCACACTCAGCGCGACCTCCTGCCAGGAGGTGTCGCCCGGCCGCGGCGCCCCGGCCCGCGGCCGGTCGGCGCGGAAGGCACCGGCGCCGGGGCGGGTGACCACCAGCCCCTCGGCGACGAGCGCGGCGAGGGCGCGGGAGACGGTCACCGGGCTCACCCGGTGACGCTCGACCAGGGCCCGGCTGGACGGCAGCTTCTCACCGGGTGAGTAGCGGTCCAGGTCCCTCCGCAGCGATTCCGCGAGCTCAGCCACACTGCTACGCTGTTGCATGACAGCACAGGATAGCGCTACTGACGGCAGTGCGATAGCGGTGAGCGGTGCCCCCGCCCCGGACGCCGACCCCGCACCAGATGGCGGCCGCGCCCCGGGCGCCGACCCACCCCCGGGCGCCGACCCCGCACCAGGCGGCGGCCCCGCCCCGGGCCGGGGCGACGCTCACGCGGTCCCGGCGCTCCCGACACCGTTCGCCCTCCGCACCGGCACCCTGCTCGCCGCGCTCGGCGTGGCCGCCTTCTCCCTCACCTTCCCCGCCACCGCCTGGGCGCTCACCGGCCTCGGCCCCTGGTCAACGACCACCTGCCGGGTCGTGCTCGCCGCGCTGATCGCGGGCGGGGCGCTGGCCGCCCTGCGGGTCCCGGTGCCGGACCGCCGCCACTGGCCGGGGCTGCTGGTCGTCGCGGCCGGGGTCGTCGTGGGTTTCCCGCTGCTGACCACGCTCGCCCTGGAGACCTCCACCACCGCGCACGCGGCCGTGGTGGTCGGCCTGCTGCCGCTCACCACCGCCGCCTTCTCCGCCGTACGCACCGGGGTGCGGCCCTCACGGGTGTTCTGGGCGGCGGCGCTGGCCGGGGCCGCGGTCGTGATCGCCTTCGCGGTGCAGCAGAGCGGCGGAGCGCTCACCGCCGGCGATCTGTATCTGTTCGGCGCGCTGGTGGTGTGCGCGGCGGGCTACACCGAGGGCGGCCGGCTGGCCGGCCATATGCCGGGCTGGCAGGTGATCGGCTGGGCGCTGGTGGGCTGTCTGCCGCTTTCGGTGCCGGGCGCGGTGCTCGCGCTGGCGGGCGAGGACGTCCACCTCGGCGGCCGGGCGGTGGCCGGGCTGCTGTGGCTGGCGGTCGGTTCGCAGTTCGTGGGCCTGGTGGTCTGGTACCGGGGGATGGCGGCCATCGGAGTGGCCAGGGCCAGCCAGCTCCAACTGGCCCAGCCGCTGCTCACCCTGGTGTGGTCGGTGCTGCTGCTCGGCGAGACGCTGACCCCCGCCGCCCCGATCGCCGCCGTCGCGGTGCTGGTGTGCATCGGGGTGACCCAGCGGGCCCGGGTCCCGGCAGGGGCGGTACGGGCTTCCGGCCCCGGCCGCACACCCGAGGGCCGCACACCCGAGGGCCATACACCCGAGCGCCGCACACCCGAGCGCCGCACACCCGAGTCCGAAACCGTCGAAGGCTCCGACCCGGTCCCCGAAGCGGTGGACCGAAATCACCCCCCGGCCGGAGCAAACCAGGACAACCGGCCATAGACTGGCCTCAGGGATCGCATGTCCTCAGCAGACCGCATTGCCCTCCAGCGGACGGGAGGTCACGCACATGGAGGCGACCGTAGGCGACAAGCTGCTGGTGCACGGCAGGGTTGTCGGAATTCACGATCGTGTAGCGGAGATCATCGAAGTGCTCGGGGATAACGGGGAACCGCCCTACCGCGTGCGTTACGAGGACGACGGACACGAGTGCCTGTTCTCCCCCGGGCCCGACTCGGTCGTCCGCCACCTGGCCGCCGGACCCGGGCAGCGGTAGAGGGCGGCCGACGGATCTGGACCCCCGCGGCGGACCGGACACCCGTAGCCGCCCCCACGGGGCAGGGCCCGGGTCAGCGGGGCGGACGGACGCGATACGGATAGTGGTCGGCGACCACGCGCGCCATGGCGCCGTTGCGGTCGGCGACCACTTCCTTGGCCGAGAAGTACACATTGCCGCGCACCTGGGGAAAGTCCCGGTCGAAGCTCAGGTGCCGGGACAGCTCCGCCGGGTCCTGCCAGGGCGCCGGCTGCGCCGGATCGCCCGCCTTGTAGAGCGCCTCGCCGACGTAGAGGTTCACCCCGGTGCCCCGGACCGCCTCCGACCACCAGGGGACGAGCACCGCGTAGTCGGCGGCGGCGAAGCCGATGTTCCAGTAGACCTGTGGGACGACGTAGTCCAGCCAGCCCCGCCGCACCCAGCCACGGGTGTCCGCGTAGAGGTCGTCGTAGGTCTGCACCCCCGCCGTGGTGGCGGAGCCGAGCGGGTCGGTGGCCTGGTTGCGCCAGACGCCGAAGGGGCTGATGCCGAACCGCACCCGCCGCTTCAGTCGTCTGACGCGCACGGCCGTCTCGTACACCAGGCGGTCGATGTTGTTCCGCCGCCAGGCCGCGCGGTCCGGGAAGCCCGCGCCGTGGCGCTCGTACGCCGCGTCGTCGTCGAAGACCTGACCGGCCACCGGATACGGGTAGAAGTAGTCGTCCCAGTGGACGGCGTCGATGTCATAGCGCGCGACCGCGTCCAGCATGGCGTCCTGGACGAAGCGGCGGACCTCCGGCAGCCCGGGGTTGTAGTAGAGCTTCCCGCCGTACGGCACCACCCACTCGGGGTGCACCCGGGCCGGATGGGTGGGGATCAGCCGCGCGGGGTCGGTGTGGTTGGCGATCCGGTACGGGTTGAACCAGGCGTGCAGCTCGAGACCGCGCCGGTGCGCCTCGCGCACGGCGGTGCCCAGCGGATCCCAGCCCGGATCCTTGCCCTGGACGCCGGTGAGGCACTCCGCCCACGGCTCGTACGGTGAGGGCCACAGCGCGTCCGCCGTCGGCCGGACCTGGAAGACCACCGCGTTGAGCCGGCGGCTCACGGCGGTGTCGAGGAAGCCCAGCAGCTCGGCCCGCTGCTGCTGCGCGGGGAGACCGGGCCTGGACGGCCAGTCGCGGTTGGCGACGGTGGCCAGCCACATCCCGCGGAACTCGGGCCGGTGCCCACCGCCCCGCCCCTCCGCCAGCGCGTCACCCGCCGTGACGGTGGCGGCCAGCGCTCCGGCGGCCGCCACCGTGAGACTTCTGCGCGTGATCCGACCCACGAAACCCAACTCCTCGCCTCGGTCGTGCCGTCAACGTAAAGCCCGCCGCCACCGGCCGGGACCCGAAAGGCCGGGAGCCCTCCCCCGTCGCCCCCGAGAAGGCGTGGTGTCGGACAACGCCGACGCGCCGGGGGCGCAGGCCCAGCGGTGGCCGGGCGGCCCGCGCCGGGTGCCATGGGGCGGCGAGCCCGATGTGGTGGCAACTCCCGCTGATGATGGGGCCCTTGTGGGGCGCCCGGCAATGCCTACCGCGAATCCGGAACGGTTGGGCCCAACACCCCTTGAGGACCCCTTGACTTCACCCTTCTCGCACGGCCATCCGGCCGCTAGCATCGGATGACGCACGCATGGGAGCGCTCCCAAATACCCTCGCCCGCACGGTTCGCATGGCCCGCACGCCTCACACCCCCACGTCCGGAGAGGAAGTTCCCGTGCGCAGCAACGGCAGAAGACCGGTCGGCGCGCTCATGGCCGCGCTGGCGCTCGTCGGCGGATTACTCACCGCGGCGGCCTCCCCCGCCGCGGCCCGCCCCGAAGCCTCCCCCGCCCGGGGCACCGCCCAGGCCGACGCCTACACCTGGAAGAACGTCCGCGTGGACGGCGGCGGCTTCGTCCCCGGCATCGTCTTCAACCGCAAGGAGAAGAACCTGGCCTACGCCCGCACCGACATCGGCGGGGCGTACCGCTGGGACCAGTCCGGCAAGCGGTGGGTGCCGCTGCTGGACTCGCTGGACTGGGACCACTGGGGCTGGACCGGGGTGGTGAGCCTGGCCAGCGACTCGGTCGATCCCAACAAGGTCTATGTGGCGGCCGGTACGTACACCAACAGCTGGGACCCCGGCAACGGCGCGATCCTGCGCTCGGCCAACCGGGGCGCCAGCTGGCAGTCCACCACCCTCCCCTTCAAGCTGGGCGGCAATATGCCGGGCCGGGGCATGGGTGAGCGGCTGGCGGTGGACCCCAACCGGAACAGCGTGCTCTACCTCGGCGCGCCGAGCGGCAACGGGCTGTGGCGCTCCACCGACTCCGGTGTCACCTGGTCCAAGGTGACCTCCTTCCCCAACCCCGGCACGTACGTCCAGGACGCGAGCGACACCAGCGGCTATCTGAGCGACAACCAGGGCGTGGTGTGGGTGACCTTCGACGAGCGCACCGGGTCCGCCGGCGGCGCCACGAAGACCATCTACGTGGGCGTGGCCGACAAGGACAACACCGTCTACCGCTCGACGGACGCGGGCGCCACCTGGTCGCGGGTGGCCGGGCAGCCCACCGGCTATCTCTCCCACAAGGGCGTCCTGGACGCCAAGAACGGCTATCTGTACCTCACCACCAGCGACAAGGGCGGCCCGTACGACGGGGAGAAGGGCCAGGTGTGGCGGTACACCACGGCCACCGGGGAGTGGAAGAACATCAGCCCCATGGCGGACGCCGACACCTACTTCGGCTACAGCGGGCTCACGGTGGACCGCCAGAAGCCGGGCACGCTGATGGTGACCGGCTACAGCTCCTGGTGGCCGGACACCCAGATCTTCCGCTCCACCGACTCCGGCGCCACCTGGACCCGGGCCTGGGACTTCACCAGCTATCCGAACCGGTCCTTCCGCTACACCCAGGACGTCAGTGCCGTCCCCTGGCTGACCTTCGGCACCAACCCCTCCCCGCCCGAAGTCACCCCGAAGCTGGGCTGGATGACCGAGGCGCTGGAGATCGACCCGTTCGACTCCAACCGGATGATGTACGGCACGGGGGCGACGGTCTACGGCACGGAGAACCTCGGAAACTGGGACACGGGCGGCAAAATCGCCATCACGCCCATGGTCAGGGGCCTGGAGGAGACGGCGGTGAACGATCTGGCCAGCCCGCCCACCGGGGCCCCGCTGCTCAGCGCGCTCGGTGACATCGGGGGCTTCCGCCACACCGATCCGGACGCGGTGCCCACGAGGATGTACACCTCGCCGACGTTCACCACGACCACCAGCCTGGACTACGCCGAGACCAGTCCGAACACCGTGGTCCGGGTGGGCAACAACGACTCCGCCCCGCGGATCGCCTTCTCGACCGACAACGGCGCCAACTGGTTCCAGGGCAGCGAGCCGTCCGGGGTCACCGGTGGCGGCACGGTGGCCGCGGCGGCCGACGGCAGCGGCTTCGTCTGGGCCCCGGAGGGCACCTCGGCCGTCTACCACACCACCGGTTTCGGCAACGCGTGGTCGGCGTCGAGCGGCATCCCGGCCGGGGCGGTCGTGGAGTCCGACCGTAAGAACCCCAAGAAGTTCTACGGCTTCAAGGCGGGCACCTTCTACGTCTCCACCGACGGCGGCGCCACCTTCACCGCCAGGGCGTCCTCCGGGCTGCCGGCCGACGGCCCGGTGCGGTTCAAGGCGCTGCCGGGCGCCGACGGCGACATCTGGCTCGCGGGCGGCGGCACCGGCGGGGCGTACGGGCTGTGGCACTCCACGGACTCCGGCGCGACCTTCACCAAGCTGAGCGGTGTCCAGCAGGCGGACACCATCGGCTTCGGCAAGGCGGCGCCGGGCGCCTCGTACCAGACGCTCTACACCAGCGCGCGAATCGGCGGCGTACGGGGCGTCTTCCGCTCCACGGACGCCGGGGCGAGCTGGACCCGGATCAACGACGACGCCCATCAGTGGGGCTGGACGGGCGCCGCGATCACCGGCGACCCACGGGTCTACGGACGGGTCTACCTGGCCACCAACGGGCGTGGCATCCTGCGCGGCGACATCTCCTGACGGCGGGGGCGGGCCGGGGCCGGATTTCCGGCCCCGGCCCGCCCCCTACCGATAACCGGAGGGTAACGTCTGGGGCGACAGGGGGACGACACAACGGACGGTTGGACCAGCGAAAGGCACGATGTGACCGACATCGAACGCGTCGGAGTGGTGGGCTGTGGCCAGATGGGTGCGGGCATCGCGGAGGTGTGCGCCCGATCCGGCCTGGACGTCATGGTCGCGGAGACCACGGGCGAGGCCCTGGAGATAGGGCGTACCCGGCTGACCAACTCACTCGGGAAGGCCGCGGAGCGCGGCAAGATCACCGAGGAGCAGCGCGACGCGACGCTGGACCGGCTGAGCTTCACCACCGATCTGGGGGAATTCGCCGACCGCGATCTGGTGATCGAGGCGGTCGTCGAGAACGAGCAGATCAAGACCGAGATCTTCCAGGTCCTGGACCAGGTGGTGACCCGCCCGGACGCGATCCTGGCCTCCAACACCTCCTCCATCCCGCTGGTCAAGCTGGCCGTCGCCACCTCCCGCCCGGACCAGGTGATCGGCATCCACTTCTTCAACCCGGCGCCGGTGCAGGCGCTGGTGGAGCTGATCCCGGCGCTCACCACCGGTGACGAGACCATCAAGCGCTCCGAGGCGCTGGTCGCCGACATCCTGGGCAAGCACGCCATCCGCGCCCAGGACCGCGCGGGGTTCGTGGTCAACGCGCTGCTCATCCCGTATCTGCTGTCCGCCATCCGGATGTTCGAGTCCGGGATCGCCAGCCGCGAGGACATCGACAACGGCATGGAGATGGGCTGCGCCCACCCGATGGGCCCGCTGAAGCTGTCCGATCTGATCGGCCTGGACACCATCGTGGCGATCGCCGACTCGATGTACGAGGAGTACAAGGAGCCGCTGTACGCCGCTCCCCCGCTGCTGCTGCGGATGGTGGACGCGGGCCGTATGGGACGCAAGACGGGCTCGGGCTTCTACTCGTACTGAGTGGGCACACGGCTCGCTCCGGATGCCGGCGACGCTGACCGGATCGTTCCGCCACCGGTCCCGATCGTGTCTCGCCGAGGGCGTTCGTCCCAGGTCAGACCGGGGACCATGAAGCGAGCCGCGGTCGCCGGGGCGGGCGTTCCGAACCCGTCGATGGGAGGTCTGACGTCGTCGGTGCGAGATCGTCAGTCCGAGCCGTCGAGGTCGTGGCCCGCGTCGGCGCCGAGGACGCCGTCCAGCTCGGAGATCTCCCCGACCAGCCGCAGCACGTCCCCGGTGCCCTCGAGGGCGAGCACCACCTCGGCGACGCCCGTATCGGCGGGCCGGGCCTCCTCCTCGGCCCGGACGATCCTGGTGCCGCGGTCCCGGCCCTTCCACGGCGCCCGGTCCACCCGGACCCGCAGCACCTTGTACCCGGCGGCCGTGCACAGCTCCAGCACGCGCGGCAGCAGCCCGGCGCCCACCCGGTACGAGAGCTGCAACTCCACCCGTTCGGCCGACCAGACGGTCGGCAGCCGCCGGGTGAGCACCGGATAGCCCCGGATCACCAGGAAGTGCACCGCGGTGGCGGCGGTGGCCAGCAGGGCCAGACCACCGCCGCAGGCCATGCCCACCGCACAGGTCAGCCAGACGGTCGCGGCGGTGGTCAGTCCGCGGACCGCGTCCCGCCGGACGAAGATCAGGCCACCGCCGATGAAGCCGATGCCGGAGACGATCTGCGCCGCCACCCGCGAGGGGTCGAGGCCGACGTGGTCGCGGAACAGCACATCGGTGAAGCCGTACTGGGAGACCTGCATGAACAGCGCGCTGCCCACACCCACCAGGGTGTGGGTGCGCAGCCCGGCGCTCTTCTGCTGCACCGCCCTCTCGAGCCCGATCAGGGTGGACAGCACCAGCGCGACGCCGAGCTCGGCGAACTGCCGCACTCCCTGGTCGGCGCCGAATTCCCACATCGGAGCGGCGATCAGTCGCACATCCGTCCCTTCTGTCCGACCTGTCCGGCCTGGTCGGCCTGTGGATGGATCCGCTCCATCCGGTCCGCCCGCCCCTCGTGGTCCCTTCCCGCGACCGCCGTCCCCCATGAGTACCCGCTGAGCACCCGCCTTTCGCACGGGGTGTGCGCCGGTGACTCACACACCATCCCCACACACGCTCCCGCACCACCTGGTCATGCGCTTGACTCGGAGCGTCACCACTGCATGGACGTTACATCCGGAAGGGGATCAACCCGTGACCACCGAGCCCGAGCAAGCCGCGTTAGCCGTGGAGCTCGCGGAACTGCGCCGGACCGTCGAAGTGGGCTTCACCCGCGTCGACGGCCGGCTCGCCCTGCTCGACCACCGCGGAGAGCAGGCTGAGGAGGACGTGAACCAACTGGGCGGGCGGCTACGGATCCTGGAGCACGGACGCTGGCCGCTGCCCTCCATCGCCGCCCTGACCGGGGTGTCCGCCCTGGCCGTCGCGGTATGGCAGGCGGCGGGACACTAGCCAGGACGGCCGCCGGCCCGGCCTACCCGAGCCTGATGTGGTGGAGCAGCAGCAGCGCGGCCGCCATGTTGGCCGCGGGCACCTCGCCCCGCGCCACCAGGTCGGGCACCAGTTTCAGCGGCACCCACTCGCGGCGGTCCGACTCGAAGTCGTCCTCCGGGTGCCCGACGTACGACGCCTCCTCGGCCCAGTAGATGTGGTGCCGTGCGTCGGTGAGCCCGTTGGACGGCTCGACGGAGAGCAGATGGCGCAGCGGGCCGGGCCGCCAGCCGGTCTCCTCCTCCATCTCCCGGGCCGCGGCGTCGGCGATGTCCTCACCGTCCTCGACGACGCCCGCGGCCAGCTCCCAGCCCCAGGCGTCGGTGATGAACCGGTGCCGCCACAGCAGCAGCACCTCGTTGGCCGCGTTCACCACGGTGGCCACGGCCACCGGGCGCAGCCGGATCAGATAGTGATCGAGTTGACGTCCGTCGGGGAGCCGGACATCGGCGAGGTTGACCCGGAACCATCGGTTCTCGTACACGGTCCGCTCCCTGAGGTTCTTCCAGCGCACTGTCAGCCACCTTTCGTCGCACGGGAGGCCATCCTGGGCCACCCGCTGACGAGAGTGCGGACCCGCGAGCGGAACCGCGGTCACAGAGGAACGCGCAGTGCCCCGTCGATGAGTTCGGCGGCCTCGGCCGTCGCGGCGCTTCCGCTGGCCGCGAGGTGTTCCCGTACCGCCCGCAGCCGGTCGCGTAACCGCTGGGACTCCATGCCCCGCGCCCGCTCGGTCATCTCCACCGCGGTGGCGCCCGCCCGGTCCGCCTCGCCCTGGCGCAGCTCGATGTGGGTGAGCATGGCGAGCCGGTGCACCCGGCCCCGGTCATGGGCGGGGGTGCCGACCGCGGCGGTGGCGTGCTCGCGGGCGCCACCGAGGTCGCCGAGGCTCAGCAGCGCCTCGGCCACCTGGACGTTCACCAGACCGGGCTGGACATAGCCGGTCTCGTCGGGCTCCTGGCCCGGTCTGATCCGGTCGGCGGCGGTCTCGGCGCGCCGGATGCAGGACAGCGCCCCGGCGCCGTCGCCGAGCCGGGCGTACGCCTTGGCCTGCATGGCGTAGAGGTCGGCGGCGAGCGCGGGGGTGATCTGGGAACCCGCGGCGCGCAGCGCCGACTCGGCGAAGGCGACCGCCTGCCGGTACTCCTTCATGAAGAGGGACTGGTTGACCAGCAGCGCTATCACATACGCGCCCAGGCCCCGGTCGCCGCTGGCCTTGGCGAGCCGCAGCGCCTGGTGGAAGTAGCGCTGGGCCAGGCCGTGGGTGTTGGAGTCGTAGGCGCAGATCCCGGCGATGGCCACCAGGCCGCCGGTGGCCCGGTGCAGCTGGCGGCCGGTGTCGTCGGCGTAGGAGCCGCGCAGCAGCGGCGCCGCCTCGGAGTTGAGGAACCCCACCACCCGGGTCCGGGTCGCGACCCCGCCGGCCTTGCGGTACATCTGCTCGTAGTGGGCGCGGGCGGCGCGCAGCGTCTCGATGTCGGTCATGCTGACGCGGGTCAGCCCGCGCCGGGAGACATCGGAGTCCTCGGGCGGGTTCTCCCACTCCCACACCGGGATGACGGCGGGGGTTCCGGTGACCGCCGGGGCCTCGACGACATGCGGGCGCTGCTGTTCGTCGGAGCGCCACAGCGCGGTGGCGCGCTCGACGAATCCGGAGAGCGGGGTGGCGGGGCCGCGGGCGCTGCCGGGGGTGCCGAGTCCAATGTCGTCCAGGGTGAGGGCGCGGTGCAGCCGCTCGCCCAGCACCTCGCAGATGAGGTCCGGCACCTGGCCGCGCGGCCGCTGGCCCTTCAGCCACCGGGCCACCGCGGTGTGTTCGTACCGCAGCTTCATCCCCCGGGCCCGGCCCGCCTCGTTGACATGCGCGGCCAGTCCCGCGTGGGAGACTCCGGCCTCGTCGAGCACGGAGTCGAGCAGTGTGTTGGGCTCCATCTCGCCCTCCCGAAGCGCTCGGTGGCGCCAGCGTAGTGGAGGGCCATTCGCACGGGGTGTGAATCGGGACGGGGTGGGGCGGGGGCGTTGGCCCTTCCCCAACCCGCCCCTTCCCGATACCGGGGCTCCGCCCCTGGGCCCCGGGCCCTGAGGCGGAGCCCCACCATGCCGCGGCGCCGCAAATCGATGCCGCGGGAAGGAGCACGACGGGACCAGCCCGCCCACCCGCGCCTGTTGCCAGGGGCCTCGCCCTGGACCCGGGGTCTGGGGCGGAGCCCCGGTTTCGGGAAGGGGCGGGCAGGGGAACAGCCCGCCGCGGGCGCCAGGGCCCGGCGGGCATCCCCTAGCCCCGGTGGGCGTCGGCGGCGGGACGGGTGAGGGCCGTGGTCGCGGACAGGTGGCAGTGGTCGTAGCGCAGGGCGAGCAGCGCGACGTCGTCGGCGAGCCGGCCGCCGGTGTGGCGCAGCAGCGCCGAGCGCACCCCCGCCACGACCGCCGCGGGGACGAGCGGTCCGGCGCCCGCGGCCTCGGACAGGGCGCGGCGCAGCGGGAAGAACGTGCCCTGGGCGTCACGGGCGTCCTCGGCGCCGTCGGTGTGCAGCACCAGGGCGTCGCCGGTCTCCAGGACGCCCCAGCGGGCGGTGGGGAGTTCGGCGGGGAGCGGGAAGAGGCCGAGCGGCGGCAGCACCTCGCCGGGGGCGGTCTGCCGGGCCAGGGCCGGGCCCACGGGCTGTTCGCGGAGGCGGTACGGCCAGGGGTGGCCGCAGTTGAGCGCGGTGACCTCGCCGTCCCGGCCCACCTCCAGCAGCAGGACGGTCACGAACTCCTCGTCCACATGGCTGTCCAGCGGGCACTCCCCGTCGGCGCGGGCCCGCAGATGGCGCTCCAGGGCGCGGTCGAGCCGCCGCAGCACCCCGCCGAGCCGGGGTTCCTCATGGGCGGCCTCGCGGAAGCTGCCGAGGACGGCGGCCACGGTGCCGATCGCGGCGAGGCCGTGCCCGCGCACATCGCCGATGATGACGCGGACGCCGTACGGGGTGGCCAGCGCCTCGTAGAGATCGCCGCCGACGGCGGCGCCCCGGCTGGCCGACAGATGGCCGCCCGCCAGCTCGATGCCCGCCAGCCGGGCCGGGAGCGGCCGCAGCACCACGTCCTGCGCCGCGGCCGCCACCGCCCGGAGCTCCTCCAGCTCGCGGACCAGCCGTACCTTGCGGCCCGCCGTGAGATAACCGCCGAGGGCCACGCCGACGATGGCGCAGCAGGTGACCAGCGGGGCGTGCGGGTCCGTGACCTCGCCGTCGGGCTCCAGCGCGGTCGCGGGCGCGAGGGCGAACAGCAGACCGGCGCCGCCGAGCAGCAGCACGCATCCGCGGCGGCCGCCGCTCGCGCAGGCGATGGCGGGTGCCGCGGCGATGAGGGGGACGACCTCGGTGTGGTGCGGGGTCAGCAGCTCCCAGCAGATGACGCCGAGCACCCACAGACAGGGGACGGCGCGGGCGGCCGCCCGCAGGCTCCCGGCCCTCCGTACGAACGCGCCGCCGACTGCCGATGTCCCGATCATGTGTCGCCCCCAACGCCGGCCAATGAGGCGGTCGGCCGGGCCCCCGGACGGTCGGTCCCGCATGGGCCGTACGACCGGCACGATTCTTGCGACAGCTTCTGCCAATTGGACCAGCCGCCTCCGCATCTCACCTGATCGGGTGACCGCACCCCGGGCGCCCACCCGAACACCCCGCCGTGCCGCGGACGGATGTCGGCTGTTTGCCGTTGACCGGGGGCCGCGGGCTTGGGGGCTACGGAGGGGCCGTAGCCCCCAAGCCCGCCCCCAAGCCCGCCCGCAAGGCCGACGGCGCCCGCCGGGGAGCGCGACGGACCGCGACGCCTGCGGCGAGCTGTCCCCCTCCCCGCCCCTTCCCACGACATCGCCACCCGGCTCCGCGCCGCCCGACAGGACCCACCGCGCGACGGGGCCCCACCGCGCGACGGGCTCCCGCGCGACAGGATGGAGCGGCTGCCGGACGCGCGTCACAACGGTCACCCGGTGCTCGCCGTCGTGCGGGGCAGCGCGATCAACCAGGATGGTGGGTCCACCCCCGCCCCCGGGATCCGGGGTCCGGGGTCCGGGGTCCGGGGTCCGGGGTCCGGGGTCCGGGGTCCGGGGTCCGGGGTCCGGGGTCCAGGGGCGGAGCCCCTGGTTACGGGTAGGGGCGGGTCGCTCCCCTACCTGCCCGCACCCACGGCACCGATATGAGGCTCCACGGCGTAGCCGGGCTCCACCCCAGGCCCCGGGGTCCAGGGGCGGAGCCCTTGGTATCGGGAAGGGGCGGGGAGGGGAAAGCCCGCGTGATCGCGCCGGACACCCCATAACGCGGCCACCACGGCGGCCCGCGCGCTGGACGGCCCGGAGCGCGGTGAAGCGCCGCGCGCCCGCGGTCCCGGGCCGCCCGCGGCGCGGCGTGGCGCGTGCGTCCGCCGTCGCGGGGGCCGGGGTACGGCGATGGGCGCACCCGGGTCGGGGGCGCCCCATCCGTTGGTGCGCCGGGAACGGCGGAGGGGCGCACCCGTTGCGTACGGGTGCGCCCCTCCGTGGTGGCGGGAGCCGGGTGCCGTCAGGCTCCGCGCAGGGTGGCGCCCGTGCGGTCGGCGGGCGCCGACACCGCGGCGTCGCGGGACGCGGCGACCTCCTCGGCGGTCAGCGTGCGGTCCGGGGCGCGGAAGCGCAGCGCGTAGGCCAGCGACTTCCTGCCCTCGCCGAGCTGCTCACCGGTGAAGACGTCGAACAGGCGGAGGGATTCGAGCAGTTCCCCCGCGCCCTCGCGCAGCGCCGTCTCGACCTCGGCCGCGGGCACGGACGCGTCCACGACCAGCGCGACGTCCTGCGTGGCCACCGGGAACGTGGAGACGTGGGGCGCCTCCACGCGGCCGACGCCGGCCTGCTCGAGACGGTCGAGCTCGATCTCCATCGCGCAGGTGCGCTCGGGCAGCCCCAGGGCCTTGGTGACCCGGGGGTGGAGCTCACCGGCGTTGCCGACGAGGATCTCCTGGCCGTCGACGACGGCCAGCAGCGCGGCGCACCGGCCCGGGTGCCAGGGGTCCTGCTGGTCCTGGCGGACGATCAGCTCGGCGCCCGCCTCGCGGGCCACGATCCGGCCCGCCTCGACGGCGTCGGCCCAGCTCACCGGGGTGCCCTTGCCCCACCACCCGGCCTGCTCGCGGTCGCCCGCGAGGACGACGGCGACGCGGCGCGGCTGGTGCGGCAGCGCCGCGTCGAGCCCGGCGATCTGCTCGTCGGTGGGACGGCGGTCGACGGGCAGGATGGCCGCGGGCGGCTCGTCACCGGTGGCGCGGAAGACCAGCCCCGTCTCGAAGAGCGCCAGGTCGTGCTCGCCACGGCCGACGTTGCGGCGCAGCGCGCCGAGCAGCCCGGGCAGCAGCGTCGTACGGAGCGCGGGCTCGGTGTCCGACAGCGGGTTGACCAGGCGGACCAGATCGCGCCGCGGATCGTCGGCGGCCAGCCCGAACTGGTCGAGGACCTCCTCGCCGAGGAACGGGTAGTTCAGCGCCTCGACGTAGCCGGCCCCGGCCAGCGCCCGGCCGACCCGGCGGTGCAGCCGCTGACGCTCGGTCAGCCCGCGTCCGGCGGGGGGCTGGGGCAGGGTCGAGGGGAGGTTCTCGTACCCCTCGAGCCGGATGACCTCCTCGGCCAGGTCGTTGGGGTCGGTGAGGTCCGGCCGCCAGCTGGGCACGGTGACCGTGAGGTCGTCGGCCCCGTAGACGTCGCAGCCGATCTGCTGCAACCGGCGCACCACGGTCTCGCGGCCGTAGGGCACGCCCGCGACCTTGTCCGGGTGGTCGGCGGGCAGCGTGATGGTGTGCGGGGCGCTGGGCGCGATGATCTCGGTGACGCCCACCTCGGCGGTGCCGCCCGCGAGCAGCACCAGCAGATCGACGGTGCGCTGCGCCGCAGCCGAGGTGGCCTCGGGGTCGACACCGCGCTCGAACCGGCGGGACGCCTCGGAGGACAGCTTGTGACGGCGGGCGGTGCGGGCGACCGAGACCGGGGCGAAGTGCGCGGCCTCGATGACGACCTCGGTGGTGCCCGCCGTCTCGTTGGCGTCCGCGATCTCGGTGTTGGCGCCGCCCATGACTCCGGCGAGGCCGATGGGGCCGCTCTCGTCGGTGATGACGAGGTCCTCGGCGTCCAGGACGCGCTTTGTGCCGTCGAGGGTGGTGAGCTTCTCGCCGGGCTGCGCGCGGCGCACCCCGATCGCCCCGGTGATCCGGGAGCGGTCGTAGGCGTGCAGCGGCTGGCCGATCTCCAGCATCACGTAGTTGGTGACGTCGACGGCGAGCGAGACCGGGCGCATCCCGGCCTTCTGGAGCCGCCGCTGGAGCCAGATCGGGGAGCGCGCCTCGGGGTCGAGCCCGGTGACGGTGCGGGCGGTGAAGCGGTCGCAGCCGACCGGGTCGGCGACCTTGACCGGGTAGCCGTGGCTGTTGGGCGCGGGCACGTCGAGCAGGGCCGGGTCGCTCAGCGGCAGCTCGTAGGCGGTCGCGGTCTCACGGGCGACCCCGCGCATCGACAGGCAGTAGCCCCGGTCCGGGGTGACCGCGATGTCGAGGACCTCGTCGACCAGCTGGAGCAGCTCGATCGCGTCGGTGCCGACCTCGTACTCCGGCGGCAGCACGATGATGCCGTCGTGGTCGTCGGACATGCCCAGCTCGCTGGCGGAGCAGATCATGCCCTCGGAGGTCTTGCCGTAGGTCTTGCGCGCGGAGATCGCGAAGCCGCCGGGCAGCTCGGCGCCGGGCAGCACGACCACCACCTTGTCGCCGACCGCGAAGTTCCGGGCGCCGCAGACGATGTTCTGCTGCTCACCCGTACCGTTGGCCTGGCCGACGTCCACCTGGCAGTAGCGGATGGGCTTCTTGAACCCCTCCAGCTCCTCGATGGCCAGCACCTGTCCGACGACCAGGGGGCCCTTGAGCCCGGCGCCGAGCTGCTCGACCGTCTCGACCTCGAGCCCGGCGGCGACGAGTTTGGCCTGTACGTCGCGGCCGGTCTCACCGGCGGGCAGGTCGACGTACTCCCGCAGCCAAGAAAGCGGGACCCGCATCAGATCTCCATCCCGAAGGGCCTGGTGAAGCGCACATCACCCTCGACCATGTCTCGCATGTCTTCCACGTTGTGCCGGAACATCAGCATCCGCTCGATGCCGAAGCCGAAGGCGAAGCCGCTGTACCGGTCCGGGTCGACACCGCAGGCGATGAGCACCCGCGGGTTGACCATCCCGCAGCCGCCCAGCTCGATCCAGCCCTCGCTGGAGCAGGTGCGGCAGGGCCGGTCCGGGTTGCCCACGGACTCGCCGCGGCACACGTAGCACAGCATGTCCATCTCGGCGGACGGCTCGGTGAACGGGAAGAAGTTCGGCCGCAGCCGGGTGGTCATGCCCTCGCCGAACAGCGCCCGGACCATGTGGTCGAGCGTGCCCTTGAGGTCGGCCATGGTCAGGCCCTCGTCGATGGCCAGCAGCTCGACCTGGCTGAAGACGGGGGTGTGGGTGGCGTCCAGCTCATCGGTGCGGTAGGTGCGGCCCGGGCAGATCACATAGATGGGCGGCTCGCGGTCGATCATCGACCGGATCTGCACCGGCGAGGTGTGAGTGCGCAGCACCACACCGGACCCCTCACCGTCCTTGCCGTCCTTCGCGCCGCGCACGAAGAAGGTGTCCTGCATCTCGCGGGCGGGGTGGTCGGGCGGGAAGTTGAGCGCGTCGAAGTTGAACCACTCGGCCTCCACCTCCGGGCCCTCGGCGACCTCGTAGCCCATCGCCACGAAGACGTCCTCGATGCGCTCGGAGAACGTGGTGATCGGGTGGCGGGCGCCGGCCGGGGTGCGGTCGTACGGCAGGGTGACGTCCACCGCCTCCTCGACCAGCACCCGGGCGTCGCGCTCCGCCTCCAGCTCCTCCTGCCGGGCCTTCAGCGCCTGGTTGACCTGGCCGCGGGCCTGGCCGACGCGCTTGCCCGCGTCCGCCTTGGCATGCGGCGGCAGGGCGCCGATCTCGCGGTTGGCGAGGGCCAGCGGCGAGCGGTCGCCGGTGTGGGCGACCTTCACCTCGCGCAGCGCCTCGAGGTCCCCGGCGGCGGTGATGGCGGCGAGCGCCTCGTCCCGCCTGCGGGCGATCTCTTCCGGTTTCAGTGCCTCGACCTCGACAGGGTCGTACGACTTATTGGGTGCCGACATCTCTTCCCGTGCTTCCGATTGTCCCCCAGCTACCGCTGGGAGGTGCCCCCCGGCTGCGCGACCCCGGCTCGACTGGCTGCGACCGCTGCGCCCCGTACAGGGGACGCCAAAGGTGCCAAAGCCCGAGTCTAAGGGGCGCGGGAGGGGTGCTGTCCCGGGGGACGCCGCGCGACGGCCGCCGCGCCGGGGTCCACCCCTTGCTGAAGAAGCCCGCGGGTGTCTCAGGCCAGATAGGCCGGGGTGCCCACGGGCAGGGTAAATCGGAACTCCGCGCCGCCGCCGCGGGCCCGGTCGACGGTGATCGTGCCGCCGTGGGCCTCGACGATGCCCTTGACGATGTAGAGCCCCAGGCCGGTGCCGCCGCGCTTGCTGCCCCGCCAGAAGCGGGTGAAGACGCGGCTCATCGACTCCTCCGGGATACCGGGGCCCTCGTCGCTCACGGTGACGGCGGTCCTTTCGACAGTGGGGCCTTCAGCGGGGCCTTCCTTGGGGCTTTCCGCGACCGGCCTGGCCGGTGCGGGCGCTATGTCAATGGTGACCGTTCCCTCGCCGTGGCGCACCGCGTTTTCCAGCAGGTTGCCCAGCACCTGATCGATTTTGTCCGGATCGGCCCACAGCCTGGGCAGCGGTCCCCTGACCCTGATCAGGAACCGCTCGGCGGTGTGCCCGGCCGCGGTGAGCGCCTGCACATGGCGGCGGACGGCGGCGGCGAGATCCACCGGCTGGCGGCGCACCTCCAGCCGGCCGGAGTCGATCCGGGAGATGTCCAGCAGCTCCGCGATCAGTCGGGTGACCCGGTTGGCGTCGGCGTCGACGGTCTCCAGCATCAGCCGCTTCTGGTCGTCCGTGAACCGCTCCCACTTGGCCAGCAGCGTGGCCGTGAACCCCTTCACGGACGTCAGCGGCGAACGCAGCTCATGGGCGACGGTCGCGATCAGCTCGGCATGGCTGCGCTCGGTGCGGCGGCGGGCCTCGGTGCCGCGCAGACAGACCACCACCCGGCGCACCGGCCCGGTCGGCCGCTCGCGCACATAGCGGGCCGAGACCAGCACCTCGCGGCCGCCCGGCAGCAGCAGGTTCCGCTCGGGCTGCCCGGCCCGGATGGCCAGCCCTCCATAGGGATCGGTCAGCGCCCACCAGCGCCGACCGTCCAGGTCCTCTAACGGGAGGGCCACCTCGAGCCGACGGCCGATCGCGTCCGCGGGGTCGGTGGCGGTGATGCGGGCTGCCGCCGCGTTGAAGCAGGTGACCAGGCCGGTCTCGTCGGCCACGACCAGGCCGTCGGGCAGCTCGTCGGGGTGCGGTCCGAAGGCGTCCGGCGCGCCGCCGGGGCCCTCCCCGGTTGACGGGCGGCCGTGCCCCTCGCCTTGCTTCCCGTCTCGCTCCGCTTGCTTCCCGTCTCGCTCCGCTCCGGGCGCATGGGCTTCGGCCGCCCTGGCGCCGGAGGTCCTGACGTCCATCCCCACACCCCCTCCCGGATCCCCTCCCAGAGGGGGCAACCCTACTAGGTCGATGTGACGGAACGGCACCCTGCGGGAGCGCGCTGCGCACGAGCGGAGGCATAGAGGCACACGGCGGCGGCCGTGGCGAGGTTGAGGCTCTCGGCCCTGCCGTGAATCGGAACGCGCACCACCTCGTCCGCGAGTGCGCGGGTAGCCTCCGGCAGGCCCCATGCCTCATTGCCGAAGATCCAGGCGGTGGGGGCGCCCAGCAGCCCGTCGTCCAGCTCGGAGTCCAGGTCCCGCTCCCCCGCCCCGTCCGCGGCCAGCACCCGCGCCCCGGCCTCCCGCAGCCCGCTCACCGCGCGCTCGACCGGCACGCCGACGGCGACGGGGAGGTGGAAGAGGGAGCCGACGGAGGCGCGTACGGCCTTGGGATTGTACGGATCCACGGAGGCGTCCGTCAGTACGACCGCGTCCGCCCCGGCGGCGTCGGCGCACCGCAGCACGGTGCCGGCGTTGCCGGGGTCGCGGACGTTGGCGAGTACGGCGACGAGCCTCGGCCGGGCGGCCAGGATCTCCTCGAACGGCGAGTCCAGGAAGCGGCACAGCCCGACGATGCCCTGCGGGGTGACCGTGTCGGACATCTCCGCGACGACGTCGTCGGTCGCGGAGAACACGGGGATGTCCGCGGCGCGGGCGGCGTCCAGGATCTCCTGGTGCCGCTCGGCGGCCTCGGGGGTGGCGTACACCTCCACGAGATGCGCGATGGCCTCCCGTACGGCCTGCGGCCCCTCGACGATGAACCGCCGCTCCTTGCCGCGGAAGCTGCGCTTGGCGAGCCGCCGGGCGGCGGTGACGCGTGGCGATCGCAGGGACGTCAATTCGGGGGTCGCCATGGGGTGCGCTTTCTCGTGTGGTGTGTTGGTTGCGCGTACCGGGACCGGCACCTGTTCCCGCCCGGGTTCCCGCCCGGGCCGGGCGGCAGCGCCGCAAGCCCCGCCGGGACAGCGGCGCGCCCGGCTGCGGGGCATCGTCCGGCGGGGCGGACTCCCCCACCCCGCCCCTCCCCGAAACCGGGAACAAGCCCCCGGGCCCCCGGGCCTCCGGGCCTCCGGGCCTCCGGGCCTCCGGGCCTCCGGGCCTCCGGGCCTCCGGGCCTCCGGGCCTCCGGGCCTCCGGGCCTCCGGGCCTCCGGGGAGGGCGTACCCGACCGCGGCACCGCAAGCAGCCCCGCAGCGGCGGCGCCGCACGAAGCCGGGGCCAGCCATCCGGCAGAGCGGAACGCACCCCGGTTGTGGGCAATCGTCCCGCAGGGCGGGACGGGTGGGCACAACCCGGCCACCGGGCCGCACCCGGCGACGAAACCCAAGCGGGCACAGCCCGAACCCGGCCACCGGGCCGCACCCCGCGACGGCACACCTCGAGCCCGGCCACCAGGCCGCGCCCCGCGACGAAACCCAAGGGGGCACAGCCCGAACCCGGCCGCCGGGCCGCGCCCGGCGGCGAGACCCCGGGGGGGCGCCGACGTGCGCGGACCCGCAGGTGATCGTTCACCTGCGGGTCCACCCGGCAATGCTCAGCGCAGCGCCTACGCGGCCTTCGGCGCGTTCACATCGCTCGGCAGCGCCTTCTGCGCAGCCTCCACCAGCGCCGCGAACGCGTTCGCGTCGTTGACCGCGAGGTCCGCCAGGATCTTGCGGTCGACCTCGATGTTCGCGGCCTTCAGACCCTGGATGAAGCGGTTGTACGTCATGCCATTGGCGCGGGCAGCGGCGTTGATGCGCTGGATCCACAGCTGACGGAAGTCGCCCTTGCGCTTCTTGCGGTCGTTGTAGTTGTAGACCAGAGAGTGGGTGACCTGCTCCTTGGCCTTGCGGTACAGGCGGGAGCGCTGGCCCCGGTAGCCGCTGGCCTGCTCGAGGATCGCCCGGCGCTTCTTGTGGGCGTTGACTGCCCGCTTGACGCGTGCCACTTGTTAACTCCTTGTACGGGGCCGCGGGTGACTCACGCGGCCCGGAAACGAATAGGTCCCGGTGGGTCCCGGTCTGGCGCTCGCCTCGCCCCGCCGGAGCGGGGCAGCGGCGTCACTTGCCGAGAAGCTTCTTGATCTTCTTGGCGTCGGCAGGGGCCATCTCGACCTTTCCGGCCAGGCGGCGCGTCAGCGTGGACGGCTTGTGCTCGAGAAGGTGGCGGCGACCGGCGCGCTGGCGCACCACCTTGCCGGAGCCGGTGAGCTTGAAGCGCTTGCTGGCACCGCTGTGCGTCTTGTTCTTCGGCATGTCGCCGTACTCTCCTCGTCAGGGCGCTGTCCGGGCGGCCGCGGCGCGGGGGCGACCACGATCCGGGCATCCGGAAGCGTCATATGTTTCGGTTGGTCTCCGGGGCCGTGCGACTCCGGGTGGGCGGTCGAGGCTCTCGCCTCGCCCAATCACGCCTCGGCGGGCTCCTCGGCGGGCTCCTCAACGGCGCTGACGCCCTGGCGCTCCGCCTTGCGGGCGGCCTGCGCCTCGCGGGCTTCGGCCATCGCCTCGGTCTTCTTCTTGTGCGGACCGAGAACCATGATCATGTTGCGCCCGTCCTGCTTGGGGTTGGACTCGACGAAGCCCAACTCCTGGACGTCCTCGGCGAGCCGCTGAAGCAGGCGGTAGCCAAGCTCGGGCCGGGACTGCTCACGGCCACGGAACATGATCGTGATCTTGACCTTGTCGCCCTGCTTGAGGAACCGGACGACGTGACCCTTCTTGGTGTCGTAGTCGTGCGGGTCGATCTTCGGCCGGAGCTTCATCTCCTTGATGACCGTGTGCGCCTGGTTCTTGCGCGCCTCACGGGCCTTCATGGCCGACTCGTATTTGAACTTTCCGTAGTCCATGAGCTTGCAGACCGGCGGACGGGCGTTCGCCGCCACCTCGACCAGGTCGAGGTCGTACTCCTGCGCAAGCTCCAGGGCCTTGGCAAGCGGCACAATGCCGACCTGCTCGCCACTGGGACCGACGAGTCGCACCTCGGGGACGCGAATCCGGTCGTTGATGCGGGGCTCGGCGCTGATGGATCCTCCTCGGTTGCACCACGCGACCGCCTGGCGGACTGCCGCGTAACGTCTCTTAGGTTGAGACCACCGCGTCGTGACGCACAAAACGCCCCGACGGGTACACAGGCGGGGCTCCTCATTGACCGGGAGCACCGCCGCGATATCACCGCGGGGCGCAGCCTGACCGATGACCTGCCGACCCGGGGGGTCGGGAGGTGGGAGCTGGGGAGCCTCCACTTGTGGGCCGGACACACAGGTGACCGGCCGGTCGTTTATCTACGATACCAGCACCCGCGCGGGATGCTCACCCGCCGTGTCCCCGGCGTCCGCCGTTCCCACGCTTCCCGGACGCCTGGCTTCCCTGGTCCCTCCCGTTCCTGCCCGTTCCTGTGAACTCACCCGCCCCGTGCGTACGGTGCCGGGCGGACGCCTAGGCTGGGGTACACCGTCCATCAGGAAGTGAGCCCCGACCACCATGAGCGACGCCAACGCCGGGCAGCCGCCGGCCCCCGACTTCGACCGGATGACCCGGGACATCGCGGATGTGCCCGCCGTCGAGGTGATCACCACGGTCGCGGTGCACCTGATGAGCGCCGCCGCGGTCAACCTGGGCCTGGCCGAGGAGGGCCCCCAGCACAAGGACCTGGACGAGGCGCGGAAGCTGATCAACGCCCTGGCGGGGCTGGTCACGGCCGGTGCCACGGAGATCAGCTCCTTCCACGCCGCTCCGCTGCGGGACGGCCTGAAGTCCCTCCAGCTCGCCTTCCGCGAGGCGTCGGTGGTGCCGGACGAGCCGGGGCAGGGACCCGGCGAGAAGTTCACCGGTCCGATCTTCGGCTGATCGGCCGCCGTCCTCGGCCGACCGCTGCCCCCCTTCACGGCCGGGCCCCGGTCTCGGCTCAGGCTCAGGCCGCCTCCGGGCCCTTGGTCTCCGGGCCACCCGCCTCGGGGCGGTGGCCACCGCGCATCCGTCCCCACGGCCCGGTCGCCGGAGGCGGATGCGCCTCCTCCCGGTCGGCCTGGCCCGCCGGATGTTGATGGGTGAACCGGTGCACCACCGCGGCGAGCACCCCGCCGACCAGCGGCGCCACGATGAACAGCCACAGCTGGCCGAGCGCGTCGCCGCCCGCGAAGATCGCGGGGCCGAAGCTGCGCGCCGGATTGACCGAGGCCCAGGTCAGCGGGATGCCGATCAGGTTGGCCGCGGCGAGGGCGAGGCCCACCGGGACCGGTTCGGCGCCCACCATCGGCACCGCGTGGGTCACCGTGAGGAAGACGAAGACCAGCAGGAAGGTCAGCAGTACCTCGGCGAGGAACGCCCCGCCCGCGCCCATGCCGACCGGTGAGCGGCCGCCGTAGCCGTTGCTGCCGAAGGCGCCGGCCGTCTGGAGCCGGGGCACCTGGTTGGCGAGCAGGAACAGGATCGCCGCGCCCACGATCGCGCCGACGAACTGCGCGACCCAGTACTGGACGGCCGTACGGATGTCGATGCGCCTGGCCAGCAGCACACCGAGGGTCACCGCCGGGTTGATGTGGCAGCCCGAGATGCGTCCGAAGGCAAAGGCGATCGCGATCAGCGTGAAGCCGAAGGCGAGCGAGATCCCCAGGGCGTTGATGTAGTCGCCCGCCAGGACCAGCGAACCGACTCCGAAGAGGACCAGCATCGCGGTCCCGATGAACTCCGCTACGACCGTTCTCGTCTCCATGGCGCTCTCCTCACGCAGATTCCGACCGCCAGTCGCCTAAGCATTGTGGGCGGTATCGGGAGGATTCGCCTGTTGGTCCGAATGGGGAGGGGCCGGGCCCCGCCCCTCAGCGGCTGAAGAGCGGCTCGCCGGGGACGTTCGCGTCCGGCGGCAGCAGCGCCAGGGTCAGCCCGCGCACCAGCCGCGCCCGCAGCACCTCGTCGGCGGCCAGGGCGCCCGCCACCCGGTGCGCCGTCTCGCGCGCGGGCGCCTCCGGCGTCAGGACGAGCGCGAGCATCCCGTCGGCGTCCGCCGCCGGGGCCAGATGGGCCCTGAGCACCTCCGGCTCGGCGGCCAGCATGGTGCGCACCGCCTCGGTCACCGCCGGGTCGGCGAGCGGATCGGCGCTGGTCCGCCCCTCGGCGAGGGCCAGCAGGGCGGGGCCGGTCAGCTGGTACGGCACCGGGCCCGCGAGGTCCAGGACCAGGGTGTCCGCCTTCTCATGGGCGGTGGCCTCCAGCGCCTGGCGCAGCGGTACGGCCACCGGCCGGGCGTCCGGGCGCCAGCGGGCCAGCGTCTCGAGCGAGGTGAACGCGGGCAGCGCGCGCCGGCCGTCGGGGGCCTGCAACGTGGGCACCGCCATGTCGCTGGTCTTGTCACGGCGCAGCCTGCCCGCCCGTCGCCCACCACCACCCTCAACGGACGCTTCGCGCGGCTTGGATTCCACCACTTCGGCCTCGCCGAGGATCGCCACCACGGGAACGAGCAGGCGGGCCTCGGTGAGCGCGGCCAGCACCTCCGGTTCGGCCGAGCGGTCATCGGCCCAGGCGGCGAGCGCCGCGGTCAGCCGGGGGTCGGCTGAGCCGTCGTCGCCGGAGAAGCCGGGGTCGGGAATGTTCTTGAGCGCCACGCCATGAGGGTATCGACAGCGAGGAGACCGAGATCCCCCGCACCCCCACCCGGGGCGGGCGCAGTGAAGGAGACGGCGTGGCACAGGTGGATGACGACGGCCCGGTGCTGCCCGCCCTGTCCGGTGCGGACGGGCCGAACGGGGCGCTCGCCGACGCGCTCGCGCCCCTGACCTCGGGCTCCACCGCGAACTTCTCGGTCGCCGTCCTGGACACGGGGTCCGGGGTGACCGCGGCCCACGGCGACGGCTCGTACGCCACGGCGAGCGTCGTCAAGGTCGGCATCCTCGCGGCGCTGCTGGTCGGGGCGCAGGACGAGGGGCGGCGGCTGACCGCCCAGGAGCGCTCGTACGCCACCGTGATGATCGAGAAGAGCGACAACGACGCGGCGACGGCGCTGTGGGGGACGATCGGCGGGCCGAACGGTTTCGAGACCGCGCTGGGACGGCTCGGGCTGACCGATACCCACACCGACGACAGCGGACGCTGGGGGCTGACCCGCACCACCGCGTCCGATCAGCTGACCCTGCTGCGCGCGGTCTTCCTGGACGGCTCCCCGCTGAGCGCGCGCTCCCAGGCGTATCTGCGGACGCTGATGGGCCGCGTCATCGACGGTCAGGCCTGGGGCATATCGTCCGCCGCGGACGGCACCGGCCCGGGGGCCCGGCTCAAGAACGGCTGGATGCCCCGCGACGCCACCGGCCTGTGGGTCGTCAACAGCATCGGCGAGGTGACGGCGAACGGGCGGCCCCATCTGATCGCGGTGCTCTCCGAGGGCAATGCCGACCAGGAGGGCGGAGTGGCGCTGGTGGAAGAGGTGGCCCGGACGGCCGTGGCGACGACCGCCGCATACGCGTCGCGGTGAGCGGACTGGTCCGGAACGGCCCCCAGCCGACGACCGCCGCCGGGCCTTCGGCGCGCGGCCTCCCCACGAGCAGGCGCGCACCGGCCCCGGACCGGCGGCGTGGCGGCCGGCGCCGCTCAGGCCGACGGAACCCCGTCAGCGGTGCGCCTGGCAACGGGCCTTAGCCGATCACCGCGGCGCCCGGGCGGCGCTCAGCGCGTACGCGTCCCCGGCAGCAGTGCCCGCAGTCGCGGGGGCACCCGCAGGGGGCCCGAGCCGCGCCACAGGGATATCGCGGCGACGATCAGGGCCGTGCCGGCGAGGCCGGCGAGGAGGGCCATCTGGTTGGGGCCGGAGTCGTCGTGGGCGCCCTGGGTGTGGCCGGGGCCGTTGCCGAAGTAGCGGTTCGGGGAGGCGGCCACGGCGGGCCGTTGGGCCTCGGGCTTCAGCTTGTCGCCCGCGGTGATCGCGGCCGCCGGGTTCACCAGGCCCGCGCCGAGGTCGTCGCTGCGGCCGCCCTCGGGGACGTCCTGGGCGGTGCTGGTGAGGAGTCCGCGGATCTGGCGCGGGCTCAGGTCGGGGTGGGCGGCGCGGACGAGCGCGACGGAGCCGGAGACGAAGGCGGCGGCCGCGCTGGTGCCCCAGCCCTCGTAGTAGCGCTTGTCGGGGTCGGCGATGACCACGTCGACGCCGGGCGCGCAGACGGTGGCGTACCAGCGGCGGGTGGAGAAGGCGGCGCGGGAGCCGTAGCGGTCCACGGCGGTCACGGCGATGACCCCGGGGTAGGCGGCCGGGTAGGAGACCCGGTCGCCCTTCTCACCGCCGTTGCCCGCGGAGGCGACCACGACCGCGCCCTTGCGCAGCGCGTACTGCACGGCGGCGTCCTCGGCGGCCTCGGGGTGGGCGGAGGCGCTGTCGTCGCCGAGCGAGAGGTTGATGACGTCGGCGCCGTGGTCGGCCGCCCAGCGGATCCCGGCGGCGAGCGCGCCGCCACGGGTCGAGCGGGCCTTCTTGCGGTCGGGATCGGAGTCCTCGAGGATCACCCGCACCGGCAGGATCCGGGCCTTGGGCGCGACGCCCAGGACGCCCTCGCCGCCGGAGGCGCCGTGGCCGTGCCCGGCGATGATCCCGGCCATGGCGGTGCCGTGGCGGGCCCAGGCGCGTTCGCCGCGCCGGGCGCCGAAGCCGATGAGGTCCTTCCCCGGCAGCACTTGGCCCTCGATGTCGGGGTGGCCTTCGTCGACGCCGGTGTCGAGGACGGCGACGGTGATCCCGGAGCCCTTGGTGGTCTGCCATGCCTCACGGACGTGGAGGGTGTCCAGCGCCCACTCCTGGGCCTGTATGCCGTCGGCGTATCCGGGCGCGGCGGGCACCAGGGTCAGCCCGGCGGCGGCGAGTGCCACGGCGAGGCGCCGCCCGATCCCGGTCATGAAGTGGTCTCCGTGAAGGTGTCCAGGGCCCGGCGGAACCCGGCCTCGATCGCGTCGGCGATGCCCCGGGCGTCGTTGCCGAGGCCGGACTGCGCGGGGGCCGAGGTGGCGCCGCGCTGGGTCGCCTCGCCCGCCGACTGCGGGTCGGTGACCTCACGGCCGTCGGCGAAGCCGGTGACGGTGTAGATGACGGCGGGGGCGTCGGTGAGGATCCGGATCCGCCAGCTGGCGCGCTGGTCGTCGCCGAATCCGGCCGCGGCGGTGCCCTTGGCGGCGTATGCGCGGGGCATCAGATCGGTGCGCTCGTCCAGCTTCTCGGTGACGAAGCGCTGCTGAAGCGCCCGCATCCCGGTGGGCCCCGAGGTGGTGATCAGCACTCCGACGGTGGTGACGCTGGTGCTGGTGGCGTCGGTGTACGTGGCGCGCACCAGCCGTTTGCAGCCCACCGGGGCCAGCGCCTTGGCGAGCAGCGGATCGAATCCGCCGCCGCAGCTGCTGTCCGGGGCGACGGCTATTCGGGTCCAGACGCGGTCGGCGCCGCCGGGTCCCTCGCCCTTGCCGCGCAGGGTGCGCGGGAAGAGGTCGGCCACGGGGATGCTGTGCCAGGCGGAGCGGGCGTGGGCGTAGGTATCGGCGGTGGACGGCTGGGCGCCGGGGCGGTCGCCCAGCCAGCTTCCGGCCGCCGCCCCGCCGAGCAGTCCGAGGCCGAGGACGAG
>NZ_BAAAIF010000082.1:0-43298 GCF_039525925.1 Streptomyces javensis | reverse complement strand
CGCCTCTCGCAGCCGGGCCGCCCGCTCGGCGACCTCCGCGGGGCGGCGGGCCCGGGCCGGGTCCGGGCTGGGCCTGAACCGGGTCCGGGCCTGAGCCTGAGCCGGCCTCAGCCGGGTCCGGGCCTGAGCCGGGTCCGGGCCGGGGGTCCGGCCTGGTGTGCTCCGCCGCGAGCCCCGGCCGCCTAGGCCGTGAGCTCCTGCTGGAGCGCCTCTCGCAGCCGGGCCGCCCGCTCGGCGACCTCCGCGGGGCGGCGGGCCCGGGCCGGGTCCGGGCTGGGCCTGAGCCGGGTCCGGGCCTGAGCCGGGTCCGGGCCTGAGCCGGGTCCGGGCCTGAGCCTGAGCCGGACCTGAGCCAGGTCCGGGCCGGGGGTTCGGGCCAGGGGTCCGGGCCGAGGTGCTCTGCCGCGAGCCCCGGCCGCCTAGGCCGTGAGCTCCTGCTGGAGCGCCTCTCGCAGCCGGGCCGCCCGCTCGGCGACCTCCGCGGGGCCCAGCTCGACCGCCCGCGCGCACCACCGCTGTCCCTCGGCGAGCGCCCCGCGACGGGCCGCGAGCAGCGCGAGCCGCAGCGCGGCCCGGCCGTGCCCCGACTCGGCGGCACGCGTCCACCACAGGGCGGCCTCCGGCTCGCTGCCCTCCCGGGCCAGCAGCAGCCCCAGGTTGAACGCGCCGTTGCTGCTGCCCGCCTCGGCGGCCATGCGGTACCAGCGCGCGGCCTCGACCACATCGCCGCGCGCGGCCGCGAACATGCCCACCCGCACCTGGGCCCGCCGGTGGCCCTGGCGTGCGGCGCGCTCGTACCACTCCTCGTACTCGGGGACGTGCGGCCCGGAGCCGTCGTCCGGCGGCGGGGTCGGGAAGCGGGTCCCGGACGAGCTGCCGAAGCCGGTGCCGGTCGCCGGGTCGCCGCCGACCGAGGAGCGGTCCAGCAGCGCGGCCAGCCGGAAGGCGCCCTCGGCGCTGCCGCCGCCCGCGGCGCAGCGCAGATGGCGCTCGGCCCCCTGGAGGTCGCCCTCCCGCTGGAGGGCGAGGCCGACCTGCAACGCGGCCTCGGTGTGCCCGGCGGCCGCGGCCCGCTCGTACCACTGCCGGGCCGCCCGGTCCTCGCCCCGGCCCGCGTGCAGGATCCCCAGGTTGAACGCGGCGTCGACGCTGCCCGCCTCGGCCGCCTTGGAGAACCACGGCTCGGCGCCCGCGGCGTCGCCGCGCTGGAGCAGCATCACGGCGACCGCGTTGGCGGCCTCGCGGTGGCCCGCGTAGGCGGCGCGGCGGTACCACTGCTCGGCCTGGGCGGTGCGGCCCTGCTCGGCGCAGAGCAGCCCGAGGTTGTAGGCGCCGTTGATGTCCCCGGCGTCGAGCGCGGCGCGGTACCAGCGCTCGGCGGTCTGGGTCTCGCCGCGGTCGGCGTGGAGCGCGCCCAGCGCGTTGGCGGCGTTGCCGTCGCCGTGCTGGGCCGCCCGGTGCCACCAGACGGCGGCGCTGTCGGTGTCGCCCGCGTCACGCAGCAGGAAGCCCAGCGCGCAGGCGGCCCGGGCCTCGCCGTCCTTGGCGGACATCAGGTACCAGCGCCCGGCCTCCTTGGTCTCACCGCGCTTCTCCAGCAGCGTGCCGAGGTGGAGGGCGGCGCGCCGGTGGCCGCGCGCGGCGGCCTGCCGGTACCACTGCTCGGCCTCCCCCCGGCCGCCGCCGTCGACGCCACGGCGGCGCTCGGCCGCCGACTCGTCCCCCTCGTCGCCGCGGTCGTCGAGGATGCGGGCGAGGCGGTACGCGGCCTCGCGGTGGCCGCGCTCGGCGGCCGTGCGGAACCAGCGCTCGGCCCCGATGTCGCTGCGGTGCTCCAGCAGGTCGCCCAGCGCGTACGCGCCCAGGGTGTGGCCGGACTCGGCGGACTGGCGCAGCCAGTACTCGGCGGCGGGCTCATCGCCCCGCTCGCGGTGATGGCGGCCCAGGGCGTGGGCCGCTGCGGGAGATCCGGCGACGGCGGCTATGCGCCACCAGCCGGCGGCCTCATCGGCGTAGCCGCGCTGGTGCAGCAGAACGCCGAGGTTGTTGGCGGCGGCGCGATCGCCCGCCGCGGTGGCTCCCCGCAGTTGCGGTTCGGCGCCGTCGAGGTCGCCGCGGCGCAGCAGCAGTGCGCCCAGTGCGCTCATCGCGGCGGTGTCACCGGCCTCGGCGGCACGACGGTGCCGGGTCTCCTCCTCGGCATCGTCATGCGTGTGCGCAAAACGCCCTGTCTCCAACAGACTGACCCTGTCCCCCATAAATCCCATCGTGGCATCACCCGCATCCGGCGTACACCTGGTATACCGCAGCCGAGGAGGTCACTTCAGCGTTTTGTCGACATGCCCACAGAGAGACAACCCAAACGCTTGTATCCGCATTCCCCGAGTGGACGCTCATACAACACACAACGAGGCCCGGATCCTTGCGGATCCGGGCCTCGTGTGTCAGTAGCGGGGACAGGATTTGAACCTGCGACCTCTGGGTTATGAGCCCAGCGAGCTACCGAGCTGCTCCACCCCGCGCCGTGGTGCAACCACCGTACCACGGCGCGAGGGGGCGGCCGCCCGGCCGTTCTCGCAGGTCGTCAAGGGTCAGCCGCCCTTCTTGTCGGAACCGCCGGCGGCGCTCTGGCTCCGTGGCTGGTTCTGCTGCTGCCCCTTGTCGCCGGCCGCCTTGTCCTCCGCCTTGGCGGCGCGGTCCAGCGCGTCCTTCAGATCCTCCTGGGCCCTGCCGTACGCCTCCCAGTCCTGTGGCTGCTTCTGGAGGGCGTCCTGGGCGTCCTGATAGGCGTCCGAGGCGTCCTTGAGGGCCTCCTTCACCGTCGGGTTGCTCGACGGCGGTTCCTCCTGGCCGCCGTCGCCCGGTGGCCGCTGTTCGGACGACTCGCCGAAGACGGCGTCCAGGGCCTCGCCCAGGGTGTCCTTGAAGACCGTCTCCTTGCCGTAGGATACGCCGACCTTCTTCAGCAGCGGGTAGTTGGCGCTGCCACCGCGGGCGTAGACGGGCTCGATATAGAGGAAGCCGTTGTCCAGGGGCACGGTGAGCAGATTGCCGTACTCGATGTCGGAGTCGGTGCCTCTCAGGTTCCGGACGAACTCGGCGACTTCCGGATCACCGTTGAGCTCGCTCTGCACCTGTTGCGGACCGGGCACGTTGGAGGTGACCTTCAGCAGTCTTATCGTGCCGTAGTCCTTACTGTTGGCATCCGCATCGATCGACATGAACGCCCCCAGGTTGGGACGCCCGTTGGGGGTGAAGGTCGTCGTCAGCGAGAACGTCTGCCCCTTCTGATCGGGCATCCTCATGGACAGGTAGTACGGCGGCACCGCGTTCCCGTCCTTGTGGGTCGGGTCCTCGGGCACCTGCCAGGCGTCACTGCCGCTGTAGAACTGCGTGGGATCGGTGACGTGGTAGCGGGTCAGCAGCTCGCGCTGGACCTTGAACAGGTCCTGCGGGTACCGCAGATGCTCCATCAGCTCGCCGCTGATCTTCTCCTTGGGCTCGACCGTGCCCGGGAACGCCTTCTCCCAGGTCTTCAGGACCGGGTCCTTGGAGTCCCACTCGTAGAGCTTGACCGTGCCGTCATAGGCGTCCACGGTCGCCTTGACCGAGTTGCGGATGTAGTTGACCTTGTTCTGCTGCGCGACCACCGAGCGGTCCCCGTCGCTCAGCGAGTCGGCCGTGCTGTCGCCCAGGGTCGTCCGCGAGGCGTACGGATAGCCGTTGGTCGTGGTGTAGGCGTCCACGATCCACTTGATCCGGCCGTGGACCACGGCCGGATAGGCGTCACCGTCGATGGTCAGCCAGGGGGCGACCTTCTCGACGCGCTCCTTGGGGGTGCGGTTGTACAGGATCCGCGAACCGTCCCCGATCGCGCCCGAGTAGAGGATCTGGGGCTCGCCGAACGCCACCGCGTAGGCGGCGCGGTTGACCGGGTTGGAGAGGCTGACCCCGCTCTTGCCCTTGTAGCTGGTGGTCCGCTCGCCGTTCTTCTCGTAGTCGAGTTCCTTCTGCGGGCCGCCGACTATCGAGTACTGGTCGGTCTTCTCGCCGTAGTAGACCTGTTGCTTGTAGGTGCCGACACCGCCGCCGCTGGACCCCTTGGTGGGCAGCCCGGACTCGGTGAAGTCCGGCGAGCCCGCCGGGTCCGCGTTGGGGTCGGTCGTGGTGCCCTTCGCCGCCACCATGCCGTAGCCGTGGGTGTAGGTGAAGTGGTCGTTGATCCAGTTCCGCTTGGGGATGCCGCTGAGGTTCAGCTCGCGCACCCCGACGACGGTGTCCTGGTCCTTGCCGTCGGCGCCCTTGTAGCGGTCGACGTCGAGCGTCGAGGGGAACTGGTAGTACTTGCGCTCCTGCTGGAGCTGCTGGAAGGTCGGCGAGATGACGCTGGGGTCGATCAGCCGGTAACTGGCCGTCGTATTGGCGTCCTTACGGAGCTTCTCGCCGCCGCCGTCGCTGTCGTTCTTGCCGGAGTAGTCCGCCACCTTGGAGTCATCGATGCCGTACGCCTTGCGCGTGGCCTCGATGTTCTTCTGGATGTACGGCGCCTCCTTGGCCTGCTCGTTCGGCTGGACCTGGAACTTCTGCACGATCGCCGGGTAGAGCCCGCCGATCAGGATCGCCGACAGCACCATCAGCCCGAAGCCGATGACCGGCAGCTGCCAGGTGCGGCGCCACAGCGTGGCGAAGAAGAGCACCGCGCAGATCGCCGCGATGCAGAACAGGATCGTCTTGGCGGGCAGATAGGCGTTGGCGTCCACATAGCGCAGACCCGTCCAGTTGCCCGTCGCCTTGAAGTCGCTGGACTTCACCGCGAGGCCGTAGCGGTCCAGCCAGTACGCCACCGCCTTGAGCGCCACGAAGACACCCAGCAGCACCGACAGATGGCCGGTGGCCGCGGCGGTCGCGCGGGCGCCGGGGCTGGTGACCCGCAGGCCCCCGTAGAGGTAGTGCACCAGGGCGGCGGCGATCAGCGAGAGCACGGTGGCCGCGAAGCCGAAGCTCAGCAGGAAGCGGTACCAGGGCAGATCGAAGGCGTAGAAGGCCACGTCCTTGTGGAACTGCGGGTCCTTCTGCCCGAACGGCACCCCGTTGACCCACAGCAGCCAGATGCGCCACTGGCCGGCCGCCGAGGCGCCCGCGATCAGCCCCACCAGGGCGGTGACCGCGAGCAGCACCCACTTCTTGAACGGGGCGATGCCCATCCGGTAGCGGTCCAGGCTCTGCTGCTCCATGGACATCGCGCTCAGCGGCGGCCGCAGCCGGTGGGCCAGCCAGATGTTGATCCCGACGGCCGTGGCCATCAGCACGCCGAAGACGAAGAACAGCCCGATCTTCGTCTTCAGGGTGGTACTGAAGACCGAAGAGTAATGAAGCGAGCGATACCAGAGCCAATCCGTCCAAAATCCGGCAAACATGACAAAGAGCATGGCCAACACGGCCAGCACGCCCAGGGTCATGAGCAGGGTCCTGGCACGCCGGGACGGACGGCCGACTCTCACCCGCGGCCCCGTCGGGCCTCCGCCGCGGTCCGGCATCTGGAAAGCCAAGGTGCGCACCTCGAAGTTCGCTGTCGATTGAGGAACCCTGAACTCCAGGGCCCACCTGATGCAACTTACTCAGGCTTTACTCAGTTCCCGTTTCCGGGTCCGAACAGGGCACGATATGAACCATGTCCAACGCAACCCCCGGCAGCGGCCCGCTGACCTCGAATCCACTGACCCGCGCCGTACTCGAAATCGACGAGTACGCCTCGGGGCTCGGCTGGGACCAGCCCGCACGGCTCTTCGCCCTTGTCGACACCGCCCGGCTGCGCACCGAGGAGCCCGGCCTCGCCGCTCAGCTCGGCCTTGACGAGGGCGGCGAGGAGATCGCCTCCCTGACCCCCATCGAGCAGGACGAGCTACCCTCCGGCGCCCCGCTGGACGAGTTCCTCGCCACCATCGCCTGGCCGGACGCGGTGACCGGCTGCGCCCTGACCGTGGAGCGGCAGATGCTGCCGCCGTCCGCCGAGAGCTCCGTGCCCGAGGGCCTGGACGACGCGGCGCTGGCCAAGTGGGTCGCCGACCACCCGGACCGCCAGGAGGTCCGGATGACCGTGGCCGTGCTGCGGGACGGCGCGCGCGAGTCGGCCCTGCGGCTGCGGGAGAAGGACTCCCCGACCGAGGTGCTCACCGGGGCCGGTCTGGTGCCTGGTCTGGCGGACGCGCTTGCCGCCACCTTCGCCACCGACTGACCCCGCGACCCGACCCCCCAAACGGGGGCGCCGCTCAGCCCGTCGTGCACTTCGGCAGACCGGCGGTGTCCCCCTTACGGATCTTCTCGAGCGCCGTAAGGGCCTCGTCGATCGTGTGCACCTTGACCGGTCGCAGCCCGCTCGGCACGTCCTTGGCGGCGGCCGCGCAGTTCTCCTTGGGCGTGAGGAAGTAGCGGGCGCCCGCCTTGCGCGCGCCGATCGTCTTCATCTCGATGCCGCCGATCGGGCCGACCGTGCCCTTGTCGTCGATCGTCCCGGTGCCCGCGATGAACTTCCCGCCGGTGAGATCGCCGGGCGAGAGCCGGTCCACGATCCCCAGCGCGAACATCAGGCCCGCGCTGGGCCCGCCCACGTCCGCCAGCTTGATGTCGATCCGGAACGGGAAGGTGTAGTCGACCCCGGCCTGGATGCCCACGATGGCGCGGGTCGGGCCCTTGTCCGCCTTCGTGGTGGTGATCGAGACGCGCTCCTCGCCGGTGGGCTGCTTGCCGCTCTTCTCCGCCGCCGCCACGTTCTTGGCCGGGACGACCGAGAAGACCACCTTCTGGCCCGGCTTGTGCTTGGTGACGAGCTTGGCCACGTCGTCGGGCTCGCGCACCGCCGTACCGTCCACCGACTTGATCACATCGCCCGCGTGCAGCTTGCCCTGGGCCGGGGCGCCCTTCTGGACCGCGCCGACGATGACATGCGCGGTGACCGGCTTCTTGAGCGCCCGCAGCGCAGCGACCTTGGCCGACTCCTGGGACTGGGTGAACTCCTCGGCGTTCTGCTGGTCCACCTGGTCCGGGGTCTTGTCGTCCGGGTAGAGGGTGCTGTGCGGCACGACCACGTCATCGTGCGCCAGCCAGCCGTAGACGGCCTCCACGAGGTTCATCCGGTACTCGGAGCCGGTGACCCGGACCGTGGTCATGTTCAGATGCCCGCCGGTGGTCTCACAGCTCTTGCGGCCGGAAATCTGGAGTACGCACTCCCCGTTGTGCTCGCCCAGGGTGTTGTACGTCGGCCCCGGGGACATCTCCGCGTACGGCACCGGGATCAGCACTCCTGCGCAGAGCAGCGCGATCAGCATCAGAAGGGAGGCGAGCATCGTCGCGGTGCGGCGTGGCATGGAACGACAGTACGGGACGCGTCCGTCAGTCCACCGTCGGGGCCGTCCGTATGAGGGGCGGCGCGGACGGGGTGGCGGCCTCAGGCCACGGCGTCCGAATCGGACGGCCGGCGCTCCATCGCTTCGCGGAAGCGGGCGTATCCGGCCAGCTCAGCTACATCCCCCCCGGACTTCCGTTTACCGGCTCGGGCGGCTATGCCGGCGTATATCGCCGCGCCTATCGCCGCGAACAACGGAATCAGCAACCAGAGAAGCGCGGCCACAGCAGCCTCCCGACCCCTTGAAAAATCGCGGTTCAGGACCGCGACTGACAGATGAGCAGATTAATCCTCTGCCAGCTCAACGCTTACGGCAGGGTGGGGGTTACGCAAGCGGAGTACCCCCTTCCGTGCCCCCATGCGCATGCGCATTCCCCATGCGCGCCCACCTACGCACCATCCCCCCAACGAGGCGCTACGCGCCCACCCGCCCTCCCGTCGCCCGACCACCACCCCTCAACGAGGCGCTACGCGCCCACCCGCCCTCCCGTCGCCCGACCACCACCCCTCAACGAGGCGCTACGCACCCACCCATTCTTCGGTGCCGTCCGCGAACGTCTGGTGCTTCCAGATCGGGACCTCGCTCTTGAGATCGTCGATCAGCCGGCGGCAGGCCGCGAACGCCTCCGCGCGGTGCGGGCAGGAGACGGCGACCACCACGGCCAGATCGCCGATCACCAGATCGCCCACCCGGTGCACGGCGGCCAGCGCGCGCACCGGGAAGTCGGCCACGACCTTCTCGGCCACCCGGCGCAGCTCGGCCTCGGCGGTCGGGTGCGCGGAGTAGCCCAGGGCGCCGACCTCCGCGCCTCCGTCGTGGTTGCGCACGGTGCCCACGAACAGCGCCGTGCCGCCCGCCGCGGCATCGCCCACCGCCCCGAAGACCTCGTCCACGGACAGGGGCGTGTCACGGACGGCGAGCAGCCGGATGGGCCGGGCGGCCGCGAGCTCGCCGGGATGATCGTACGAATGTGCCATGTCGTCCATCGTGCCGTACCGTCCCGCCCTCGGGGAATCAATGGAGCCACCGGACCACCGGATCCCGGAAAACACCTTCCGGGGCCGCTTGTCTCAGGCTCGGCGGCGCGCCTTACGGGCGCGGCGCACGATCGCCGCGGTGCCCACCAGGGCCACGGTCGCGCCCGCGGCGCCGAGCGTCGTGGCGTCCTTACGGCCGAGACGCCGCCCCGCGACCGTATGGCGCCCGGCGACCTCCTCCAGCAGCTCCGCCAGAACCTCCTCGTTGGTCCAGCGCGGCCGCCAGCCCGCCGCGTGCAGCCTGCTGCCGCTGACCGCCCAGGGGTGCATCGTGTACGCGAGATCGCCCGCCGGGGACGGCGTCAGACCGAGCCGGTGCAGCCGGGAGGCGGCACCCAGGGCGACCGCCGAGGGCAGCTCCATGCGCCGGATCCCGGACAGCTCCTCGACCTCCTCCTGCTCCAGCCAGCCCTCGCACCCGACCGCCAGCTCGCCCTCGACCTTCTCCAGGGCGGCGTACTCCAGCGCTCCGACCAGGTCCTCCATATGGCAGAACTGCCAGGTGGGACGGGATCCGGCGACGACCAGCAGGCGCGGCGACTCGAAGTAGCGGGTGAGCGCGGTGTCCGTGCCGCCGACCAGGAGCGCCGGGCGCACCACGGTCACATTCAGCCCCGGATGCGCCCGGGGCGCGCGCTCCCCGAGCCGCTCGATCTCCAGGAGGTCGCCGACGCCGGTGGCCTCGGCGGTCGCCCGCAGCTCCGCGTCCTCGGCCAGCGGCACGGCGTTGTCGGGGAGCGCCCCGTAGACCATCGCCGAGGTGCACAGCACCACCCGGCGCACCCCGGCCGCCGCGGCGGCCGTCAGGACGGTCTGGGTGCCGCGCACGTTGTAGGCGGTGCGGGCGGCGGCGTCGGTGCCCAGATCCAGGTCGACGGCGAGGTGGACCACCACGTCGGCGCCGCGCAGCTTCTCGGCGATGGCCGGATCGCGGACGTCCAGCACATGCCACTGCGCCTCGGTCACCTCACCGCGGCGCTCGTCGATGGCCAGGACCTGCTTGACCTCTTCGGACTCCGCGAGCCGCTGCGTGAGCAGGGCACCTGGGCCCGAGGCGGCACCGGTCACCGCCACGACGGGTCGTCGTGCGGTGCCGGCCGTATCGTTTCGCGCAGCGCGAACTTCTCGGTCTGGGGAACTCACCGGGCGTCTCCAGCGGTTGTCTTCAGTACGCAGCGCATGCACGCATACGTACCAGGTGACGTCCATCCTGCCGCAGGGCGGCGATCAGCGAAGCACCGAGCCCGGAAACCGGCGAGGTGTCTAGGCTGGGTGGTGATGTCGGGCATCCGCCACCGGCCCGTGGCCGGTGGCCCAACGAGCCGAGGAAACCCGTGAGTGACACCCCATTCGGATTCGGCCTTCCGCCGGAGGAGCCGGAGGACGGCGACGACGGCAAGAAGAAGGGCGGCCAGGGCGGCGAGCAGGGCCCCGCGAATCCCTTCGGGTTCGGCGGCGGAGCGGGCGGCGCGGAGAATCCGTTCGCCGCGATGTTCGGTTCGCTGAACCCGGGCGACCTGGGCGCCGCCTTCCAGCAGCTCGGGCAGATGCTCTCGTACGAGGGCGGCCCGGTGAACTGGGACATGGCCAAGGACATCGCCCGCCAGACCGTCGCGCGCGGCACCGCCGACGGCAGCAAGGACGAGAGCGTCGGCCCGGCCGACCGCGCCGCGGTCCAGGAGGCCGTGCGGCTCGCGGACCTGTGGCTGGACGGCGTCACCTCGCTGCCCTCGGGCTCGGGGACCGCGGTGGCCTGGAGCCGCGCCGAATGGGTCGAGGCGACCCTGCCGGTGTGGAAGGACCTGGTCGACCCGGTGGCCGAGCGCGTCGGCGCCGCCATGGGCGATGTGCTGCCCGAGGAGATGCAGGCCATGGCCGGCCCGCTGCTCGGGATGATGCGCTCGATGGGCGGCGCCATGTTCGGCACCCAGATCGGGCAGGCGCTGGGCGTGCTGGCCGGCGAGGTGGTCGGCTCGACCGACATCGGGCTGCCGCTCGGCCCGGCGGGCAAGGCGGCCCTGCTGCCGGTCAACATCGCGGCGCTGGGCTCCGGCCTCGGCGTGCCCAAGGAAGAGGTCCGGCTGTATCTGGCGCTGCGCGAGGCGGCCCACCAGCGGCTGTTCGCCCATGTGCCGTGGCTGCGCTCGCACCTCTTCGGCGCGGTCGAGGGGTACGCCCGCGGCATCAAGGTCGACACCGCCAAGCTGGAGGACGCGGTCGGCCAGCTCGACCCGACCCACCCCGAGCAGTTGCAGGAGGCGCTCCAGCAGGGCATGTTCCAGCCCGAGGACACCCCCGAGCAGAAGGCCGCGCTGGCGCGTCTGGAGACCGCTCTGGCGCTGGTGGAGGGCTGGGTGGACGCGGTGGTGCACGCCGCCGCCAAACCGCATCTGCCGTCCGCCGACGCCCTGCGCGAGACGCTGCGGCGGCGCCGGGCGAGCGGTGGCCCCGCCGAGCAGACCTTCGCCACGCTCATCGGCCTGGAGCTGCGGCCGCGCCGGCTGCGGGACGCCTCCCGGCTGTGGGCCTCCCTCACCGACGCGCGCGGCCTGGAGGGGCGCGACGGCCTCTGGGCCCACCCGGACATGCTGCCGACGGCGCAGGACCTCGACGACCCGGACGGCTTCGTCCACGGCGAGCAGCTGGACTTCTCCGAGCTGGACAAGATGCTCGGCGAGGCGGCGGGCGGCGATGAGGACCGTAAGGGCGGCTCCGAGGGTCCCGACCTCCGTAAGGGCCGCGAGAGCGGCGAGGACGACGGCGAGAGCGGCGACCGGGGCGACGGCGAGAAGTGAGTCTGCACCAGGACGCGGCGCGGGTGCTCACCGAGTGGCCCGCGCCCGATGCCGCCCAGGAGCGGCTGCGACGGCTGTACGGCGACCATCTGTCCGCGTATCCGGACGGCATGTGGAAGGCGTGCGGGGACGGCCACATCACGGCGAGCGCGCTGGTGATCGACCCGGACCGGGAGCAGGTGCTGCTCACCCTGCACCGGAAGCTGCGGATGTGGCTCCAGATGGGCGGCCACTGCGAGCCGGACGACGCCACGCTCGCGGGCGCGGCGCTGCGCGAGGCCACCGAGGAGTCCGGGATCGCGGGGCTGACGCTGCTGCCGGGCGGCCCGGTGCGGCTCGACCGGCACCAGACCCCCTGCGCCTGGCACCTGGACGTCCAGTACGCGGCGGTGGCGCCCCGGGGCGCGGTGGCGGCGATCAGCGACGAGTCGCTGGATCTGCGCTGGTTCGGCTACGACGAGGTGGCGGACGTGGCCGACGAGTCGGTGCGGCATCTGGTGACGCGCACCCGCGCGCTGCTCTGAGGCGCGCTGCTCCGAGGAGCGCGTGGGGCTGCGCTGAGGAGCCCGCTGGAATCGAGGAGCGGGCTGGATTCGAGGAACGGCTGAAATGCGGCGGCGACCTCGGTCAGTTGCTGAAGATGTTGCCCTGGTTCTGACCTCGGGCACCCTGCTGCCCCATGCCGAACTGTGCGGCCATGCCGCCCCCGACCACCGCGTTCTGCGGCGGGAGCAGCTCGCTGGGCTGCACCAGGGCGTAACCCTGGCCGAGGAAGCTGAGCTCCCAGCCCTCGCCGGTGTTGCCGCGCCGCCGCCAGACACCCGAGGAGTGCGTCTGCGCCTGCATCTGGACCCGCAGCGAGCTGGACCAGGCGACGATGGCGTCCGCGTCGGCGTTGACGTACTTGTCCGGGGTGACCTGGAGCAGCAGCGGCTGCCCCGAGGTCATCAGCGCGACCTTGCCCTGGCCGGAGATGTTGAGGTTGTACTTGCCGGACCCGGAGATCCCGAACTGGCTGTCCACCGCGATCGACTCCCAGTGCAGCGTGGAGTCCAGCGCGAGCACATAGGAGCTGTCGACGGTCAGCCCGTCGTGGTCCACCTCCATCACATGGATGTGCTGGGCGAGGTTGGCGAGGTAGACCGTGCCCTGCCCGGAGCAGCGCATCAGGTCCAGGCCCTCACCGGTGCGGGCCCGGGCCCTGTGCTGCCCGGGCGTCTGGTACTCACCGTCGAACTCGATGAGCCCCTGATAGGCGACCATGCTGCCCTTACGGGCGAGCACATCCTCATGGCCGCTCAGGGCGACCCGCAGCAGATGCGGGTTCTGGAGCGCGTAGCGGTCCTGCGTCTGGGCCTCGGTGAAGGCGAAAAGCGGGCTCTGCATCTGGTTGTCCCTCCCCCTCAGCCCCGGGCCCGGAGCCGGTCGGTGCTGTCCTCACTGGGCTGTACGACGACGAAGCCCTGCCCGGAGAAGCCGAGCTGATACGCCTCGCCGCTGCCCCGGCCGATCAGGGACGACGCCTTGAAGCTGCGCTTGCCCTTCACCTTGAGCCCGGAGGACCAGGCCACGAGCGCGTCCGGGTCCACATAGGTCTCGTCCTCGCCGCGGCCGCAGTCGACCACGATGGGGGTGCCGCGGGAGGTCAGGGCGACCCAGCCGGTGCCGGAGACGCCCACGTTGAACAGGCCCTGCCCGGCGAACTTGGCGATGCCCTTGACGCGTTCGACGCCCCACTGGAGGTGCGCGTCGAAGGCGAGGAGGTTGGTGCCGTTGACCGACAGCGCGTCCCCGTTGAGGTTGATGCAGACGACGTTGGCCCCGTAGTCGGCGAGGTAGAGCAGCCCGTCGCCGCTGCACCGCATCAGCGGGGCGCCCTCGCCGGTCAGCCACTGGGAGGCCATCTGCCGTACGGCGGGCGGGTTGGGCTCGTACTGGACGAAGCCCTCGTACGCCACCATCGAGCCGGTGCGGGCGAAGAGGTCCTGGCCGCTCTGCATGGCGACCTTGAGCATGCTGGCGCCGTGGTTCTCCATGCGGGCGGCGACCGGGGCGGGTGCGAAGCCCGAGATCATTTGCTGGTCCATATCGGGCTCCCTCAGACCTCGTAGGGCTGGACGACGATGAAGTTGCCGGGCGCGCCACGGAACTGGAGGTTCACGGTCTCCCCGCTGTGGCCGGGGTAGGCGCTGCGGCGCAGCCGCACCTGGCTGGAGATGATCACCTGGGCTCCGGCGGACCAGGCCACGATGGCGTTGCTGTCGGCGAAGGTGGTCGGGGTGACCGGGAGGACGACCGGGGTACCCTCGGTCTTCACCACGACGGTCCCGGTGCCCTGGAACTGCATGGTGAACAGCGCGCCGCCGGGGATGCCGTGGCCCTCGATCCGGCGCACCTCGTGGTGCAGCGACTCGTCGAAGGCGAGCACGTTCTCGGCGGAGACGCAGATGGCGTCGCCCTGGAGTTCGATCGGGTGGAGCTCGGCGGCGTTCTCGGCGAGGAAGACCTGGCCCTGGCCGGTGCAGCGCATCAGCTGCATCTCCTGGCCGGTCGCGTTGCCGACGATCCGGCCGCGGAAACCGGCGCCCTTATAGCTGAAGTCGACCTTGCCCTGGTAGAGCACCATCGTGCCCTGGCGGGCGAGCACGGGCTGGCCGCCGACACCGAGGTCGACCCGCATCAGCCTGGGGTTCTGCGGCGTCCAGCGCTGGCCGGTGGGGGCCTCGCGGTACTTGGAGAGCGCGGCCTGGAGCCCGGGCGCACCACCGCCCTGAGGGACACCGCCCATGGGCTGCGGCTGACCGTAAGGAGCGGGCTGACCGGGCTGGCCCGGCTGGCCCGGCTGGCCCGGCTGGCCCGGCTGACCGGGGTAGGGCTGGGCGGGCGGCTGGCCGTACGGCGCGGGCGGGGCCTGGCCCGGCTGCTGGCCGAACGGGGGCTGCTGGCCCGGGTACTGGCCCGGCGGCGGGGGTGGCGGTACCTGACCCGGGGGCGGCACCTGGCCGGGAGGCGGCACCTGGCCGGGAGGCGCGATGGGCGCGGCGATGGTGGGGGCGCCGTGCATCTGCGGGGTGCCGGGGGCGGGCGGCTGAACGCCCTGCGGGGGCGTCCCCTGGGACACGCCCGGAGGCGGCGTTCCCTGGGGCGGCGTGCCCTGAGGTGGCGTTCCCTGAGGTGGCGTTCCCTGAGGTGGCGTCCCCTGGGGAGCGCCGAAGGCGGGGGCGGGCTGCGGGGCGGACGGGGCGGGAGCCGGAGGGGCCGACGGGGCAGGGGCCCCGGCCGGGGGTGCGAAGCCCGGTGCGGGGGCGGCGTGTCCCGGCGGCGCGAAACCGGGCGTGGCGCCCTGGGCGGGCGCGGGGGCGGGCTCCTCCTCGGCCACCTCACCGCCGAAGTTCTTGAGCAGCGCCTCCAGTCCCCCGTCGAAGCCCTGTCCGACGGCGGCGAACCGCCAGACGTCCTTGAGGTAGAAGTCGCCCAGCATGACCGCGCGTTCGGTGCTGAACTCCGAGCCGGTGAAGGAGTACCGGGCCACTTCCTCGCCGCCCGCGACGATCCGCAGGTAGCCGGGGCCGACCTGCGACATCTGCCCGGCGCCGTCGATGGTCGCGGTGAAGGAGAGCTTCTGGATGGCGGCCGGCACGCTGTCGAGCGTGACGCGGAACGAATCCGTGTCACCGGCCTGCGGCCCGAGCTGCTGTATCGCTTCTTCAGGGGACTTCGGCTGGTTGAAGAAGATGAAGTAGCGGTCGTCCGACAGCCGCTCGTTCGCGTCGAGACCGAAGCAGCTGATGTCGAAGCTCAGGCCGGGTCCGGCGATCTGCACCCCGACGTACAGATCCCTCCCGGCCGTCAGATCACTGATCCTGGCCTTGTGGCCGCGCTGGAATTCCCTGGCCATACGTTAGGACCGTCCCCCATCGCCGTACCGGTGTGTGCGTTGCGCGCCAGGCTAGCCGCTGCCGCCGACTATGAGCGACGCCGGGAACCAGGATGTGGTTCCCGCACGGCTCGGGAGCTCCCGGGGGCCGATCCCGCACCGGCCGGGCGCGGTCGCCTTATGGCTGGTCGTCCGGGGGACCGGAGAGGTGTGGCAACCGTGCGGCGGCGACCACCCCTTCGAGATAGCCCCGCGCCCGCTCGGTCCGCGGATACGCCTCCAGGAGCTGCCAGAAGCGGCGGCCGTGCCCCGGCACCAGCAGATGGGCCAGCTCGTGGAGGAGCACATAGTCCACGACGTACTCCGGCATGCCCTGGAGCCGGTGCGAGAGCCGGATGCTGCCCTCGGCCGGGGTGCACGACCCCCAGCGGGTGTTCTGGTTGGTGACCCAGCGAACGGAGTCGGGCCGGGCCCGGCCGCCCAGGTACTGACCGGAGAGCCACTCGGCGCGGGCGGCCAGCTCCGCGTCGCCCAGCATCCGCTTGCTCTCCTGGGCCGCCAGCTTCTCCAGCATGACCCTCACCCAGCGCTGCTCCTCCGCCTCGGACATGCGGGCGGGGATGAGGACGACGGTGCGGTCGCCCTCGCGATAGGCGGAGACCGTCCTGCGCCGCCGGGTGCTCCGGCGGACCTCGACCGCGTTCGCGTCGGAGCCTCGGCTCTGCGGGCTCGGGACGGTGCTCGGTGCGCTCGCGGCGCTGCGGGAGACGTTCTGTCCCGCGGTGCGAGGGGGCGGGTCGGCGGACACGCCCCGACGTTACCCGCTGGCGGCCGGGGAAGTCCCGCGCCGCCAATGGTTGCGGACCGAACCACTCCACGGTGTGCACGACTTGTACGACCGGCGTTCGTACGACTTATTCCACTGCCTGTGGATAACGCGCTGCGGGGTCCGGGCGCCGAGCCGCATGCTGAAGGCGGTTCAACGGACGGCACATCAACGGAACATCAACGGCATATCGACCGCACATCGACGGCCTATCGACGGCCTATCGACGGCCTATCGACGGCACATCAAACGGGGGAGGAAACGGCGATGCATCCAATGCTCAAGCCCGCGCTGCGGCGCGGCTGGCGGAGCCGGGACACGGTGCAGTTCGGGGTGGCCCGAGCGCATGCGGTGCTGATGGGGCCGGTGGACACGGCCACGGGCAGCTTTCTGGAACTGCTGGACGGCACCCGCGGCCTGCCGCTGCTGCGGCAGGAGGCCCGCGCCATCGGGCTGCCGGAGGGGCGGGCCGACGCGCTGGTGGACCGGCTGGCGGCGGCCGGGCTGCTGGACGAGCCGAGGGACGGCGGCGAGCCCGCCGCGGCCCTGGACCGGGTGCGGCCCGACGCGGGGGCGCTGTCGGTGCTGCACCCCGAGCCCGGAGCGGCGGCGCGGCTGCTCGCCGCGCGGCGGGCGATGCGGGTTCAGGTGCGGGGCGCGGGCCGGATCGGGGCCGCGATCGCGGCCGCGCTGTCCGGATCCGGGGTCGGCCGGGTCGATGTGGTGGACGGCGGCTGTGTCGAGCCCTGGGACGTGGCCCCCGGCGGGCTGTCGGCCGAGCAGATCGGCGAGCGCCGGGATCTGGCGGCGCGCCGCGTGGTGCGCCGGGCCGCGCCCGCCCCGCTCCCCCGCCGGTCGGCGCGGCTGCGGACCTCCGCACCGGAGCGCGCCCCTTCACGCGAGAAGGCCCCTTCCCGAGAGAAGATCCCTTCCGGGGAGCGGACCGCCTCGGGCTCGGGGAAGCGGGCCGCCCCCTCGGGAATGCGGGCCGCCTCTTCGGGAGAGCGGACCGCCTCGGCCGAGCCCGGGCTGGCGCTGGCGGTGATCGCCCCGCGTGACGGCCTCGCGGCGTACGCACCGGATCCGGAGCAGACCCGGCCGCTGCTCTCCTCCGGCACACCCCATCTCTATGCGGGAGTCATCGAGGCCACGGGGGTGGTGGGCCCGCTGGTGGTGCCGGGGATCACGCCCTGCGCGGGCTGCGCCGCGGCGGGCCGCGCCGAGCGGGAGCCGGTCTGGCCGAGGATGCTCGCGCAGTGGCGGTCCGGGCGCCGGCGCACCGCCCCGGCCTGTGACACGGCGCTGGCGATGGTGGTGGCGGGGCTCACCGCGGTCCAGGCACTGGCCTTTCTCGACGGCCGTCCCTCCGGGGGCGCGGGGGTCCGGTGGGAGCTGGCGCTGCCCTCGCTCGTCTGGGAGGCGCGCCCGATCGAAGCACATCCCGGATGCGGCTGTGGAGCGGCCGGGGAGGAGGATGCCGTATATGCCTCGGCCGTAGAGGCACCGCACGCGACAATGTCCGGGTGACCCACGTCCGCGGAGTGGGCACGGGGGCCCGGAGGCCACCTTCCGGGATGGCACGGCTGTAGTTGGAGGGGCGCATGACCGATCTGCCGCGCAAGGCGATCACCCGTACCGCCAAACTGGCGGCGCTGCCCTTGGGATTCGCGGGGCGCGCCACATGGGGGCTCGGGAAGCGGATAGGGGGACGGCCGGCGGAGATCGTCGCACGCGAGGTGCAGCAGCGCACCGCGGAGCAGATGTTCAAGGTCCTCGGCGAGCTCAAGGGCGGGGCCATGAAGCTCGGACAGGCCATGTCGGTCTTCGAGTCGGCGCTGCCCGAGGAGATAGCCAGGCCCTACCGGGCGGCCCTGACCAAGCTCCAGGAAGCGGCCCCTCCCATGCCCAGCCGTACGGTCCACACAGCGCTGGAAGAGCGGCTGGGCCCGGACTGGCCGGAGCTGTTCCAGGAGTTCGACGACAAGCCGGCGGCGGCCGCCTCGATCGGACAGGTGCACCGGGCGGTCTGGCACGACGGGCGCACGGTGGCGGTCAAGGTGCAGTACCCCGGGGCCGGCGAGGCGCTGCTGTCCGATCTCAACCAACTGAGCCGGTTCGCCCGGGTGCTGGGGCCGCTGGTGCCGGGGCTGGACGTCAAGCCGCTGATCGCGGAGTTGCGCGAGCGGGTCGCCGAGGAGCTGGACTACGAACTGGAGGCGGCGTCCCAGCGGATCCACGTGGAGGAGTACGCACAGGACACGGAGATCGTGGTGCCCGAGGTGGTGCACCAGAGCGATCAGATACTGATCACCGAATGGCTGGAGGGGGTGCCGCTCTCCCAGGTGATAGCCGACGGCACACAGGAGGAGCGGGACCGTGCCGGGCAACTGCTGGCCCGCTTTCTCTTCTCGGGGGCATCCCGCACCGGGCTGCTGCACGCCGACCCCCATCCTGGGAACTTCCGGCTGCTGACCGGTGACGCCCCGGACGGGCCGCCGGAGCAGTGGAAGCTGGGCGTCCTGGACTTCGGTTCGGTGAACCGGCTCCCCGGAGGGCTTCCGGAGCCCATAGGCATCGCGCTGCGCATGGCGCTGGAGGGCGACGCCGCGGGGGTCTATGACCTGATGCGCGGGGAGGGGTTCGTCAAGCCGACGATCGAACTCGACCCGGATGATCTGCTGGACTTCCTGCTGCCGATGCTCGAACCGGCCCAGGTCGACGCGTTCGTCTTCGACCGGCAGTGGCTGCGCAGCCAGGCGGCGCGGATGGCCGACCGCCACTCCCCCGTCTATGAGCTGGGCAATCAGTTGAATCTGCCGCCCGCCTATCTGCTGATTCACCGGGTGACGCTGAGCACCATAGGGGTGCTGTGCCAGCTGGGTGCCACGGTGCGGATGCGGGATGAGCTCGAGGCATGGGTCCCCGGCTTCGCCGTGGACCCGGAGTCCGAGGACCGCGCCGAAGCGGATGCCGAAGCGGATGCCGAAGAAGGCCCCGCGGCAGACGCCGGGGAAAAGGCCGCGGACGGCGCCGAGGAGGCGCCCGAGGCCGCGGAGACCTCGGCCTGAGCTCGGAGAATTCGGGCGCCTCGGGATAGCCGGAGGGCCGGTCCGATCGGACCGGCCCCCGTGGTCACGCGATGGGTCGGCGTAGGACCCGTCGGTGTGTTGGTATCAGCCCCGCCTCTGGCCGGTGCCGCACATGGTGGTTACTGCATGACCGCCATGGCCAGGGCGCGGCGGGCGCGGAGCGAGGCACGCTCCGCACGCCGCTGCATCCGACGGGCGGCCGCGAGCCGAACGGCCTGGCGTTCGGACTCGGCCTCCTGAAGCCGGTCGTGCATATGCGCACGTGCCAGGGCTTCTTGCATGAGTTGCATTTCTCGGTTCCTGTTCTGGCGCGCCTCGGGCGCACCGGAGGTATCGGGTGCGGGTGTTTCGGAGACCGGTGGGGTCATCGTCGGGACCTGCTTCATGGGGTCGTGCGTCGCTGGGCGATCGATGGTGCCGATGGTGCTCATGCCGCGACCGGGTTCTTACGCGGACGACCACGCGGCCGCTTGCGGGCCACCACCACGCCCTGGACGAAGAGCTCGCCGCCCCAGACGCCCCAGGGCTCCCGGCGGTCCTTGGCACCGGCGAGGCAGGCCTCCCGCAGCGGACAGGTCTGGCAGAGCGACTTCGCGTACTCGACGTCGGCCGGGGACTCGGCGAAGAAGACCTCCGGGTCGTACGAGCGGCACGGAACGGCTACACCCAGGTTCTCGATGGCGTCATCGAGTTCGGTGAGGGCGGTGAGCGGGGTCAAGGAGTCCTCCGAGGAGTCAGGCGGGCGGTTCAGGTCGGTCGATGCGGACGGGGCGTGTGCGTTGAGTTGCACGGTGTGTGTTCCTCGTCTCTTCGGTCCGGCTGGTGGCCGGGCTCTGGCAAATCAAAAGGGCCGCGGATCCCGGTGTGGGTTCCGCGGCCCTGGAAGGTGCCGACCTGATCCTGGATCAGGCTGGATAACTCCAGGGTTCGAGCCTGCGGAAGGCCCACGTCTTGTGGTGCTGCTGCGTCGTCCGGGATTCGGCACCATTGGCCGCAAAGGCATAGGCCTTTGCCTGTGCCGCTGCTGCTACCGCAGGTGCCTGGATCGGTCGCTCGCTGAGACGCGCCTCATTGGCGCCGGGCATACCGGTGCCAGGAAGGGCGGAGCCGAGCAGGCATGTGGCGACGACCGACCGATCGGCCTTTTTGATGGTGTTGATGTAGCTGATCACTGGTCTTCGCCTCCTCTCGGCGTCTCAGGGACCGGTCCGAAACCAGTCCGGGTGTCCAAGTACAACACGGAATCCTCGGCTCCTGGAAGGGCCGTTGTCCTCCGTGCTCGGAAGGCTATGGGTATGCCCTCCACGCGCGCAAACTATTTTTCCGTCGAGTTTTGCCAAGGGTCACCCGAATGGCTTCCCCCGGCATCGCCGTCGCCCTCGTCGTCGAGTGCGGAGGGCAGTTCCCGGCCCGCGCACAGCGCGAGAACATCGGCCCCGAACCGGTCCAGCTTGCGCCTTCCCACACCGGAGATGCGGGCGAGCTCCGGTTCGGTTCCCGGAACGGCCTCGGCGATCGCGAGCAGTGTCTTGTCGGTGAACACGCAGTACGCCGGCTGCCCCAGCTGCCCCGCCTGCTCCGCCCGCCAGTCGCGCAGCCGCTCGTAGAGCGCCTCGTCCAGCTCGGACGGGCAACCCTCGCAGCGCATCAGCTTCATCTCGCCCGCGTCGGTCAGCGCCCGGCCGCACACCCGGCAGTGGACCGGGCCGCGCCGCCTGCGCACCCCGCCGCCCCCGCCCGGGGCCGCCACCCCGCGCTCGATTCCCCCGCCCCCGCCCGGGATGCGGGCGCCGACGGCCTGGGAGCCGGGCCGCAGCCCGTTGAGAAAGCGGGTGGGGCGGCGGGAGGCCCGGCCGCCCGGAGCCCGCGAGAGCGCCCAGGACAGCGTCAGATGACGCCGGGCACGGGTGACCCCCACATAGAGCAGCCGACGCTCCTCCTCGATCTGCTGCTCCGTCTTGGCGTAGGTGATCGGCATCATCCCCTCGGTCAGACCGACCAGGAAGACGGCGTCCCATTCGAGGCCCTTGGCCGCGTGGAGTGAGGCGAGGGTCACACCCTCGACGGTCGGGGCGTGCTGCGCCGCCGCCCGCTCATCGAGCTCCGCCACCAGATCGGAGAGCGTGGCCCCGGGGCGGCTCGCCGCGAAGTCCTCGGCGAGCCGCACCAGCGCGGCCAGGGACTCCCAGCGGTCGCGCACCGCGCCCGAGCCCGCCGGGGGCTCGGGCGTCCAGCCACGGGTGGTCAGCACGGCCCGCACCTGGGACGGGATGTCCGCGTCCGCCAGCGCCGGGTCGGTGCTGCCCCCGCGGGCCGCGCCGCGCAGCAGCAGCCCCGCCTCGCGCACCTCGGGCCGCTCGAAGAACCGCTCGGCGCCACGCAGCTGATAGGGCACCTGGGCATCCGCCAGCGCCTGCTCATAGAGCTCCGACTGGGCGTTGACCCGGTACAGGACCGCGATCTGGCTCGCCGGGATCCCGCCGCCCCCCTGCTCGACCGGGGTGATCAGCTCACGGATCCGGCGGGCGGTGCCCTCGGCCTCGGCCGGCTCGTCCGCATAGGCGGCGTAGGCCGGGTCGGGGCCCGCCTCCCGCTGGGAGACCAGCTCCAGCCGGTGCTCGGCGGCCCGGCCGCGGGCCTGGGACAGCAGCCCGTTGGCCAGGTGGACCACCTGGGGGGTCGAGCGGTAGTCCCGGATCAGTTTGACCACGGTGGCCCGGGGGTGGCGGGTGCGGAAGTTCAGCAGATGGTCGGGGGTGGCGCCGGTGAAGGAGTAGATGGTCTGGCTGGCGTCGCCGACCACGCAGAGGCTGTCCCGCTCGCCCAGCCACAGATCGAGCAGCCGCTGCTGGAGCGGGCTGACGTCCTGGTACTCGTCGACCACGAAGTGCTGGTACTGACGGCGCACCTGGTCGGCGATGTCCGGCCGCTCCTGGAGCACACCGACCGTGAGGAGCAGCACGTCCTCGAAGTCGATGACGCCGCGGTCGCGCTTCAACTGCTCATAGGTGGCGTAGATCCGGCCGATCTCGGCGGCGTCCCGGGGGGCCTCGCGGCCGGACTTGGCGGCCACGGCCGGATAGTCCTCGGGCACGGTCTGGGTGACCTTCGACCATTCGATCTCGCCGGTCACATCCCGCAGCTCATTGCGGTCCAGCCGGACCCGGCACCGGGCCGCGGCCTCGGCCACGAGCTGCACCTTGCGCTCGACCAGCCGCGGCACCTCACCGCCGACCGCCTTGGGCCAGAAGTACTGGAGCTGGCGCAGGGCCGCCGAGTGGAAGGTGCGCGCCTGCACCCCGCCCGCGCCGAGCTGCCGCAGCCGGCCGCGCATCTCCCCCGCCGCGCGGTTGGTGAAGGTGACGGCCAGCACACTGGCCGGCTGGAGTATCCCCGCGCGCACCCCATAGGCGATCCGGTGGGTGATGGCACGGGTCTTGCCGGTGCCGGCCCCGGCCAGCACGCACACCGCGCCGTGCAGGGACGTCGCCACCTCGCGCTGCTCGGGGTCGAGTCCGTCGAGCACCGCGTCGGCGTCACGCGGCGTGGCCGCGTAGGCACCCGGCGTGGAGCCCTGCGAGAACAGAGTGGAGGACGTTGCGGCAGTCACCCCGCCATGCTGCCAGGTCCCCTGAGACGCCCGATGCCGGTTGTCCACAGCCGTGGCGCTCCGGTCATATGAATCCGGGAATGACCGGCGGAAGGTGTGCGTTCACCTTCTGCCCACCCACCACGAACCCGAGGAGAGCGAAGACCGATGTCCGGCACTGTGACGATGTACAGCACCACCTGGTGCGGCTACTGCCGACGCCTGAAGGGGCAGATGGACCGCGAGGGCATCGCCTACACCGAGATCAACATCGAGCAGGACCCGGAGTCCGCGGCCTTCGTCGAGAAGGCGAACGGTGGCAACCAGACCGTGCCGACCGTTCTCTTCCCCGATGGGTCGACCCTGACCAACCCGTCCCTGGCGCAGGTCAAGGCCAAGGTCGGGGTCTGACCCGGCCTCCGGCGGTCTCTGCGTCGGTCCCGCGGCCGCAGCGTCCGCCCCACGGTCTCTGAGTCGGTTCCGCGGCCTCTGACTCAGCCCCGCGGCAGCGGCTCGCCGTACCAGAGCTCGATCAGCCGGGCCGCGATCGAGATCCCGGAGGGAGGCAGGACCTCCCCGGACTCGAACGCGGCCCGCAGGTCCTCCCGGGAGAACCAGCGCGCCTCGTGGATCTCCTCCCCGTCCACCTGGATCCGGGAGGACGTGGCCCGGGCCATGAAGCCGAGCATCAAGCTGGACGGGAACGGCCACGGCTGGCTGGCCACGTACTCGACCTCGCCGACCGTGACACCGGCCTCCTCCGCCACCTCGCGGACCACGGCCTGCTCGATCGACTCGCCCGGCTCCACGAAGCCCGCCAGCGTCGAGAAGCGCCCCTCCGGCCAGTGCACCTGGCGCCCCAGCAGCGCCCGGTCCTGATCGTCCTTCACCAGCATGATCACGGCGGGGTCGGTGCGCGGGTAGTGTTCGGCCCCGCACGCCGGGCAGCGGCGGATATGGCCCGCCGCCGCGATCACCGTGCGCTGACCGCAGCGTGAGCAGAAGCGGTGCAGCCGCTGCCAGTTCTCCAGCGCGACCGCGTGCACCAGCAGCCCCGCGTCGCGCTCGGACAGCAGCGCGCCCGCCTCGCGCAGCCCGGCGGGGCGTGCCGACTGGTCCATCCGCCCCGGCAGGGAGTCCTTCTGGAGCGCGAAGTAGCGCACGCCCTCCTCGTCGGTGCCCAGGAAGTAGCGGTGGTTCTCGGTGGGCGGGGCCTCGAAGGACGGGGTCATCACGAGTTCGGTGCGGCCGTCCGGGGCGTCGTCGACCAGGGCCTGGCCGCCGGAGACCACGAAGACGCGCGTCGTCGGGTGGCTCCACGCAGCGGCCAGCCACGCCTCGTCCAAGCGGTGGTGCGCGGAGCGGTCGATGCCGCTCGGTGCGCTGAGCGTGATCGGCCGGTCGGTGGCGTGGTCGGTCGAGGTGGTCACGGCTGCTTCCAACTCCCCCAGAGGAATGGGTGGTTCACGTAACAGAGCAAGCTAATTCCGTCCATTCTCGGCGAGATCGGCCCAGAGGTGGGCGGCCGTCTCGGCACCCTTCATGAGCAGGCCGAGCTCGACCTTCTCGTTGGGCGCGTGCCAGCCGTCGGACGGCACCGAGATGCCCAGGAAGAGCACCGGAACGCCGAGGATGTCCTGGAGGTCGGCGGCGGGGCCCGATCCGCCCTCGCGGGTGAAGCGGACCTCCTGGCCGAAGACGCGCCCCATGGCGCGGACGACCGACTGGAGCGCGGGGTGGTCCAGCGGGGTCAGACAGGGGCGGGTGGCGCCCCAATAGGTGATCTCATGGCGGATCCCGGCCGGGATCCGGGCGGCGACCCAGTCCCGCACGGCCGACTGGATCTTCTCCACGTCCTGGCCCGCCACCAGCCGGAAGGACAGCTTCAGCTGGGCGGCCGAGGGCACGATGGTCTTTCCGCCCGGCCCCTGGTAGCCCCCGCCGATGCCGTTGACCTCGGCGGTCGGACGGGCCCAGATCCGCTCCAGGGTGGAGTACCCGGCCTCGCCGAGCGTGGCCCGTGAATGCGCGGTCCGCAGCCAGGCCGCCTCGTCGAACGGCAGCTCGGCGAAGAGTTCGCGCTCACGGTCGGTCAGCTCCACGACGCCGTCGTAGAAGCCGGGGATCGCCACCTTACGGTCGTCGTCGTGCAGCGCGGCGGCCAGCCGGGCGGCCTCGGTGGCCGGGTTGGGGACCGCGCCGCCGAAGGAGCCGGAGTGGATGTCCTGCCCGGGGCCGTGGAGGTCGATCTGGCACTCGACGAGGCCCCGCATACCGGTGCAGACGGTCGGGGTGTCCTCGGACCACATCCCGGTGTCGGAGACGATCACGGTGTCGCAGGCCAGCCGGTCGGCGTGCGCGCGGACCAGCTCGGGGAAGTGCGGGGAGCCGGACTCCTCCTCGCCCTCGATCAGCAGCTTGAGGTTCACCGCGGGTGCGGCACGGCCGGTCACGGCCAGGTGCGCCCGTATCCCAAGGGTGTGGAAGAGGACCTGTCCCTTGTCGTCGGCGGCGCCGCGGGCGTAGAGCCTGCCGTCCTCGACGACGGGCTCGAAGGGGTCGGTGCGCCAGCCGTCCGCGCGGTCGGCGGGCTGGACGTCGTGGTGGCCGTAGACGAGCACCGTAAGGGCGTCGGGATCACCGGACGGCCATTCGGCGAACACTGCCGGGGCGCCCGGTGTGTCCCATATCTCAGTCACCGGGAAGCCCGTGGCGGCCAGGTGGTCCCTGAGCCACTGGGCGCCGCGCCGGACGTCCTCGGCGCGGGCGGGGTCGGCGGATACGGACGGGATGCGCAGCCACTCGGAGAGCTCGGCGAGGAAGGCGGCGCGATGGCCGTCCACAAAGGCGCGGACGGCGTTGTCCGTGTCCGGGGTGTTGCTCATGCATGCGAGCCTATCCGGCCCGCGGCCGGGCGAGGGCGGGGGCCTCCGGGCCGCTCAGGTGCGCTCGCTCTCGGTGACGGCTTCGCCATCGATACGGTCATTTCCGGTCGTATCCGCGTCTCCGTCCCGGCCGACGTCCGCGCCTCCGTTCGGGCCGACGTCCGCGCCTGCCTCCCCGCCGATGTACGCGTCCCCCGGTTCCCCGAGCAGGACGCGCTCGAGCCCGGCCCGGCCGGGCAGCCCGGCGGGGCGGACCACCTCGCCGCTGCGTACGTACACGAAGGCCGCCGTGACCGCCGACAGGGGCAGCCCGTGCTGTTCGGCCCAGGCGACGCGGTAGATGGCCAGCTGGAGCGGATCGGCGTCCTGGGAGCGGCCGGTCTTCCAGTCGACGATCTCGTAGCGCGGGCCGTCGTCGGGGCCCGTACCCGACTCGCGGTACACCGCGTCGATTCGGCCGCGGATGGTGCGGCCCGCCAGGGTCAGCTGGACCGGCACCTCCACTCGGTAAGGGGTGCGACGGGCGTACGGCGTGCGGGCGAACGCCTCCTTGAGCGCGGCCAGATCCCGCTCGTCGGCGATCTCCGCCTCGTCGTCCTCGCCGCCGGGCAGCTCGTCCGGGCCCAGGAAGGGCAGCGGCAGCGCCTCGAAGCGCGACTCGACCCAGGCGTGGAAGCGGGTGCCGCGCCGCGCGGCGGGGCGCGGCGGCCGGGGCATGGGGCGGGCCAGCTCCCGTGCGAAGCCGTCCGGGTCGGCGGCGAGGCGCAGCAGCTGGGACGCGGTGAGCGTGCCCGGCAGTGGCACCTCGTGCACGGTCTCGCGGGCCCGGCGCAGCTCTCCGGCGAGCGCGTCCAGATCGCGGTCCCAGGACCCGATCAGCCGGGCCTCCTCGGGCGTCGGCTCGCCCTCGGCCCGTTCTGACGTGATTTCGGACACATCGGGTTCCGGTACGCCAGGTTCCGGTACGCCGGGTTCCGGCACGCCGTGAGGGTCGGGGGGCGGCGCGCCGTCGTACGGCTCGTCCTCGTACGAACCGTAAGGATCCTCCGGAGGCTCGGGCCACTCCGGGTCCTCCGGGGGTTCGAGCTCCTCCGGGGGCTCCGGAAAGAGATCCCCGTCCGACGAGGGGTGCTCCTCCGACGAGGGGTGCTCCTCGTCCCGCGCGGTCGGCTCATCCCCCACCGTCTCGATGCGCGCCAGATGGGCGAGCACCACATCGGCGGCGCGGCGCCGGTGGCGCAGCGCGGCCGGGTCCAGCGGAAGCGGCCAGGCCCGGTCGGCCGCCGACTCCCGCAGGGCCGGGTTCTCCGAGCCCTCCTCCGGCGGTGCGGCCCATGCCTCGATCTCGCCGTACCCCGCCTCGCAGTGCTCGCGCAGCGCGTCCAGGAAGCCCGACGGGCCGCGCGGACGCTTCTGGGTGGGGCCCCACCAGTGCCCGGAGCCCAGCAGCAGCGAGCGCGGCCGGGTGAAGGTCACATAGCCCAGCCGCAGCTCCTCGGTCCGCTGGTGCCCCTTCATGGCGTCCTTGAAGGCGGCGATCCCCTTGCTGTCCCAGGCGGTGATGTCCGGGAGGGTCCGCGCGTCCCCGCGCAGCTCGTGCGGCAGCACTTTGGCGTTCGCCGTCCAGGACTCGCGGGACTGTTCGCTCGGGAACTGCTTGGCGACCAGCCCCGGCACCGCCACCACGTCCCACTCCAGCCCCTTGGCCTTGTGGGCGGTGAGCACCTTGACCGTGTTCTCGCCGCCGGGCAGGGCGTTGTCGAGCCCCTTCTCGTACTGCGCGGCGGTGCGCAGAAAGCCGAGGAAGCCCTGAAGGGTGGCCTCGCCGTCCACGGCCGCGCCGCCCTCCCGGCCCGCGAAGGAGGCCGCGACGTCCAGGAAGTTGCCGAGCGTCTCGCGGCGGCGCGCGGCCAGGGCCTGCGGTGAGGCGGACAGCTCGACCTCGAGCCCCGTGGTGGCCAGGACCCGGTGGAGGACGTCCATCAGCGGATCGGCCAGCGAGCGGCGCAGCTCGCGGAGTTCGGCGGCGAGCCGGGCGAACCGGACCCGTGCGTCGGCCGAGAAGGGCAGCCCGTCGTCCGGGCCGCCGCCCGCCTCCAGGAAGGTGTCGAGGGCGTCGGCGAGGGAGATCACCTCGGCGGGGTCGGTGCCCTCGACGGCCTCGGCGAGCCGTCGGTCCGGATCGTCCTCCGCCCCGTCCGGCCCGCCGTAGGAGACCAGCGCGCGGGCGCGGCGGCCGAGCAGCGCGAGGTCGCGGGGACCGATCCGCCAGCGCGGCCCGGTGAGCAGACGGACCAGCGCGGCGTTGGCCCCCGGGTCCTGGAGGACCTCGCAGACCGCCACCAGGTCGGCCACCTCCGGCAGGTGCAGCAGCCCCGACAGGCCCACCACCTCCACCGGAACGTCCCGCTCCACCAACGCGCCCTGGATCTGTGCGAAGTCACCCGCCGTACGGCACAGCACCGCGATCTCACCGGGCGCGGTGCCGGTGCGCACCAGGTGGGCGATGGAGTCGGCGAGCCAGGCCAGCTCCTCGGCGTGGGTGGGCAGCAGCGCACAGCGCACCGCCCCGTCCCGCTCGGCGCCGGGCGCGGGGCGCAGCGCCTCGACGCCCTCGTGCATGGCGCGCAGCGGGGCGGCCAGCCCGTTGGCGAGGTCCAGGAGGCGGCCGCCGCTGCGCCGGTTCTCGCTGAGCGCGAAGCGCTCGGCCGGGCGGCCGTCGGCGTGCGGGAAGTGCTCGGGGAAGTCGTCCAGGTTGGCCACGGAGGCGCCGCGCCAGCCGTAGATGGCCTGACAGGGGTCACCGACGGCGGTGACGGGGTGTCCGGTGCCGCCGCCGAAGAGGCCGGACAGCAGCAGCCGCTGGGCGACGGAGGTGTCCTGGTACTCGTCGAGCAGCACGACCGCGAACTGCTCGCGCAGGATCCGGCCGACCTCCGGGTGGTCCAGGGCCAGGGTGGCCGAATGGGCGATCTGGTCGCCGAAGTCGAGCAGATCGCGGCGGCGCTTCTCGTCGCGGTACGCCTCGACCAGGCCCAGCAGCTCCTGGCGGGCGCGGGCGGCCTCGGGCACCTTGCGCAGCGCCTCGTTGGTGAGCCGCGTGCCCTCCAGCGTCCGCAGCAGCTCGGTGTCGTACGCGCGCAGCCGCCCGGTGGGGACGAGGTGCTCGGCGAGCTCGGCGTCGAGCGCGAGCAGATCGGTGACCAGGTCGGAGAAGGGGCGGGTGAGCGCCGGATACGGGCCGGGGGCGGAGCGCAGGACGCGCGCGGCGAGCTGGAAGCGGGTGGCGTCGGCGAGCAGCCGGGCGCTCGGCTCGAGGCCGATGCGCAGCCCGTGGTCCTTCAGCAACTGTCCCGCGAACGCGTGGTAGGTGGAGATGGCGGGCTCGCCCGGGGCCTCCTCGGTGGCGCCCGGATCCGGGTCCGGGTCCACGATGCCCGCCGTGACGAGGGCCTTGCGGACGCGCTCCGCCAGCTCTCCGGCGGCCTTGTTGGTGAAGGTGAGGCCGAGCACCCGGTCGGGCGCGACCCGTCCGGTGCCGACCAGCCAGACGACGCGGGCGGCCATCACCGTGGTCTTGCCCGAACCCGCCCCGGCGACGATTACCTGCGGGGCGGGCGGTGCGGTGATGCACGCCACCTGCTCCGGGGTGAACGGGATCCCGAGGAGTTCCTTGAGCTCCTCGGGATCGGTGATGCGGGCTGACACTCCAGTGAGGCTATCGGTGCCCACCGACACGCCCCGCCGCGCCGGTCGACGGCCGCCCCGGGGTCACGGCTAGAGGGGCCATGGCGTCGGCCCGGCGCCGCGCCGCTCCAGCCTGGTGCCGCGCCGCTCCAGCCCGGTGCCGCGCCGCCCCGGCCCCGTGCGCGCCGGCGTCACTCGACCACATGGCGCCCCTCCGCCCGCGCGCTGCACGCGCCCCGGAAGGCGCAGCGCTCGCAGTGGTCGCCCGTGCTCGGGGTGAACCGCTCGTCCAGGACGCGCCCGGCCGCGGTGGCGAGCAGCTGCCCGACCCACTCCCCGTCCGGCGGCTCCTGGGCCTGGACCTTGGGGACGTCGTCGCCGCCGTCCTTCTTGGCGGCGCCCTGCCGCAGCTGGACGAGCTCCGCGCCGCCCGGCTCTGGGCGCCCGCCGTCGAAGACGTCGTCCACGGCGCCCTCGCGCACCGCCAGCTGATAGACCGCCAGCTGGGGGTGGTGCTCGACGTCGCCGCGGGTCACGGCCTGCCTACCGGTCTTGAAGTCGACCACATAGGCGCGCCCCCGCTCGTCCGTCTCGACGCGGTCCATGCTGCCGCGGATGCGCACCTTATAGACGTCGGCTTCGAGCGTGACGTCGAAGGAGTGCTCGGTGGCGACCGGGGCGCGGCCGCCGCGCTCCATCACGTGCCAGCGCAGAAAGCGCTCCAGGGCCGCCCGTGCCTGCTCCTTCTCCTGCCGTGACTTCCAGGGGGCGTCGAAGGCGAGCGCGTCCCATACGGAGTCCAGGCGCTCCATGAGGACCGCGAGATCGGCCGGGGTACGGCCGGAGGCGACCTCGTCGGCCAGGACGTGCACGACGTTGCCGAAGCCCTGGGCGGCCGTCGAGGGCGCGTCCGCCTTCACCTCGCGCCCCAGGAACCACTGGAGCGAGCAGGTGTTGACGAGCTGGTCGAGCGCGCTGCCGGACAGCGCCACGGGCCGGTCCCGGTCGCGCAGCGGGACCTCGCTGTGCGTCGGCTCGTACAGCCCCCACCAGCGGTAGGGGTGGGCGGCCGGGACCAGCGGGCGGCCCTCCTCGTCGCGCAGCGCCGCGAGCCGCGCCAGCCGGCGCGCGGCGGCGTCGCGCAGCACCTCCGAGGCGTCCGGGTCGACGGTGGTGGCGCGCAGCTCGGCGACGAGCGCGGCGACGGACAGCGGGCGGCGCGGCCGGTGGACGACGTCGGTGGGCGGGACGCCCAGTTCGGCGAGGAAGCGGGAGGGCTGGTCCCCGTCCTCGGAGGCGGCCTTGACGGCGGTGACCACGAGCCGCTCCTTGGCGCGCGTCGCCGCCACGTAGAACAGCCGCCGCTCCTCGGCCAGCAGGGCGCCCGGCGGCAGCGGCTCGGCCAGCCCGTCCCGGCCGATCCGGTCGGCCTCCAGGAGCGAGCCGCGCCGCCGCAGATCGGGCCACAGCCCCTCCTGCACCCCGGCGACGACGACCAGGGCCCATTCGAGCCCCTTGGAGCGGTGGGCGGTCATCAGCCGTACGGCGTCGGGGCGGACCATCCGGCGGGAGAGGGTGTCGGCCGCTATGTCCTGGGCGTCGATCTCCTCCAGGAAGTTGAGGGCGCCACGGCCGCCGGTGCGCTCCTCGGCGCGCGCGGCGGTCTCGAACAGCGCGCACACCGCGTCCAGGTCGCGGTCGGCGTTCCGCCCGGAGGTGCCGCCGCGCTGGGCGGCCCGCTCCAGGCGGCCGGGCCAGGGAGTGCCGTCCCACAGCCCCCACAGCGCCTGTTCGGCGGTGCCGCCCCGGGCCAGCTCCTCCCGGGCCGTGCGCAGCAGCCGCCCGAGGTTCTGGGCGCCGCGCGCGTACGCCGGGTCGTGGACGGCCAGCCGCTCCGGCTCGGCGAGCGCCTCGGCGAGCAGGACGTCGGAGGGGCGCGGCACCGCCCGCCCGGCCGACCGCTCCTCCTCGCGCAGCGCGCGGCCCAGGCGGCGCAGGTCGGCGGCGTCCATACCGCCCAGGGGCGAGGCGAGCAGGGTCAGGGCGGTCTCGACGCCGAGGACCGCGGACAGCCCGCCGCTGTCCGGCAGCGCGGCCGTGGCGGCCGCCCGCAGCGCCGTCAGCAGGGGGGCCACGGCGGGCTCATGGCGCAGCGGGATGTCATCGCCGTCCACCTCGACGGGGACACCGGCCGAGGTGAGCGCCCGGCGCACGCCCGGGATCGAGCGCCCCCCGGCGCGCACCAGGACGGCCATCTCGCGCCAAGGCACCCCGTCCTCCAGATGGGCGCGGCGCAGGATGTCGGCCACATTGTCGAGCTCGGCGCCCGCGGTCGGGTAGGTGTACGCCTCGACGCGGCCGCCGTCGCGGGTGGCCGCGAGTTCCCGGTGCGCCCTTACGGCTCGCGCGGGCAGCCGGGTGAGCGGCATCCGGACGGAGATCTGCCGGGTGGCCGCGAGCAGGGCGGCCCCCGAGCGCCGGGAGACGGTGAGGACCTCCATGTCGGCGGGCCGCCCGTCCGCCCTCGGGAAGTCCTCGCGGAAGCGGAGGATGCCGCCCACGTCGGCGCCGCGGAAGGCGTAGATCGACTGATCGGGGTCGCCGAAGGCGAGCAGGGTCCTGCCGCCGCCCGCGAGCGCCCGCAGCAGCCGCCCCTGGGCCACGTCGGTGTCCTGGTACTCGTCCACGAACACCGCGTCGTACCGCCCCGCCAGCTCGGCCGCGACCTCGGGCCGTCCGGCGAGCAGCACCGCCCGGTGCACCAGCTCCGCGTAGTCCAGCACCCCCTGGGCGTCCAGGACGTCGAGGTACTCGGCGAGGAAGCCGGCCGCGGCGGACCAGTCGGGGCGACCGGTGCGCTCGGCGAACTCCCCCAGCGACCGTGGGCCGAGGCCCAGCTCCCGGCTGCGGGCCAGCACCGCGCGCACCTCGTCGGCGAAGCCCCGCGTGGTCAGGCAGGCGCGCAGGTCGTCCGGCCAGCGGACGGAGGCCCGGCCCTCGCTCGCCAGCTCGGCCTGACCGGCGAGCAGTTCCCGGACCACGACGTCCTGTTCCGGTCCGGAGAGCAGCCGCAGCGGATCCACGAAGAGGTCGACGTCCTGGTGGGCGCGGACCAGTGCGTAGCAATAGGAGTGGAAGGTCGTGGCCCGCGGGGCGCTCGCGCCGCCCAGCCGCGCGGACATGCGGTCGCGCAGTTCGACGGCCGCCTTACGGCTGAAGGTGAGCACCAGGAGCCGCTCGGGATCCGCGCCCTCGCGCACCCGGCGGGCCACCGCCTCCACGAGCGTCGTCGTCTTGCCCGTGCCGGGCCCGGCGAGCACCAGCAGAGGACCGCCCCGATGCTCAACCACAGCGCGCTGCCGTGCGTCCAGGACAGGAAGGGCACCTGGCTCCGGCCGCTGACGGAGCAGGCGGTAGACGCCCTGGGCCGACTGCCGTGAGGACGGCTGCCGCGCCTGCCGCTGCCGTGGAAGGGACGAGGGGGAGGAGCTCACGTTGGATCGCCGGTCCTGGTGGGTTGGCTGGGTGCGGGACAGCCTCTCATGTGCTGTCGGGCCTCACCCGGATGGCTGTGGATACCGCCGGTACGACCGCGAGCCCGCCGCACGCGCTCCCAGCCTCAGGCTCGCCGGACGCCGGTACCAACGCGGGCCCGCCGCATACGCGTACGGCCCCGCGCTCACCGCGCCCCGGCACGGCCGCGCGTCCGCCGCCCCCGAGGACGGCCGCCCCGGGCCCGCCGCGCTTGCGAAAGCCGTCCCGCTAGCGGCCGTGGTCCTGCCCGCCCCCGTCCCACCGCGCCCTGGCCATGTCGATCCGCGGCACATGGCCCTCGGCCGAGCGCGCCGCCTCGCGCAGCGGGGTGCCCTCCTCGCGGTAGTGGCCAAGGGCGCGCAGCTCATGGCCCGGCAGCAGCACACCGTCCGCGCGCACCACCCGCCACCACGGCACGGCGCCCCCGTAGAGCGCCATCACCCGCCCCACCTGGCGCGGGCCGCCCTCCTCCAGCCATTCGGCGACATCCCCATAGGTCATCACGCGGCCGGAGGGGATCAGCTCGGCCACCTCCAGCACCCGCTCGGCGTACTCGGGCAGCTCCTCGGAGCTGTCCCCGTACTCCGGCTCCCTGCTCTCCCGGCTCATCCGTCCCATCCTGCCGCACCCCTCCGACAGCCCCGACGACAGCCGCGCCCCACGCGTCCGCCGCACGCATGCCCGCACGCCCCTCCGCACGCCCCGCGGAGCGCACTCCCGCGCGCCCCGCGCAGGGTCGCGACGGGTCCGCTCCGGGACGGATCGCGGTTCGATCACGCATTGTGCGGGAATCCTCAGCAGGGCGTACCATTCGGGGTCCACGTCCCCGAAATGCACCCTGATGCCCCCCTCCGCAGCCCGGGCATGCCACCATCTTCCGGGCGGTGACTGGTGATACGAGATCAAGAAGAGACGGCGAAGCAGCAGGGTGCGCAGCCTCCGGAGGAGGAGGCCCGCACCCCGGAGTCGTTGCCGCACTCCACGACACCGCCCGGTCGGCCAGACGCAGAGGCCCCGGGCTCGGGGGATGACTGCGGCCCGGACGGACCGGAGGGCCATGTGGACCGGGTCTCCGGCGACGAACCGCTGCTGCCGGCCCGTGTGCACCGCCCCTCCGATCTGCTGCGGACGCTGCTCGGGATCCTCGGCATGGCCATCGTGCTCGCCATCGCGGCCTTCGCACACGGCACCACCGCGGGTCTGGAGAAGGACATCGGGCACGGCGCCAACCAGGCGCCCCCGCTACTGATCGACTTCGCGGGGCTCACGGCCGGGGTGGCCGTCCTCGTCCTGCCGGTGGCCTTCGCCTTCGAGCGGCTGATCAAACGGGACGGACTGCGGATCGCCGACGGCGTGCTGGCCGCGGTGCTGGCCCACGGGGTGTCCCTGGCCATGGACCTCTGGGTCGCCAGAGGCGCCCCCGGCTCGCTCCGCGAGGCGCTCACCCAGCCCGCGCCCGGCGGCACCTTCAGCGACCCCGTGCACGGCTATCTCGCCCCCGTCATCGCCTATATGACGGCCGTCGGCATGGCCCGGCGCCCGCGCTGGCGGGTGGCCATGTGGTGCGTACTGCTGCTCGACGCCTTCGCGGTGCTCGTGGGCGGCTACACCACACCGTTCTCGATCATCCTTACGGTGCTCATCGGCTGGGCGGTGGCCTATGGCACGCTCTACGCGGTCGGCTCCCCCAACGTTCGCCCCACCGGACAGCACCTGCTCGCCGGGCTGCGCCGGGTCGGCTTCAACCCGGTCAGCGCCATGCGCGCCGAGGAGCCCGAGGACGAGCACGGCGGCCATGGCGACCGGGGCCGCCGCTATCTGGTCACCCTGGAGGACGGCCCGCCCCTGGACGTCACGGTCGTCGACCGGGAGCAGCAGGCCCAGGGCTTCTTCTACGGCGTCTGGCAGCGGCTGACCCTGCGGACGATCACCCCGCCGCGCAGCCTCCAGTCGCTGCGCCAGGCCCTGGAGCAGGAGGCGCTGCTCGCCTACGCGGCCATCGCGGCCGGGGCCAACGCGCCCAAGCTGATCGCCACCTCCGAGCTCGGCCCGGACGCCGTGATGCTCGTCTACGAGCACGTCGGCGGGCGCCCGCTGCACGCCCTGCCGGACGAGGCGATCACCGACGAGCTGCTGGCCGGGGCCTGGCACCAGGTCCAGGCGCTCCAGTCGCGGCGGATCGCCCACCGGCGGCTGGACAGCGACGCCCTGCTGGTCGACCGCAACGGCACGGTCTTCCTGACCGATCTGCGCAGCGGTGAGATCGCGGCCGGCGACGTGGTGCTGCGGATGGACATCGCCCAGCTGCTGACCACCCTGGGGCTGCGGGTGGGCGCCGAGCGCTCCGTGACCGCCGCGGTGGAGGTCCTCGGCCCGGACGCGGTCGCCGGAAGCCTTCCGCTGCTCCAGCCCCTGGCGCTCGGCCGGGGCACCCGCGCGACCCTGCGCCAGCTCGCGCGCGAACGTGCCCAGCGCCACCGGGAGGCCGTCCTGGAGGCGTCCCACGCCGCCAAGGAGGCCAAGGAGGCCCGGGAGGCCGAGGCGCGGGAGGCACAGGAGGCCGCCGGGGGCCCGGAGGCGGCCGTGGGCGACCGCAAGACGGCCAAGGCCGAGAAGCAGGCGGAGAAGCGCGCCATCGAGGAGGCCCTGGAGGACGCCCGCGAGGAGGATCTGCTCTCCCAGATCCGCCAGCAGGTACTGCTGGTGCGGCCCCAGGCTCCGATAGAGCCCGAACGGCTGGAGCGCATCAAGCCGCGCACCCTGGTCAGCTTCTGCGCGGGGGCCTTCGCCGCGTACTTCCTGCTGTCCCAGTTCACCCACCTCAAGCTGGGCGCCCTGGTCGGCGAGGCCAACTGGATCTGGGTCATCTTCGCGCTCGTCTTCTCCGCGCTCACCTATCTGGCCGCGGCGCTGAGCCTGCTCGGCTTCGTCCCGGAGAAGGTGCCGCTCGGGCGGACGGTGCTGGCGCAGGTGGCCGCCTCGTTCGTGAAGCTGGTGGCGCCCGCGGCGGTCGGCGGGGTCGCCCTCAACACCCGCTTCCTCCAGCGCGCGGGGGTGCGGCCGGGGCTCGCGGTGGCCAGTGTGGGCGCCTCCCAGCTGTTCGGGCTCGCCAGCCATATCGTGCTGCTGCTGACCTTCGGCTACATCACCGGCACCGAGCGCACCCCGGCGCTCTCGCCGTCCCGGACGGTGATCGCCGGGCTGCTGACGGCCGCCGTCCTGGTCCTGGTGGTGACCGCCATTCCCGTGCTGCGGAAGTTCGTCTCCACCCGGGTCCGGTCGCTGTTCGCGGGCGTCGTCCCGCGCATGCTGGACGTGCTTCAGCGGCCGAAGAAGCTGCTCGCCGGTATTGGCGGCACCCTGCTGCTGACCGCCGCGAACGTGATGTGCCTCGACTCCGCGATCCGGGCGTTCGGCGGTGAGCTGAGCTACGCGAGCATCGCGGTCGTCTTCCTCGCGGGCAACGCCCTGGGGTCGGCGGCGCCCACCCCCGGCGGTGTGGGCGCGGTCGAGGCCGCCCTGATCGCGGGCCTGACCTTCGCCGGACTGCCGTACGAGACGGCGGCGCCCGCGGTGCTGCTCTTCCGGCTGATGGTCTTCTGGCTGCCGGTGCTGCCCGGCTGGGTGGCCTTCACCCACCTCACCCGCAAAGAGGCGCTGTAGCGCCGGTGCTCGCCCGCGAAAGGGCGCTGGACAGGCTCGGCCGCGAAGAGGCGCCGTAGCGCCCGTGGAGGCCCCGCTGAGGCCCTTCCGCGGCCTCCGGGCACCCGGGCCTCCCCTCACCCGTACGCCCCCGCTGTGCGCGCGTGCGGCGGCCACGGACCTCACGATGGCGGTACCCCCACCCCTGGGAGAGCCGCCGTGTCCCGACCTCTGCGCCTCGGTGCGCTGTCCGCCGCCCTGCTGCTGACCGCCCTGGCCGCCGGATGCGGCGGCGACGGGGGGCGTCCGGACACCTCGGCCCACCAGAAGCCGGACTGGTCCAGCTGCCCCGCCCCCTCCCCGAGCCAGGACGCGGCCGCCACCAAGGCCCCCGGCGGGGAGTGGGAGTGCGCGACGCTCCACGCGCCGCTGGACTACCGCAAGCCGCACGGCAAGACCATCGGCATCGCCATGATCCGCGCCAAGGCCACCGACCGGCGCCACCGGATCGGCTCGCTGATCTTCAACTTCGGCGGCCCCGGCGGCTCGGGCGTGGCCACCCTCCCGGCGCTCGCGGGCAGCTACAAGCAACTGCGCACCCGCTACGACCTGGTCAGCTTCGATCCGCGCGGGGTCGGCCGCAGCAGCGGGGTGCGCTGTCTCGGGGACCGGCAGCTCGACGCCTACTACGCCGCCGACTCCACCCCGGACGACAACGCCGAGGTGAAGAGCCTGGTCCGCCGGGTGAAGACCTACGCCACCGGATGCGAGAAGAACTCGGGCACGATCCTGCCGTACGTCGGCACCACCAACGCCGCCCGTGACATGGATCTCATGCGACGCGTCCTCGGCGACAAGAAGATGCACTACTTCGGCGTCTCCTACGGCACCGAACTCGGCGGCGTCTACGCCCATCTGTACCCGAAGCAGGTGGGGCGCGCCCTCTTCGACGGGGTCGTGGACCCCATGCAGACACCCGAACAGGGCGCGCTCGGCCAGGCCAAGGGGTTCCAGCGCGCCCTCGACGACTACCTGAAGGCGTGCACCAGGACCAGCGTCTACAGCTGCCCCACCCAGAACCGGATCCGCACGCTGCTGAAGCGGCTGGACGGCCGTCCGGTGCGCGGCTACGGCGGCCGGAAGCTGACCGAGTCCCTGGCCGACGGGGGTATCGCGCAATCCCTGTACTCGCGGGAGTACTGGCAGTACCTCACCCAGGGGATCGCCGCAGCCCAACAGGGCGACGGCAGGATCCTGCTGGCCCTGGGGGACGCCATGAACGGACGCGGCCCGGACGGCCGCTACAGCACCCTCCAGTCCGCCCTTACCGCCATCACCTGCGCCGACTTCAAGCAGCGCTATACGGTCCCGGACATCGAGCGGAAGCTGCCCACCTTCCGTAAGGTCTCCCCCGTCTTCGGCGACATGATGGCGTGGGGCCTGACCCAGTGCGCCGACTGGCCGGTCCACGGCGCCTGGACCACGCCCGACGTGAGCGCCAAGGGAGCCGCGCCGATCCTGGTCGTCGGCAACACCGGTGACCCGGCGACCCCGTACGAGGGTGCCGCGCGGATGGCGAAGGAGCTGGGCCCCGGGGTCGGCGTCCAGCTCACCTACAAGGGCGAGGGCCATGGGGCGTACGACAGCGGCAACGCCTGTGTCCGAAAGACGGTCAACGCCTATCTGCTCCGGGGCACGGTGCCTCCAAAGGGCAAGGTCTGCGCCTAAAGCCGACATAGGATCTCCGGATATGCCGAGTTCCCCACGCACCATACGGACCAGGGCGCTGGTCTCCATGACCGCCATGGTCACCCTCCTCTCCGTCGCGGGCTGCGACGACGACGGGGGGAACGAGCAGGGCAAGGCGTCGTCCGAGCCCTCGGCGTCGGCCCCGGCCGCGCCCTCGGGTTCCGGGCTGCCGGGCTCGCTCACCGGTCAGAAGCTCAACTGGTCGTCCTGCCCCGCCCCGACCGCGATGCAGGGCACCGGTGAGAAGCCGGGAAGCGAGTGGGAATGCGCCACTCTCAAGGCGCCACTGGACTACGCGAAGCCCAGAGGCGAAACGATCGATCTGGCCATGATCCGCGCCAAGGCCACCGGATCGGGCAAGCGCATCGGCTCCCTGGTGTTCAACTTCGGCGGACCCGGCGGCTCCGGTGTCTCCTCGCTCCCCGGTTTCGCCGCCGCCTACGACACCCTGCGCTCACGCTATGACCTGGTGAGCTTCGATCCGCGCGGGGTCGGCGAGAGCGCCGGGGTGCGGTGCCAGAGCGACAAGGAGATCGACGCCTCGGACGCCGTGGACAGCACCCCGGACGACGACGCCGAGGTCAAGGCCGCGATGGCGGACGCCAAGGCGTTCATCAAGGGCTGCGAGAAGCGTTCCGGCAAGGTGCTCGGCCATGTGGACACCGTGAGCGCCGCGCGTGACATGGACCTCATGCGGCAGGTGCTGGGCGACGACAAGCTGTCGTACTTCGGCATCTCCTACGGCACCGAACTCGGCGGCGTCTACGCCCATCTGTACCCGAAGCGGGTGGGACGCGCGGTCCTGGACGCCGTGGTCGACCCCACCGAGGACCCCGAGCAGGGCTCCTACGGCCAGGCGAAGGGGTTCCAGCTCGCGCTCGACAACTACCTCGAGGACTGCGCCAAGAAGGGCACGGCCTGCCCCACCGGCGGTGACCCGGCGGCCGGTGCCGACCGGATCGTGGCCTTCCTGAAGAAGCTCGACAAGAAGCCGCTGTCCACCGAGAGCGGCCGCAAGCTCACCCAGGACGGGGCGCTGAGCGGTATCGCCGCCGCGCTCTACGACAAGGAGAGCTGGAAGTACCTGACGCTCGGGTTGCAGGAGGCGATGCAGCTCGAGGAGGGCAACATGCTGCTCGCCATGGCCGATTCGATGTCCGGCCGCGACGAGAACGGCCACTACAGCAACATCAACGCCGCCAACGCGGCCATCAACTGCGTGGACGACAGGCAGCGTTACACGGTGACCGATGTGAAGGCCCAGCTACCGCGCTTCCGCAAGGCGTCACCGGTCTTCGGCGAGTATCTGGCCTGGGGCATGCTCGGCTGCACCGGCTGGCCGGTGGACGGCACCACGGACACCCCCGACGTCAGCGCCGAGGGCTCGGCGCCGATCCTCGTGGTCGGCAACACCGGCGACCCGGCCACCCCGTACGAGGGGGCCCGGAAGATGGTGCGGGAGCTGGGCGAGGGCGTGGGCGTCGAGGTCACCTACAAGGGGCAGGGCCATGGCGCGTACAACAGCGGCAACGCCTGCATGACGAAGACCGTGAACGCCTATCTGCTGGACGGGAAGGTGCCCGCGGGCGGCAAGACGTGCCGCTGACGCTCTCGTGGCAGCCGTAAGGGCGCCGACGACAGCCGTAAGGGGCCGGATCGCCGTCGGCGCGGCGGTCCGGCCCCGTTACGGGCGGTGCGTACCGAAGATCAGTAGACCGGCTTGTCGGGCTCGATCTGGTTGACCCAGCCGATCACGCCGCCGCCCACATGGACGGCGTCGGAGAAGCCCGCGGACTTCAGGACGGCCAGGACTTCCGCCGACCGGACACCCGTCTTGCAATGCAAGACGATCTTCTTGTCCTGCGGAAGGTCCTGGAGGGCGCCGCCCATCAGGAACTCGTTCTTCGGGATCAGCCGGGCGCCGGGGATCGAGACGATCTCGTACTCGTTCGGCTCGCGGACATCGATGATGTCGATGTTCTCGCCGTCGTCGATCCACTCCTTGAGCTGCTTGGGAGTGATCGTCGAACCGGCCGCCGCCTCCTGGGCCTCGTCCGACACCACACCGCAGAACGCCTCGTAGTCGATCAGCTCGGTGACGGTCGGGTTCGGGCCGCAGACCGCGCAGTCCGGGTCCTTGCGGACCTTGACCTGGCGGTAGGTCATCTCCAGGGCGTCGTAGATCATCAGGCGGCCGACCAGCGGGTCACCGGTGCCGGTGAGCACCTTGATGGCCTCGGTGACCTGGATGGAGCCGATGGAGGCGCACAGCACGCCCAGCACGCCGCCCTCGGCGCAGGACGGGACCATGCCGGGCGGCGGGGGCTCCGGGTACAGGCAGCGGTAGCAGGGGCCGTGCTCGGACCAGAACACCGACGCCTGGCCGTCGAAGCGGTAGATCGAGCCCCACACGTACGGCTTGTTCAGCAGCACGCACGCGTCGTTGACCAGGTACCGGGTGGCGAAGTTGTCGGTGCCGTCCACGATCAGGTCGTACTGGGAGAAGATCTCCATCACGTTGTCCGCCTCGAGACGGCCCTCGTGCAGCACGACGTTCACGTACGGGTTGATGCCGAGGACCGAGTCACGGGCGGACTCCGCCTTGGACCGGCCGATGTCCGCCTGGCTGTGGATGATCTGGCGCTGCAAGTTGGACTCGTCGACCTCGTCGAACTCCACGATGCCGAGGGTGCCCACGCCGGCCGCGGCGAGGTACATCAGGGCCGGGGAGCCGAGGCCGCCCGCGCCCACACAGAGCACCTTGGCGTTCTTCAGCCGCTTCTGCCCGTCCATCCCGACATCGGGGATGATCAGATGGCGCGAGTACCTGCGGACCTCGTCGACGGTGAGCTCGGGAGCCGGCTCGACCAGGGGTGGCAGCGACACGGGGACTCCGTAAGGGGAGGGAGCAGACGGTTCACCCCCGCGTGAGCGGGGTGGTTTTCTTCTCGTAACACTGCCACGCCCCATCTCATTCCATGACACGTGGTCCGAGTCGCGAGACGATTTCGTCCCAGTAGCCGGGCAGGGCCGTCCAGGGGGAATCGGTGCAGGTCCGCCCCTCGGGATGAGCCGTACGGTCGGTGAAGTAGATCGTGCCCGCACCCTGCCAGCGGGCGATCCTCAGCGCTTCCTCGAGATGCCGGCGCGGTACGCCGTGCACCTGGTGGCAGAACCGTTCGGGCGGATACCCAGCGGTCCACTCGGCCACCTGGGACCAACGGTAGTCGGGCCATGAGCCCCGGAAGGTCACCAGCTGGTCGGCGAGCTCCATATAGCCCTCATGCGGATGGATGCCCTGGCCGAGCACCAGATAGGCGCCGCCCAGCAGCGCGCGCAGCGTGGCCGCCGTACGGCGCACCTCGGACAGTCCTGGGCGGTCCACCGGGCAGCGCTCCAGACAGAAGCCGTCCACCTGGTACCAGTCCAGGAAGTGGTTCGCGTCACTGATCACCTCGCCGAAGGGGCGGGTGCCGCACCGCAGGTCGAGATGGCCCAGCACCCGTACGCCCGTGGCGCGCAGCCGGGCCGCCGCCGTAAGGCAGTGCGGATCCCGGCGCGAGCCGGGGCCGCGGGCGACGTTGAGGACCGCCCAGTGCAGGGGCGCGCCGGGGCGGGTGAGCTCGGCCCACTCGGTGGGCGCCACCAGGGGGTGGGCGTAGCCGGGCACTCCGAAGCCCAGCCGGGCGGTGATGGCCGGGACCTCGTGCCCCGGGTCCGCGGGAATCAGATGCGACATGCCGCCTCCATCCAGATGTCGGCGAGCGACTCCTCCAGCGGGATCCTGGAGCGCCAGCCGAGCCGGTCGCGGGCGGTGCGCACATCGGCCTGCTGCCAGCTGCCGCAGCCGTCCGGGTAGGGGTAGGTGGTGGCGCCGCCCGCGCCTGCCGGGCCGCCGCCGTGCTCGCCCGCCACCTGGGGGTGGGCGGGGGCGGTGGCATGGCCGTGGGCCGCGCCGTGGGGATGGGCGGGCGCCGGGACGTGGACCGCGGCGGCCGGGACGTGATGCGGTCCCCCGCGCCCCGGCGGGGTGTCGATCTCGTGCAGGGCGCCGCCGAAGCCGGCGACCCTGGCGAGCACGGAGGCCGCCTCGCGCAGCCTTACGGCGCGTCCGCTGCCGATGTTGACCACGCCCTGCGCGGCCGACAGCGAGGCGGCGTGGACCGCCCGCGCCACATCCCGTACGTCCACGAAGTCGCGCTGCACGCCCAGGCCGCTCAGCTTGAGCTCGTTCTCCCCGGACTGCATCGCGCGCCGCATCGCCTCCGCGAGCCGCCCCAGCGGCGAACCGGCCGGAGTGCCCGGGCCCACGGGCGAGAAGACCCGCAGCACCACCGCGTCCAGCCCGGAGCCCAGCACCAGCTCGGTGGCGGCGAGCTTGCTCACGCCGTACGGGCCGCCGGGGCGCGGCACGGCGTCCTCGGCGGTCGACGAGCCGGGCTGCGAGGGCCCGTACTCGGAGGAGCAGCCGATCTGGACGAGGCGGGCGCCGCAGCCGCTGCGGCGCAGCGACTCGCAGACGGTGGCCACGGCGACGGTGTTGTGCCGGGTGAGCTCGCGCGCTCCGCCGCGGGTGGCCCCGGCGCAGTTGATCACCACGCCGGGGTGGACCGCGTTGAGGAAGCGGGTGAGCGCGCCCGGGCTGCCATTGGAGAGGTCGAACCGCACATCGGCGTCGTCGCCGCGGCCGAGCGCGGTGAGCTGGACGGCGGGGTCGGCGAGCAGGTGTTCGGCCACATAGCGGCCGAGGAATCCGCCGGACCCGAGCAACAGGACTCTCATCGGTCGCGCCTCCCCGTACCGGCGCGCTGATCGGTCATGTCGCAGCTCATGTGGTTGCTCCTCGGACTCATTGAGGGGGAAGGACGGGGGGTGGCGGGTTCGGTGGGCGCCTTACGGACGCGGTGCGCGCCTTACGGGCGCGGTGGCGTTACGGACGCGGTGGGCCCCTTCCGGGGCGCGGTGGACGCCTTATGGGGCGCGGTCCGGGGCGGTGCGGGTCGTACGGGTGTCATGAGCGGCCCGGGCGGTATGCGCGCCGGGGTCGCCATGGGCGGAGGCCCGGCACAGGGCGCCGAACGCGTGGACCAGCAGGACGAGCGCGGTGGCGCCGCAGGCGGCCGCGGGGACGGCGGCCGCGCCATGGGCGGCGGTCAGCCGTGCCACGGGCTCCCCGAGCGGCGCG
>NZ_BAAAIF010000081.1:0-43620 GCF_039525925.1 Streptomyces javensis | reverse complement strand
CCCGCTGGAACAACTCCCACAACTCATCCGGCACCAGCCGCTCGACAATCCCCACCCCGGCAGGTTATCGAACACGCCAAATGAGATGGCCTGTTAGATTCAACCGGTCAAGGCAACACTCTCGGCTGGTGTGCGACGTTCTGCCGGCGCAGTTGCTTGAGCTTCTCGCGCTCCACGCTGGTCAGCTCACCCGCCCCGCCCTCACCGCGGTCGATCCGGTCACGCTTGACCCAGCCGCGCAGGCTCTCCGGACTCACGCCCAGATCCCGCGCGACCTCCGTGATCGTCTTGCTGGAGGAGCGGGCCAACGCTATCGCGTCCCGCTTGAACTCCTCCGAATACCGCTTCGAGTACTGACTACCCACCTGGCACTACTTCCTCTGGAACCTCAGGTTCCAGTCTCCAGGTGTCCACTCACAAGGGGAGGCTTCAAGTCGTCCATGGATTGCAGGGCACGCAGACTTCGCTCAATCTCCCACAGCGGGGCCGGGCGTTGCGCCATCGTCACCCGTCGCAGGTCGTCGCTGGTGAAATGGATGCGCACAGTCATACCAGCCCTCCTGTCCAGCTATTCGAAGCAGATCGAATCGGTAGCCCTGCCGAAGCATCACGACAACAGTGGAGCCAGCACAAGCCGTTACCCAGTCCGATGGGGAGCACAGACTCAATTCGCTGCACGGCGCCGGACACCCGGCCCGGGCAACTCGCCTGCTGCCACCCCGCGCTTTGCAGGAAGAGCGGAAATTGAACCGCCCTGGTTCCCATACAACTCTGCTGACCTGCGGTTTTCGGTCAGTCCCCGAGTACCGCAGTGCCTTGGAGTTTTTTGTTGCATGCCGTGGAACGAGGGTGCGCAACAACGCGTCGGCCCGAAAACCTGGTACTGGCCAGCGCCGGACAGCTTCACGGGGGTCGGCGCCGGCCATCGGATCATGTCCCGCATCCGGCCCCGACGCCTGTCTCGCTCAGGCATCCGGCCGTCTTTCACTGGAGGTAAGCATGTCGTTGATCTCCCGCGCCGCAACGTTCACCGGCGCGGCCCTGCTCAGTGGCGGCCTGATCGCCGCCGCCCCGGCAGCCACCGCCGCCCCAGCCGCGGCTCCGGCGGCCACCAGCGCTTCGCCGGCCGCCTACGGTTGTACCCCCGTCACCTCCCATCCCACCATCTCGCGGGGCTCCGCCGGCCCGGCTGTGAGGGAGGCTCAGTGCCTGCTGGTGCACTGGGGCTACAGTGGTTACCTCGGCAACCCCCCGGTCGACGGCGACTTCGGCACCCACACCTACAACGCGGTGGTGGCGTTCCAGAAGGGCACGAACAGTGAGTTCCATTGCGGCTACGCGGTCGACGGCATCGTAGGCCCAGACACCTGGCACGCGCTGACGCACCCCGGGTGCTGACAGCTCCCGGGGGACGACGATGGGCACACGCAAGCGCGTCTTGCTCCTCAGCGCGGCCGTGGCGCTCGCCGGTTGTCTCGCCGTCGTCCCGGCGATCGCCACCACCAGTCCGGCCACAGTCCACCCGGCTTACTCGTGCGGGTACTACAACGGGGACGGGCCAGTGCGGGCGGGCGGCACGTACCCGGATAAACGAGTGGTCGAGGTCCAGTGCCTGATCAATGAGAACACCAGCTGGACTAGCTACAACCCGCCGCTTCCCGTGAACGGCATCGCCGACCGTGCCACTGTCAGAGCGCTCATAACCGTGCAGAATCACGCAGGGCTCGCGTCCGACGGCATCGTCGGCCCGGAGACCTGGCACGCGCTGCGGACGGGGGTGTGGTGGTGAGCCGCCCATAGAAAATCCGTGAAAAGCAAGGCGGCCTGTCCTTTGCCCGTGGTGGAGGACAGGCCGCAATCCTACGAGCAGCTGCCCGCCCGGGTTGCCACCGTCGCGGCGAAGGTACCGCACGGAGCAGCGGCTCCAGGTCGTCGTCCGCGCGTCGCGTCACATTCCCGTCGGCCGTGCCGTCGTACCGCTTCGACGTCCTCGCGCAGCTACGTCAGCGCGGCCGCCATGGGCGTTGCCTTGACGGTCCTCACGGTGACGACTGTGCCTGCACAGAGATGACCGAATGGGACGCCTCGGCGAGGACGGTGGCCGTGAATACGCGCGGGACCGGTTCGCAGCTGATCTGCGGTCGGCGGAAGAAGCACGTGCGGCCATCGAGAAGGCGGTCGCGGTCAGTCTCTCCGCACCGCCGAAGGCTTCAGTGGCCGCTGCTGCGGCCCCATCTACTCTTACGGTCCGCTGGCAGTCGGCTTCAGTGGCCTCGACGCTCCTGGGGATTCCGGGTGTCATCTCGACAGACACGCGGACCGTTCAAGCACAGGGAACTCTGCCTAGCTTTTATCGGCTGTTCGGGGTGTGGATGGAGCAATGCTCATGACCTGTGGATCGACTTCGGGCGTACGCGAAGGGCGTACCTTCCCGAGTGATCGACTTCTGGTCATCGAGTAGGCCGACGTTGCACCGTCGGTCGGGAAGGCACGCCCGTGCTGAGCGTAGTGAATGCCGATGGAACGACCGAGACCGGCTCCTTGATCGACGACATCGTCCGCGAGGGCGCGAGACGGATGCTGGCCGCCGCCCTGGAAGCTGAAGCCAACGCCTATCTATCCGAGTTGACTGACCAGCGCGATGAGCGCGGGCGCCGCCTGGTGGTCCGCAACGGCTACCACCAGCCGAGGGAGGTCACGACCGCGGCCGGGGTGGTCGAGGTGAAGGCCCCGCGGGTGAACGACAAGCGCGTCGACGAGGCGACCGGCGAGCGGATGCGGTTCTCCTCGAAGATCCTGCCGCCGTGGTGCCGCAAGTCCCCGAAGATCAGCGAGGTGCTGCCCCTGCTCTACCTGCATGGCCTGTCCTCCGGCGACTTTGTGCCCGCGCTGGAGCAGTTCCTCGGCTCGGCGGCCGGCCTGTCCCCGGCCACCATCACCCGGCTCACCACGCAGTGGCAGGCTGATCACACCGCGTTCAGCGAGCGTGACCTGTCCGGCAGCGACTACGTCTATGTTTGGGCCGACGGCATCCACCTGCGCATACGCCTGCACGATGCGAAGTCGTGCGTGCTCGTGCTGATGGGCGTGCGTGCGGACGGCACCAAGGAGCTGATCGCCATGAGTGGCGGCTACCGCGAATCAGCCGACTCCTGGGCGGATCTGCTGCGCGACTGCGCTCGGCGCGGGATGCGTGCTCCCGTCCTCGCGGTCGGCGATGGGGCGCTCGGCTTCTGGAAGGCCCTGGCCCAGGTGTTTCCCGAGGCCCGCCACCAGAGGTGCTGGGTTCACAAGATCGCCAACGTCGCGAACGCTCTGCCGAAGTCCGCCCAGCCCGGAGCGAAGAAGGCCCTGGAGGACATCTACAACGCAGAAGACCGCGACCACGCCCTCCAGGCCGTCGCCGCGTTCGCCAAGACCTACGGGGCGAAGTTCCCCAAGGCCGTCAAGAAGATCACCGACGACACGGACGAACTGCTCGCGTTCTACGACTTTCCCGCCGAGCACTGGATCCACCTGCGCACCACGAATCCCATCGAGTCCACCTTCGCCACCGTCCGGCTCCGCACGAAGGTCACCCGGGGCGCCGGCAGTGCGGCTGCTGCGCTCGCCATGGTCTTCAAGCTCGTGGAGTCCGCCCAACAGCGGTGGCGGGCCGTGAACGCACCCCACCTCGTCGCTCTCGTCCGCGCCGGAGCCCGATTCGAACGCGGACACCTCGTCGAACGCCCCGAAGCTCAGGCAGCCTGAACTGCCCCCGTTGGTCCATAGGATTTGAACTATTACTCGCGCTACGCTGCTGTGTCGTGCAAAAGACGCGCCTCGACACTGCTCGGATCCGGGCGGCCCGCCGGGTAATCGACCCGGTTTTCCTCGACACTCCGCTGTACTGCTGCGAGGCGCTTGAGCCCGGCCTCGGGTGCACGGTGAGCATCAAGCTCGAAACGGCGAACCCGGTGCGCAGCTTCAAGGCTCGCGGCACCGAGCTAGTCGCGAGCCTGCTCGCCGAGAATGGCTCGCGAGACGTGGTGTGCGCCAGCGCGGGCAATCTTGGCCAGGCCCTCGCTTGGTCCGGTCGCGGCCGGGGGCTTGAGGTGACTGTCGTGGCGTCCCGCTTTGCGACTGTGGCCAAGCTTGACCGCATCCGCGCGTTGGGCGCCAGGCTGGAGCTGGTGGACGGCGACCACGAGTTGGCGCGCGAGCGGGCGGCGGCCATCGCGCGGTACGACGGCATCCGGCTGGTCGAGGACAGCCTGGACATCGAGACCTGGGAGGGCGCGGCGACCATCGGCCTGGAACTGGTGAACACGGTGCCGTCGTTCGACGCCGTCCTGATTGCTCTCGGCGGCGGGGCGCTGGCCACCGGTGTGGGGCATGTGGTGAAGGCATTGGCGCCCGAAGTCGAGGTGATCTGCGTCCAGCCGCTGGGCGCACCGGCGATGACCCACTCGTGGCGCGGGCGGCGCGTCGTCACCACCGACTCGACCAACACCATCGCTGACGGCGTCGCCGGCCGGCGTCCCATCCCGGCTGTCCTGGACGACCTCCTCCTGGTCGCTGACGACGCCGTCCTGGTCCAGGAGGCGTCGATCACCGCCGGTATGCGGATGCTCCTCGACCACGCCGGCCTCGTCGTCGAACCGTCGGCCGCGCTCGGCATCGCAGCGATCCTCGAAGACCGCGACCGCTTCGCCGGCCGACACGTAGTCACCATCGTGTGCGGCAGCAACGTCGACGTAGACACCTATCACCACTGGGTCGGTGCGGCTCCCATCCACAGGTCTTGACAATTGCTCGTGTGGATGAGGGTGGCAGCGTCCCTGACCAACCAACCACCGTACTGCTGACCGTCACGGGCAACACCTGGGTGGACATCGGGTCTCGCTCTACGGTGGCTGCATGGGCAGGGACGGAGCGCCTCGGCTGAAGCTGACCGTGATCACGGATGACGCTTCCGGGCCGCGGTTGTGCCGGGGATGCGGTGGTCCGCTGATGCCGTCGGCGAAGTCGACGGCGGTGTTCTGCGAGGACGCGTGCCGTTCGCGGCACTGGCGGCGGATGCGGCGGGCAAAGGCTCGGACGGAGGCGGTGAAGGCCGGCGTGACGGCTTCGTGTCCGCAGTGCGGGGCGGTGTGGACGGTCGGTGTCGACCGCCTGGTCTCCGCGGTCTACTGCTCTTCCGCCTGCCGCAAACGGGCCTGGCACACACGGCGTGCGCAGTTCGGCGGGGTGTGAGCCTTGGTGCCGGTGGGGGCTGCTTCGGGCGCCGGGGCCGTACGCCTTTCTCTGCCGGGCGAGGCGGTCGGATGGTGCGAAGTGGCGGGTTTCCAGGGCGAATTGACGGCACGCGAGGGTGTTGTCCCCGGGGCTCGTGGGGGTGGTGTCCGGATGACCGGGATGGTCGGCAGTGTGACCCGGCAGCGCTACGACGAGTTGGTCAAGCTGGGGCGGGACTGGGTCGAGACGATGAGCGGCGTCCAGTGGCAGCTCGGGGACGCCGGCCTGGAGATCGAGCCGATGCGCTCCTACGGAGGCGCGAACCCGTCGGGGAGCGAGGAGTTGTTCACGGTCAGCGAGGCGATCCGGATGTTCGCCGAGGACGTCGGCCCTGGCCTATTCGACGGTCCGGGACTACCGGTGGGTGGCCTCGCGCTGGCCGAAGGAACGCTGGCGGACGGGAGTCTCCCACACCATCCACAAGATCCTCGCCTCCATCCCCGATGAGCAGGAACGCTTCGAGGCGGTCGACAACCCCCCGTCCAACCCGCGCGGCGGGCCCGCGCGCTGGACGCACGACAGCGCGAAGCGGATCATCGGCTGGAAGGTCGAAACCCCCGAGAGCGTGCAGGAGAAGGTGGACGCGATCCATGATCTGGCCGCCGACGACCAGGTGGCCGCGCGGGTGGCCACCGACTTCCTGCGCCGCCCGGCGGTCGCCTCGAAGGCGATGGCCGACGACATGGCCAGACATGCCGTGAACGAGGCGCAGTCCGACCAGTTCCGCCAGCAGGTCCAGTACGGGCAGGAGGAAGCCGCCCCGCAACTGGACCAGCTGCGGCGCATGGAGCACAACACCCAGTTCATGGATTTGGTCGCGGTCTGCACGCAGTTCACCGTCACCGCCGGAAGGATCGTGCCGAACCTGCGCGGTGAGCCCTACGACGACGCAGAACGCGAGACGATCCTGCGGGGCCTTGCACGGGTGCGGGCGTCGGCGGACTGGATCGAGAACGCGGTCACCCGCGGCGAGGCCGACCTGGACGAGCAGCTTCAGAAGCTGCTGAAGGGCTCGGGCGAGTAGCGATGGGGCGGGGCGTTCCCGCTCACGTCCACGCCGAAGCCATCCTGTCCGCCCTGCTGGAGGCCCGTCCCGCCGGCCTAACGATCGTCCAGCTGATGGCGGCCACCGAGCGCACCCGCGCGCAGGTCCACACCGGGCTCGCGCACCTGCGCCAGGTCGCCGCCGCGAAGGGACTTCCGCCGGTGACCTGGGACAAGACGTGAGGCTACCGGATGTTGGATGACGCGCCGGAGGTCTGGATCGGCTACGAGCGGGCGTTCTTCGAGTCGGTCCACCACCGGGTGGAGAACTTCATCGCTGGCATTCTCCTACCGCACCAGAGGAAGAAGCCCGACGACTGTGGCGTCGCGGGGTACGGACAGCGCAGCAAGCCGGGTTGACCGCTTTGCCGACCACGAGCCCTCGGCGAGATCACGATGCGAGAACGTCTCCGGCAACCGCCCCGATGGACAGGCCGACAACCCCGCCCACAACTGCCCGCGCCTCCGCCGGGCGCTGCGCCAAAGGTCGCAGCTCACCCCCATGGTCAGTGGACCCGAAGGAGGACGACATCGTTCCGTACGTCCCGACCCCGGCCCAAGTGAGTGAGGAGGAAGGTGGAGCAAGGCGTACGTCAGGATGCATGCCGCTGCGCTCGGCCTTCTCCGTCCGGCCGGGGGGCCGGACCACCGCCCCGGACTGAATCAGCCGAGGGCGAGCAAGCCGAGCGCGGACGACTCGAACGGCGACTGTCCGCCCGGGCCGGCGGAATTATGCTGAGAACCGCTCGGCGTATCCCCGGTGAGCGGGTGTGGGTGTGGCTTCGATACCGAACAGATCGAAGAGCGTGTCCCGGATGACCTCCATGGCGTCGATGATCGACGTGCACAGGGCGATGGCCTGCAGCACAGCCCCGGGTGGCAGGGCGTCGTCCTTGCCTTGTTCCAGTCGTCGGCGGATGTGGCGTGTGCTGTCCCACACCGCGAGCGTGAGATGCGCGGCCCGGGTGCCGTTCAGACCGCGATCGTTGGAGGAGGCGGCTGTGGCCAGGCGTTTGTGCAGGTAGCCGATCCGTGCCTTGAGCTGGGTGTGCAGCAGGTAGGTCATGCCGGAGAGGGTGAACTGGCCGAGGAGCTCGGTCAGCACTTCGTGGTCACGGTGGGCGGTGGCCATCAGTTCAGCGAGGGTGGAGTGCTGGCTGTCCGGTGTGCCTGAGGTCTCGGTGTCGCCTGGCTCGGCGATGGCCTCGATATCACCGTGGATGTGCAGGCCACGAAAAGGGGCGTACATATCGGGCGGGCTGGCCAGCGGGACATCATCGTCCGGGACCGCGTGCCAGTGCACCAAGCCCGCGCCGCGCGTGGCGTCGAGGCTTTCGGTCACGGATTGCAGTACACCGGCGTCGGCCTGGGCGAGAAGTGCGTCTAGCGCCGCGTCGGACGAGTCGAAGTGGGTCACTGCGCTCCTCCGGGAGCTCCTGGAGCCAGACCCAGCGCTTCCTTGAGCAGGGCGCGGGCGAGGTTCTGCCGGACCGCTGGAGGCCGCATCTCCAGCGCTTCCGCGTTCTCGTTGCTCGAGAAACCGTCCAAATGCCAGGCGATCACCTGCCGCTGCCTCATCGGCAGCTGGCCAGAGCCTCGTACACCTGCGTCTCTTCATCTTTGAGTACCACCTTCTCTAAGGGGCAGGAAAATGCCGGCCGGTCCGGCACCTCGTCTGTCAGCTCCTCCTGCGGGCGAGGAGCCTGACGCAGGTACTGGCGAAAGGCCACCTTGCGCAGCCAAGCCGCCGGGCACGTGAGCAGATGACAGACCCGGAACGCCTCTATGTAGGCGCCTTGGGCCGCGTCGGCAGCCTCGTACGGGGTGGCTCCGTACCGCATGACGAACCGGATCAGGCCCGCCATGTTCTCCTCGTAGTGGGCAGCGAAGCCGGCGCGGATCACTTCGTTACGAGCGGCCGGGACGGACGACTTGCGTTGACTTGGGAAATGCACCGGGAGCGTAGAAGTAGAGGCCCTGAGATGAGGCTTATCCACGAGCCCCCCGCCGACACCCCGACCCGGACCCGAACGCAGACCCCGACCCCGTCGTGCTGCTCGGTCAGCGTGCTGCCCGGCGGCAGCGTCCGCACACGCTCGCTGATGGCCTGCTCCCGCAGCCGGGCCAGGCGCGCCCGGTCACAGTTGCCGATCCACACGTACAGCAGGCGCGCGACACACGCCGTTCCCACAGCTGTCGCGACCGCGATCTCCATGCGGCTCCTCACATCGCTCTGCGGCGGTAACTCCTCGTACCGCCATCGACGTATAGAAGTGCACAGAGGATCGCGATGTGTGACATGCGGCTTGAGAGAAAGTTGTTTGTCCTGGTGGGGCATGAAGCCCGGCCGCTCTGCCCCACAGGAAGGTGATGGTCAGGAGTCCCTGGCTCTGCCTTTCGCTGTCGGCGGCGAAAAGGAGCACCGATGCGCCTCCTCCGCTCTGAACTACCCGGTCTGTCGCGCTGTCCCGGTCTTGGCCGGGACAGCGCGACTCGCCCCCCTCGGGCGGCTCCCCTGATCGCGGGATGCGCGGTTGCCGGATGGTCCTATCGTGGCTCGTCCATGCTTGAGTGCACGGTTCCCCCAACACGACGGCAGTGATCAGCCTCCGCCGCCGACACTCCGCTGTGCTGTGCGATCGGTCCCGGGGGCCGGCCGGGCCAGCCGTTGGCGGAGCCAGGAGCGTCTCCGAACCCCCGTGTGGGAGACGTACGGGCCCGGTGGACGGCACCCGGGTATACAGCGTGAACGGCAGCGGTCTGAGCCAGGCACCGACGCATCGGAAGCACGTCTTCGGGCCCAGTTGGGCCAGGCTCGATTCACGGTGCCCCGCCAGTCGGTGACCGCAGTCCTAGAGGCTGTTGGCGTACCGCTTGAACGCGTCCTTGGTCCCCGACCCCGCGATCCCGTCGATGTCACCGGTGTAGCGGTAGTACTTCTTCAGCCAGCGCTGCAACGCCTTCACCGTGTTGCTTCCGACGATTCCGTCGATCTCATCGTTATAGTCCCAGTACTTCTTGAGGAAGTGCTGCATCGCCTTCCAGCTGTCGGTGCCAAGCAGCCCGTCGATGTCGCCGGTGTAGCCCCAGTTGTCCCTCAACCCAACCTGATGCTTCTTCGCCTGCGCGGTGCTCAGTCCGAGGTTGTTCACCGCGAACGGAACGGCGGCCTGGGAGCTCGCGGCCGTCTTCGCAGCCGGCGTGGGTGCTGCGAGGCTGACGCTGGCGCCCGCCAGGCTCCCCGCGGCGATTCCGGCGACAGCGGTGAGACTGACGAGTGTCCTCGTCACAACATTCGGTCGCATGCGTTTTCTCTCTTTCCGGTTCGTGGTGCGGCGCCTGATGCGGTTGGCCGCGGGATAAGCCTTCTGGGGCGGCTGTTTGTTGCGCAGGCCCCGGCCGCCACATGAAACAAAGCGCCGGATCGCTCCGCGCCGAGGACAGACGACGCAAAGACGCTGTTCAGAGGCGTTGCAGCAGGCGCAACGCGGTGCCAAGGTGGTCCCTTCACTGATCGTGCTGCTTGGGGGGATGGGGATGGGGCGTCGTGAAGGTCCGTTGGACCCCGCGGCCGGACCGGTACAGCGCTTCGCTTACGAGTTACGCAAGCTGCGCCAGGAGGCGGGAGGCCTGACCTACCGAGCCATGGCGCAGCGCACTGAGTATTCGGTTGCCACGCTGTCCAGGGCCGCGGCGGGCGAGCAGCTGCCGTCCCTTGGGGTGGTGCTGGCCTACGTGCGGGTCCGCGGCGCGGATTCGAACGAGTGGGAACGACGCTGGCGTGCCGCGGCTGGCGAAGCGATCGCCGAGCCGGGAACCGATGACGTCGCCTATGCGCCTTACCGGGGTTTGGCACGGTTCGAGCCTGATGACAGAGATTTGTTCTTCGGTCGGGAGGACCTCGTAGCGCAGCTCGCCGACCGGATCCATACCCACCGTCTGGTGGCGTTGGTGGGTGCTTCGGGCAGCGGCAAGTCTTCTCTCCTGCGCGCCGGCTTCATCCCCCTCCTGCGCGCACCTGCCGATCGCGGACCGCAGCCGGCGGCGATCCGCGTGATCACCCCTGGCGAGTACCCTCTGCGCACCCACGCCCAGCGTCTGGCAGCGGCGGAGGAGGACGGCGACACCGTGCTGATCGTCGACCAGTTCGAAGAGCTCTACACCCTGGGCACACCGCCACACGAACGCAACCAGTTCATCGACCACCTCCTGGCCGCCACCGACCCGGCAAGTCGGCTGCGCGTCATCATCGCGGTGCGCGCGGACTTCCTCAGCCGCTGCGCCGAGCACCACCTGCTGGCCGCCGCACTGCGCGAGGCCACCTTGCTGGTCGGCCCCATGAGCCCGGCCGAACTGCGCCAGGCCATCGTCAAACCAGCGGCCGCAGCAGGCCTGATCGTCGAACGCGCACTGACCGCAAAGATCATCGAAGACGTCACCGATAGCCCCGGCGGGCTGCCGTTGATGTCCCACGCCCTCCTGGAGACCTGGCGCCGCCGCACCGGCCGCACGCTCACCCTCACCGCCTACAACGCCGCTGGCGGCTTGGCAGGCGCTCTCGCCCAAACCGCCGAAGACCTCTACACCCAGCTATCCCACGACCAGGCCGCTGGCGCCCGCAGGATTCTGCTGCGCCTGATCAGCCCAGGAGAAGGCGCAGAGGACACCCGGCGGCCTGCACCCCGGGCGGAGCTGGAGACCAGCACGTCCTCCGTTAGGGCTGCGGTGCTGGAGCGGTTGGTGAAAGCACGATTGGTCACCCTCGACGGCAGCACGGTGAACCTCGCCCACGAAGCCCTCATCGCCGCCTGGCCCCGGCTCCGGGAATGGATCGACGACGCCCGCGAACGCCTACGCCTCCATCGCCAACTCACCGAAGCCGCCCATACCTGGAACGACCTCGGCCGCGATGCCGGGGCGCTGTACCGTGGCACCCGACTTGCCTCCGCCGAAGAAGCCTTCGTCACCACCGACGGCAACAGTGACCTCACCGTGCTGGAAAAGGACTTCCTCACCGACAGCACAACCGCTCGCCACCGAGAAGAACAAACTGCAGCTCGCACCACCCAGCGCCTACGCCAGTTCACCGTCACCTTGTCGATCCTGCTTGTGCTCGCCCTGACCGCTGGGCTGATTGCCTGGCAGCAGTACCGCACCAGTGAGCAGCAACGCCACCAGGCGGTTAGTGCCCAGCGCGCCACGTTTTCTCGTCAGCTGGCCGGACAGTCAGCCGGCCTCCTGCGATCGAACCCTGACTTGTCCTCGCTCCTGGCAGTGCAGGCCTACCAGACCAGTCCGACGAAGGAGGCCACCGCCAGCCTTTTCTCCGCTGCAGCGCTCCCTCTCCAACGCCGCCTGACTGGGCACGCTGGCATTGTGCGATCGGTGGCGTTCAGCCCCAACGGCCGCACCCTCGCCAGCGCCGACGATTACGGGAAGATTCGGTTGTGGGATGTGGCCACCGGCAAGCCACGCTCTACCCTGACCGGATACACAGGAGTGCGATCGGTGGCGTTCAGCCCTGACGGCCGCATCCTCGCCAGCGGCGGCGATTACGGAGAGATCCGGTTGTGGGATGTGGCGACTGGTAAGCCGCGCACTACCTTGACCGGAGGCAGAGGTACCGTGCGATCGGTGGCGTTCAGTCCGGATGGCCGCATCCTCGCCAGCGGCGGTGAGGATGGGAAGATCCGGTTGTGGGATGTGGCGACTGGTAAGCCGCGCACTACCTTGACTGGGCACACCGGCTACGGATGGTCGGTGGGATTCAGTCCGGATGGCCGCATCCTCGCCAGCGGCGGTGAGGATGGGAAGATCCGGTTGTGGGATGTGGCGACTGGTAAGCCGCGCATTACCTTGACTGGGCGCGCTGGCATTGTGTGGTCGGTGGCGTTCAGTCCGGATGGCCGCATCCTCGCCAGCGGCGGTGAGGATGGGAAGATCCGGTTGTGGGATGTGGCCACTGGTAAGCCGCGCACTACCTTGACTGGGCGCGCTGGCATTGTGTGGTCGGTGGCGTTCAGTCCGGATGGCCGCATCCTCGCCAGCGGTGGTGAGGATGGGAAGATCCGGTTGTGGGATGTGGCGACTGGTAAGCCGCGCACTACCTTGACTGGGCGCGCTGGCATTGTGTGGTCGGTGGCGTTCAGTCCGGATGGCCGCATCCTCGCCAGCGGTGGTGAGGATGGGAAGATCCGGTTGTGGGATGTGGCCACTGGTAAGCCACGCACTACCTTGACCGGATACACAGGAGTGCGATCGGTGGCGTTCAGTCCGGATGGCCGCACCTTCGCCAGCGGTGATGGGGATGGGAAGATCCGGTTGTGGGATGTGGCGACTGGTAAGCCGCGCACTACCTTGACTGGGCGCGCTGGCATTGTGTGGTCGGTGGCGTTCAGTCCGGATGGCCGCACCCTCGCCAGCGGCGGTAGCGACAAAACGGTGCGCCTGTGGGATGTGGCGACTGGTAAGCCGCGCACTACCTTGACTGGGCGCGCTGGCATTGTGTGGTCGGTGGCGTTCAGCCCTAACGGCCGCACCCTCGCCACCAGCGGCGAGGACGGAAAGACTCGCCTATGGGACGTGTCTCTACCTGATCCGACCTTCTCCATCAGGAAGATTTGCCGAGCGATCCATCGGTCCTTCACTCGAAGCGAACGGTCGCTCTACCTGGCAGACCAACCCTCTGGCCCAGTGTGCCGATCATGAGGTGCGAAGAACAGCAGTCCGACTGCGATGTGCCGTCTTCGTGGCAGTGCGCCATCTGGGGATGTACCGCCCCATGACAGCTGCGAGGCCGCGAAGTACCACCGTCGTCCACGGGCCGACGATCAGCAAGAACACGGTCCTCCCGCCCGACCGTGGCTGACACGCTCTCACTGACACGAAGCCGACACATCGCAGAGATCGACGACACCGGGTCGTTGCGGCTCGTGTGGCAGGTCTTGAATGGCGGCTCTTTAGAAATTGTTGTCTTTCCGGGCTTGAGAACGGTCTTTTCGCTGGTCGAGCGTAGGAGCGCGTCGTTCTTCGTGACAGCCCGCGCAGACGGCCGACTTGTCGAAGCAGGGTGAGCATCCCCACCGTCCTCCGGTGCTGCTGCCGACGTAGCGGTATGCGCGTCCGCACTCGCCGCAGCTGGGCAGTGCGATGTTTTGGGCGCCAGCATCGTTCAGGGCCATCAGCAGTTTGGCGACGCAGTAGGGCGCCGGTGGCCGTCCGGTCCGCAGCAGCGACGGGTCATCGTGCAGGGCCTGGGCGAGGCTGCGGCGACGGGCTCGTGCACGTACGACCGTGAGGACAATGTCGCGGACGTGCTCGGCGGGCAGGTGCTTTTCGACGTTTTCCGACCAGCCGCACGACCAGGCCGACCGGATCCGCAAGGACCTCTTCGGCAAGACCGGTCACCGGTCAATTCCGCTGATTCGTGCCCGCCGAGGCCGCAGGTCACCGACTCCTGCAATTTTCCGGCTGCCAGAGTGCCCGCGTCGACGCTGACCTGCGCTTCAACGTAGCCACATGTCCGTGACGTTGCTGGCAGACGCCCTCATTCCATCCTTGCCAAGGGAGCCCGGAATCCGTCACGGGACGATCTTGAAGCTCCGGACCGGGGTCCGGCTTCCTGCGCACGGACGGTTACGACAGGCACCAGTGCGACGGTGGTGGGGTCAGACCGTAGTCGTGCAGACTGCCTCAAGCCTCGCCAGCTCATTACCTTCTCCGGCCTCTGTGCGACATCCCATGAGTTCCCCTGAGCCTGGCTGAATCCTTGTCCCCGTGGCCACGGTGTTCTGTCTCCTTGGAGTGTTCTTCGAGCCGGTGACGTAACTTCAGGTTCGTGAAGTGTTCTCACTTCGTTCGATCGGTCTGCGATCGGGGTGAAGGTGAGAAGGCTTGGGTTGGCGCTGGCAGCCGTAGGCGATCCGCGCGAGTTCCGCGATCCGGTCTCGGCGGAGGAACTGGAGCAGTTCGAGACCGACGTGCTCGCCGGGTTCGTTCTCGCGCGGACTTCGGCGGGGCTGGCGGACGGCACCATCCGGGGGGACGTCGGGCACCTGGAGCAGATGCGGGCCTGGTTCGGCCGGCCGCTGTGGGCACCGGCACCATTGATGCTTGGACCGAGGCCGTCAGCGTCGGTGCGACAGGACCGGGCGATCTGATGCTCATGTACGGCACGACGATGTTCCTCGTCGCCACCGTCACGGGGCAGTCGCGGGTGCCGGAGCTGTGGAGCACCGTAGGCGCCTTCCCCGGCACGCGCTCCCTCGCCGGTGGCATGGCCACCTCGGGAGCGGTCACCGAGTGGCTACGCGGCCTGTTCGGCTCGCCCGATCATGCCGTCCTGCTCGCGGAGGCCGCTGAGAGCGGCGTCGGCGTGCGCGGTCTCACGATGCTGCCGTACTTCGCCGGTGAGCGCACGCCGATCGCCGACCCCAGGCACGCGGTGTGATTGCTGGCCTCACCGCCGAGCACACCCGCGGCGACCTGTACCGCGCCGCGCTGGAGGCCCGGCGTACCGCGTACGGCACAACATAGAGGTGATGGGGGAGGCGGGCGCCGAGATCAAGCGCGTCGTCGCGGTCGGCGGCGGCACGCGGGGCGGGCTGTGGACGCAGATCGTCTCCGATGTCACCGGGCTGCCGCAGGTCATCCCCGCCGCCACGGTCGGCGCCAGTTGCGGTGCCGCCTGGCTGTCCGCGCATCGGACAGTGGAGGCGGACATCGCAGTCCGGAATCCCGCGCGCGAGCAGCGCCGGCCGTACCCGGCCGTGGGGGTTGCTTACGACCGGCTGTACGGCCTGTACCGGGACCTGTATCCGGCGACACGGACAACGGCCCACGCCCTGGCCCGACACAGCGCGAGGGCTGACATCGTCCGGCCACGCACGACGCGGCGGCTGCACGATCGCTCGTGCACCCGCCGCTCGCCGTGGCTCCTCGCCGGAACTCAGCCGACCAGATCCGCGACCAGTTTCTCGATCTCAGCCGCCGTCGTCGCCTCCGGGGCGCCGACGGTCATGCGGGAGGATCCAGCCGGCAGGCCGCGAACGCGCAGGGCGTGCTTGATCCGTCCGGCGCTCGGACCCAGCAAGGCGACGACGCGGTCCACTCGCTCCTGCAGCGTCGCGAGTTCGTCGGCTCCGGCACCGGCCAGCTTGGCGGCGGCCAGCTCCAGGAAGGGCTCGGGGAGCGCACCGGAGCAGCCGGAGATCACGCCCGCACCGCCCTCGTCGAGCACCGTGGTGAGCAGGGCGTCGTTGCCCGAGTAGACGGTGAACTCCGCCGGAAGTACAGCACGATACGCGGCGACCTCGGTGGACGGAGAACCGCTCAGCTTGACGCCGGCCAGGTCGCACTCTCCCGCCAGCTGCGCGAACAGCTCAGGGGTGACGGTGATGCCACTGCGCTCGGGGAAGAGGTACGCGTACAGCTCGGCGTCCCCGGCGGCCTGCCGTACACGCCGGAAGTAGTCCCGAAGCTCGTCCGCCTCGGCGGGCAGGTAGTAGGGGGTGAGCGCCGCGAGCCGGGTGGCGCCCGCGGAGACCGCGTCGTGGGTGAGGGCCACGGCCGTGTGCGCATCGGGGGCGCCGACGTGTGCCATTGCGGCGTCCGGCCCTCCAACCTCCAGAGCGAGTTCGGTCAGTTGGCGCCGCTCCTTACGGTCCAGGGCGGGAAACTCCCCGGTCGTCCCAGCAATCATCAGCTGGCCTGTGGTGTCGGCGGTGAAGCGGAAAAGTTCGCGGGCAGCGACCAGGTCGAGCTCGCCGTCCGGGGTGAACGGGGTGGTCAGCGGGGTGATGACGGTGGTCTGCGCAGACATGGGCGAGCGGTTCCTCCGGTGGCACGGAAACATTTCAGAATCGGTCTACGGTTAACCGTTGACGAATCTCAGCGTACGCTCGATGATCTGCGGTGTCACGAGCCGCCGGGGTGGCCACCACGCCCCCCGAACACCGGAGTACACACATGCCCGACCCGTCCGAACATCTGGTCACGCTTTACCACTTGAACGACCTCGGCCCAGCGGAGCTGCGCCGCCTTCTCCCGAGCCACCCAGACCTGCGGATCACCGAGATCGGCCCGGACGAGGACCCGCGCGACCACCTCGGCACCCTGGAGACCGCCACGATCGTCCTGGCACCGCTGGAGAAGGAGCGCCGCATCACCGCGGAGCTGCTGGACGCCATGCCGCACTGCCGCCTGATCCAGTCCGTCGCCGTCGGCTTCGACGGCGTCGACCACCGCGCTGCCGCCGAACGCGGCATCCCCGTCGCCAACCTGCCCGGCTTCAACACCGATGCGGTGGCGGACTGGACCGTGGGCGCGCTGCTGTACCTGCTGCGCCCGTACGCCTTCGGCCATGCCAAGGTCGAGCGCGGCACATGGGGACCGGAAGGGGTCAGGGGACGCGACGTGTCGTCGCTGACCGTCGGGATCGCCGGATTCGGCAACATCGGACGCGCCGTCGCCCGCCGCCTCGACGCCTTCGGCGCGCGCGTCCTCGTCCACGACCCGGTGCCCAGCGAGCCCGCCCGTGAGTACGTCGACCTGGACGAACTCGCCGCGCGCAGCGATGTGCTGACCCTGCACATGCCCCTCAACGACGCCACTCGCGGAGTGATCGGCGAAGATGTGCTGCGGCGGATGCCGCGCGGCTCGTGGGTCCTGAACGCCGGACGCGGTGGCGTGCTGGACGAGGCGGCGCTCGTACGGGCCCTCGACTCCGGGCAGTTGGCCGGCGCCGCGCTCGATGTCTTCACCGAGGAGCCGCTGCCGGCCTCCTCGCCGCTACGCGGCCGTACCGACGTACTGCTGAATCCGCATGCCGCCGGCGTGACGCACGAGGCATACCACAACCTGCGCGCAAGCGTGATCGACAGCCTCGACCAGGTGCTGTCCGGCAAGCCGCCCCGCAACGTCGTCAACGGAGTCGCCGTATGACCGGTACGCACCCCGGAACCCGGCCCGCCGATCCGGACACCCCGGCCACCGGCCGATCGCCCCGCGTCGGCCGCGTCCGCTTCGCCGTACTCGGCCTGCTGTTCGTCGGCATCACGATCAACTACATCGACCGCGCCGCCATCAGCGTCTCACTGCCACACATCAGCCAGGACTTCCACATACCGCCCGCCGTCGCCGGCCTGATCATGTCGGCGTTCTTCTGGACGTATGCCTTCGGGCAGATGCCGGGCGGCTGGCTGGCCGACCGGTTCGGCCCGCGTGTCATCCTGTTCTTCGCGAGCCTGTGGTGGGGCGTGGCCACCGCGCTGATGGGGCTCGCGCGGAGCACGGGGATGCTGGTCGTGCTGCGGATGGTGCTCGGCCTGGGCGAGGCCCCGTCCTTCCCGGCCAGCGCCAAGGTCGTCGCACGGTGGTTCCCGAAGACCGAGCGCAGCTTCGCTTCGGCGACCTTCAACAACGGCAACGCCGTCGGCGGCGCGCTGTCCGTCCCCCTCGTCGCGCTGGTCGTCGCCGCGGTCGGCTGGCGGGGCGCCTTCGCCGCGGCCGGCGGGCTGGGCGTGTTGTGGGCGTTCGGCTGGTGGCTGTACTACCGCGACCCGGAGCACCACGGGCAACTGAAGAAGCCGGAGATGGAGTACATCAAGGCCGGCCAGAACCGCGCGGACGCACCCGAGCAGACCGCGGTCCGCTGGCGCGACCTGTTCCGGTTCCGGCTGATGTGGGCGATGATGCTCGGCTTCTTCTGCGTCAACTTTGTTGCCTACTTCTTCATTACGTGGTTCCCGTCGTACCTGGTAGAGACGTACCACCTGTCGACGATGAAGTTCGGCTTCCTGGGCATGGTGCCGGGGCTCGCGTCCATGGTGGGCGGCTGGTGCGGCGGCCTGGTCTCCGACTGGCTCGTCCGGCGTGGCACCCCGATCACCAAGGCCCGCAAGCTCTGCCTCGTCGGAGGACTGCTGGGGACGTCCGTCATCGCGCTCGCCGTCGTGTCGCCCAGCGTCGGCATGGCGCTGACGGCCCTGTCCGCGTCGTACTTCTGCTCCACCTTCGCGGCCGCCAGCGTCTGGGCGCTGCCCGGCGATATCGCGCCCACGCCCGGACACGTCGGCTCGATCGCCGGCATCCAGAACACCGCCGGCAATATCGCCGGGATCGTCTCCCCGCTGCTCCTCGGCGTGCTGATGGGCAGCTCCGGATCCTTCGTCGTCCCGCTCGTCACTGCCGGCTGTGTGGCGCTGCTCGGCGCGGCGACGTACGCCTTCCTCCTGCCGAAGGTCGAGCCGCTGCGCCTGGACCGTGGGCCGTCGGGCACGATGGGATAGTAGTCACCCGTCAACCGTTGACGGCATGTGCGAAGAACCGGGGAGGGGTCGGCATGGACCAGCTGGCCGTGAGGCAGGTGCGGCAGCTGCCGCTGGGGGAGCGCGTGGCACACCAGCTGCGGGTGTTGATCGTCACCGGGCAGCTGGAGCCGGGAACGCATCTGGTGGAGGGGGCCCTGGCGGGCCGGTTCGACGTCAGCCGTGGCCCGATCCGCGACGCCCTGCGGCTGCTGGAGGCCGAAGGGTTGGTGGAATCCCGGCGTCGCGGTGTCTATGTCACCGGGCTCAGCGAGGACGATGTCGACGAGCTGTTCACGCTGCGCGAGTCCCTGGAGACGCTGGCCCTCACCCGCGCCGTCGAGCGCGCCGGGAAACGTGACACCGACGCACTGGACTCGCTGGTCACTGCCATGAGGGAGGCGGCCGACAGGGGGGACCCGGCCGCCTTCGCCCAGGCCGACCTGGCGTTTCACTCCGCGTTCTACTCCCTGGCCGGACACCGGCGCCTGGCTGCCGTCTGGGAGCAGTACCGCCCGGTGTTCGGGGTCATCCTGGACGTCACCAACACCCAGGACCGCGACCTCCACCCCGCCGCGGAAGCCCACGCCGACCTGCTGCGCGCCATCCGCTCCCGCGACGTCGCGGAGGCCACCAGCCTCCTCAGCAGCCACCTGCTGGGCGCCGGTGACCGGCTGCGGACGGCACTGCGGCGGGTGACCCACACGTAGGTGCTCATCGACTTCGTCCGCCACGGCCTACCACTCCGGTGCCTTGACGGCACTGGTCGCTTGGACGCTGGTGCCCACGGCCTCCGCAAGCCCCCTAGTAGTACTTCGTTGGGTTGTGCTGGGCGGAGGATTTGTTCCGGGTGGAATCGGTGGGTTGCGGTGGCGGGTAGGGCAGGCGCCGGCCCAGCACAGCAGTAGTTGCTGCATGGGGTGGTGGACTTGGTAGATGGTCAGGTCGGCGTTTGGGCTTTTGGGCTCAGTGTCCGGGGGGTGAGGAAGGTGTGGGTGGCGGTGAGGGGGGTGATGTGGTGATGTCATCCGCGTCAGGTACGGCTCTCGAAGTGGTCCGGCCCCCGGGCTGTGCTTGAGTTCGCGGTGGTCGTGCTTGATGCGGCGGCGGATCTTCGTCATCCGTGCCAAGTGACGCAGTGCGGTGTCTGCGGGCGGACTGGTCAGCCAGTTGTCTGTGGGCTCGCTTTGGCCGGGTGGCCTCTCGGCGATCAGGGTCTCGACCGGCAGAGCTCCGTCCCAGGCGGTCCCGCCTTGCCGCCAGGTGATCCGCCGCAGTCGGCGCCGTCCGGCTGTCATCACCAGGTCCTTCAGTGACCGGGCCGGCTCCCGATAGCGGGGCAGCCGCGGGGTGCCCATCCGCCCCTCCCGCTCCGGGGCGGTCGGGACGGCGTCGCCGGGGTGGGCGCTGGTGTCACCGCGCACGGCGGTCACGTAGTCCAGGCCGCGCTCCGCCAGTCCGGAGGGGAAGGAGTGTATCTGGCCGTATCCGGCGTCGGCCACGACAACGCGGCCGTCCAGCCCCCGTCCCCGGGCCTCGTCGATCGCGTCCAGGGCCAGGCGCCACTTCTCCCGGTGCCCCACATCCTGGGGCGCCCCGGCCTTCGACCGGCGCCCGTCGAACGGATCCGCCCACTCGGCGGGCAGAAACAACCTCCAGGTCACAGGGATGGAAGCGGCATCGGTGACCGCATGCAGACTCACGCCACCTGGCACAGCGACTTCTTGCCCAGCGCCCCGCACCGCTTCCGGGCCGCCCCAACCGACTGATTACCCGCCTTGGGAAAGGAGGTGTCGTCGATCACCCACGCCTCCGGGGCGATCGCCGCACACGCCTTCGACGCGACCGCCCGCAGCACCGGAGTGTGATCCCACCAAGACTGGCTGACGAACTGCTGCAACGCCTGCATGTCGCCGTCCGGCGGTCGCTCGGCCATCGGCTGGATCGACTTGCGTCGCCCGTCCAACGTCAGCCCGCGCGGGTAGCGGTCACCCCACCCGCGCTGGTCTTTGCGCTTCAACGACCCGAACACCTCGGCAACGAACTCACCGAGGCTCGCCCGCAGTTGCAACCCAGCGTCCTGCCAGGTCCCACCCCCGCACGGACCAAAACCGAGAATGATCACAACCTCACACAGACCCTAGGACGCGGTCTCGGGTGCGATCAGTGAGCGGGCCACCGCGAGCGCCGCCGCGTGGCGTTCCGCTTGCCGGCCGCCCAGTTCGCGGCCGCGTGCCGAGGCCATGACCACGGCGGACAGGGCCAGCCGTCCGCGCATCACGCCCTCGGGCCCTTCGCCGGTGGCCAGTGCGCGGATCAGGTCGCCCAGCCGCTGCTGGAGCGTGCGTGCGGCGGCCAGGCCCCGCAGGGCGTGCTCGTTGACCTGGGCGCACACCAGCGAGGCGCCGTGCTCGCCGCGGACCAGGGCGTCGAACTCCTCAACGGTTCGGATGCGGGTCGCGGCGGACGGCGGATGGGCACGTGCGGATTCGATGACGGCGTCGAGTGCCGGGAGCAGTTCCTCGTAGGAACTGGTGAGCAGCTCCTCCTTGTTCGCGAAGTGGTGCAGGACGGCCTGCCTGGTGACCCCCGCCTGCTTGGCGACCTGAGTCAACGAGGTCAGCTCATAGCCCTGCTCGGTGAACATCTTCAGCGCGATGGCCCGCACGCGCCGACGGGTGTCGGTACGCCTTCGATCGGCTTGCTCCGGCATCTTAAACTGCCTTACTTGTAAGTCAGGTATTCTGAACGCATGAATGGCACAGAGAGCAACATACCTGCTGGTGGGAGCGGAATCGACGCCTCCTCGCCGATCCTCGACGAAGGGCTTGCGGGGCGGCGCGCGCTGGTCACGGGCGGGAGCCGCGGGCTTGGCGCGGCGATCGTGCGGCGACTCGCCGCGGCGGGCGCGACGGTGTTCGCGGCGGCCAGATCGGTGCCGCCCGAGGGTTCGCTGCCGGCGCGGTTCTTCACCGCGGACCTCGCGGACCCCGACGGAGCAGGGCAGTTGGCGGAGCGGGTGCGCGAGGCCGCAGGCGGGGTGGACATCCTCGTCGACAACGCCGGTGCCGGCAGCGCCCCGGAGGACACGCTGACCCGGCCGCCGGCAACCTGGCAGTCGGACCTCGAGAGCAATCTGCTGTCCGCGGTCCGGCTGGACCAGGAACTGGTCCCGGGCATGGTGGAGCGCGGCTCGGGGGTTGTGGTGCATGTCTCGTCCATCGCGAGCCATCTGCCGCAGCCGGGGCAGGCCGCCTACGCCGCGGCCAAGGCCGCGCTGAACAGCTACAGCCGCTCGCTCGCGGCCGAGGTCGGCCCGGCCGGGGTGCGGGTGGTGTGCGTGCTGCCGGGCTTCATCGCCACCCCGGGGGCGATCGCGCACCATCGGAAGATCGCCGACAGTCAGGGGGTTTCGCTGGAGGAGGCGCAGCGCGGCCTCGCGGCGCGGCTGAACGTGCCGATGAACCGCCCCGGAACCCCTGAGGACGCCGCCGAGTTGGTCGCGTTCCTGGTGTCGGAGCGGGCGCGCTGGCTCACCGGATCGCAGTTCCGTGTCGACGGAGGCATCCTCGCCCAGGTGTAGCCCGACCGGCGCCACAGCGGCTCCGCGCTCAGGGGGCACTACATGATCGTCCCCGCCGTGTCCGGTTCGGCAGCGAGATCGGAGAGGTGCACCAACGGCGGGGACGCTGGTCAATCTGGCCCAGGCGCTGTGGGGCAAGCCCGACCACACCCGGGGCGCACAGCGTGCCGTCGAGGCCACCGACCTGCTCCGCCCACTCGCCACCGAGGACACCGGGAGGTTTCGCGGCGGTCGCTGATGCGCCTGCGGCCGCGCCTGGCGTCAGCCCCGGTCGCGGCTGCTCGTGGCGTCGGGGCTCCGGTACGCCGTCGGCGGTTGGCCCAGGAGCTTCTTGAACGCGGCCGTGAAGGCGGCGGGGTTGTCGTAGCCGAGCTGGGCCGCGTGCGGGTGATGGGCATGCCCGCGGTGAGGTGCTGAAGGGAGTGCAGGACGCAGGCGCGTTGCCGCCATTGCGAGAAGCTCAGGCCGGTGCCGCGCTGGAACAGGCGGGCGAGGGTGCGTTCGCCGATGCTGAGGGCAGCGCACCAACGGGCGGGCGGATCATGGATATCCGGCTTCCGCAGGAACGCCTCGCACAGGCCGCGCAGCCGTGGATCGGAGGGCAGCGGCACATCGAGCGGCAGCGGGGTGAGGATCTTGAGCTCGTGGAGGATGAGGGCCGCCACCGCCGCGTCGCGGCTGTGCTCCGGGTAGCGCGGCTCCATCTCCACGGCCTCCGGGATCAGCGCCCGCAGCAGCATGGAGACGTCGACGGCCTGGCAGCGCGCGGGCAACCACGGCACGGCGGCGGGCTCGATGGAGAGGCTGCGGGTGCTGACACCCATCATCGTGACCTGATGCCCGGTCGTGGGCGGGATCAGCACGGCGCGGGCGGCGGGTATCGTCCAGCTTCCATCCGCCGTCTCGACCCGCACCACCCCGGTGGCCGCGTACAGCACCTGGGCGCGGCGGTGCTCATGCCAGACGAGCAGATGGCCCTGGGGGTAGTCGGTGCCGATGGCCAGCACCGCACGATCGAGGTTGTCCACCTCCGCGACCCGGATGTTGCGCATACCGCGAGGCTACGCGGGACCGATCGCCCCTGTCCGCTGCGCGTAGGAATATGGCAGTCCGTCGATTGCCCGCCACGCCTGGTGGTCTCTAGCGTCGGACCAGTGCTGACCTCGTTCTCCACTCTCCTCCTCGGCTGCCTGACCGGCATCACGACGGTGCTCTTCTGAAGAGATCTGCGACACCGTCCGCGGCGCCACATGTCGAAAGCGACGCTGTACAGCCAGGTGCAGTTGCTCGTCGAAGAGGCGGCCAAGGCGGGCAAGTACGTCACCGCCTCCCAGTACCAGGAGATCGACCGCTGGGTAAAGCGTGCAGAACGCGCACAGGCTGGCGCGCCCGCCCCGACGGCTCCTGCACGGACCGTGGGGAAGGACCCGGTGTCGTCGAAGCCGCGCGCGAACGCGGGCACCGGAACAGCAGAGCAGACCAACACGATCACGGTGTGGGTGTGGAAGGACCGCTACGGCGGCCTGCACGCCGCCGACACGCAAACCCGCCCAGAAGCATCCGTGCGGCAGTGCCGCTGCCCACCGAGGCTGGCCCGCTGCAGCGCCTCTACGGCAACCTCACCCGCATGATCGCCGAGCGGGAGGCCGTCGGCGGCCCCGTGCACACCGGTCGGGCCTCGCTGTTCGTGCGGATGTGGGAGAAGCGCAGCGGTGAACTGGTGAGACTGAGCGCTTCACCTGGCCCGTGAGCGCTGTGGTTGGCCCGTCTGAGCGGTGCTGTTGGCCTGCTGCTGTTCTGCTAGGCCGTGGATCTGGAGTCGATCTCCTGGGCGAGGTGCGCTGCGTAATTGGTGAGGGCCTGGCGGAGATCGACGTAGTGCTTCAGGCGCTTGGAGTGCGCGAGGCGGTGCCAGAGCTGGTTTCGCTGGTTCGACCAGCCAACAGGCCTCGGGCGGCTGACGTCCGCGTCCAGGGGACGAGGGGCGAGTAGGACGTCACCCTGGGTGATTGTGGTCCAGACGAAGACGGAGGCCGTCTGGCATTTGAGTCGTCCCAGGTCGGGGGCGCCTCGACGGGGCATCTGCGCGGTGAGCTCTTCCCAGGTCGAGGCTGGGATCCACCAGTCGCGGAGTGTTTCGCGGCGGTGCCGGTAGTCGATCCGTTCGCTGGACGTGTTGAGGTGGTGCACCAGGTGGTCGACGGCAGCGGTGAAAGCGTGGGCGTACTGCGGATGACTGCGCTGCCAGTGGGGGGTGTCGTCTGCTGTCGTGATCTGGATGGCCCGTGGTCGAATGCCCAGCCAGCGGGCGGCTTCCCATAGGCTGCAGCTGGCGGACAGCTGTACCAGTCTGGCCGCGGCGGTGCGCCGAAGAAGCCGGAGGCTGATCTGCGGTGCGGTCAGCTGCCGGAACTCGTCGGTGATCCACTGGTACACGGAGGGAGGCCGGAATGTGGTGCGGGCCGTAGGACGTGGCGCCAGTGCTGGTCAACGTCGTGGTTCGCCGGACAGCACGCTGTTGTGGAGACCGGTTTGAGCGTCGTGCCGACTGGATAAGGGGGTCGGCGGCGGAGCGCAACCGGGACGAGAGGGTCGTGCGGCGTTTGTGGTAGGCGCGGGTCCAGTTTGTCGAGCCAGTCTCGCTTCCGAAGGCCGCATGCAGGAGGTCGGCGAGGCGGTCTTGTAGATCGTCGGCTCTCAGGAGCCTGTCGGCTGCGTCCAGGAAGGCCGCGCTGGCCGGTGCGTCTGGGGGCAGACGGTCCGCGGTGTCGTAGCGGACTTTGGCGTAACGGGGCGTGGGCGACGCCCACCAGCACCTGTCGTCCAGAAGCGTTTCGGTGAGCTGTTCCTCGCCAGAGGCGATGGCCTCCTGGCAGCCATCCTCGATCAGGCGCTCCAGCAGTCCGACCACGCCGTTGGTGCGGTCGAAGAGGTACTCGGGCATGGGCCCCTCGGTGAGCATGCCGACAGGGGCCTTGAGTAGCCGCAACTGCCCTTCGATTCCGGCCAGGTGGTCGACCCAGGCGGCGATCTGCTCGGCGGTGTCGTAGCGGAAGCGGTCGAGGGTGACGAGGTCGAAGCGTCGCTGAGTCTGGGTCGCTTCCAGGCCGTAGACGCGTGGGCGCTGTCCGGCAGGAAAGATCAGTTGCCCGGTCGCGGGATCCGCCCGCCCTTCCTGGAGCAGTCCGGAGGCGGGAATGTCGACGCCGACGAGGATGAGAGTGACGTGCATGCTCATGAAGGCTCGGATCAGATCGAGGGTGTCCTGATCATCGGCCCGGTGCATGCGAATGCGGGTGATGTCGTCCAGGATGAGCGCTTTGGTTCCGTGATCGTGTAGAGAGGCGGCGACCTGTCGGACGAGGCCGGGCAAGTCGATGCGCGGGTGCACGGGAGCGCCGTAGAAACTGAGAATGGCCTTGCACAAGCTTTTCGGTTTTGCCGTCACCGGGGTCTGGACGTAGGCGACGGGAGCATGCAGGTCACGGGTGCCGGGGACGGCGCCGGGATTGAGTTGCTGGTGCAGATCCAGCCAGGTGGTGTGGAAGGGCGCGAGGATCTCACAAACCATCTCGGTCTTGCCCTGATAGCCCCCACCGGTGACCATGACGCCAGCCCGGGTGGTCGGCCGGTGCTTCAGCGCGTTGGTCATAACTCGTCCGTGCAGCAGCTTCGTGACGGCCTTCGTCATCGGGGTCTGCAACAGGGGCAGGTTGGCGTGCGTGGCAGTCCGGTGCAGATCGTGCAGCATCTTCTGCCGCGGGCTCAACTGCCGCCACTCGGCCAGGCTCAGCTGCGGAGCGGGCTCGAAAGCGTGCCGGGTAATGCGCCAGCGCTCCCAGCCGGCGACCGTCTCCCGCACTGGCGGTGCGCCGGGCAGGAGGAACTCGGCTGGCCCGTCCGCTGTGCTGGTGCTCATCGCGGATCACCTCCCGGCCTGCAGTCGTGCTGCTCGTCCTCCTCGTCCGGCAGTCGTCACTGAGTGGCTGGGCGAGGCCTTCTGCTGAGCACAACCCTCGCACGTGCTGCTGCGACTGAATGCGAGCCGGACATTCCCCGAGCTTCGCTTTCGCAGTACGCCTTCACCCAGTTCGTCGCGATGGCGACCTGAGCTGCCCGAAGACATCGCCCCTGCACAGACGGCACGGTGCAGGTAATTCTCCACGCGATCCTTGTCGTGGGCGCTGAACGATGCCCGATAGTCCTGAGGCCAAGGATGTGTAAGCAGGCTCGGCGGGGTTACCCGCGCAATTGTCCCGGCCGCGACGGCAATCCCGGGTGACCCGGCGAACCGGCGCAATATCAATGAGCGGCAGGGACAGGTGCCTCGCGTACGGTAGTGACGGACCTGGGTGACGTTCCCCGGTCCAGGCCCGCGGGGCGGTATCTGCACGCGCCCCTAGGAAGGGCAATGATGACCAAGCACACCGCGCGGACTCCGGCTACTCCAGGCGTCCTGACTGATCCACTCCGCAACCACGGCGTGGGGTTCACGCAAGCGGAGCGGGACGAGCTGGGCCTGACCGGGCGCCTGCCGTCCGCGGTACTGACGCTGGAGCAGCAGGCGCAGCGCGCATACCAGCAGCTGCAGGCTCAGGACGGTGACCTGGCCAAGAACGTGTATCTGGAGCAGCTGCACGACCGGAACGAGACTCTGTACTACAAGGTGCTCACCGATCACCTGGTGGAGTTGTTGCCGGTCGTGTACGACCCCACGGTGGGCGAGGCGATAGAGAACTACTCCCATGAGTACCGCCGCCCGCGCGGCGTCTTCTTGTCCATCGACCGGCCCGACGACATCGAGAAGGCCTTCGCCACGCTCCAACTCGGGCCCGAGGTCGTGGACCTGATCGTGTGCAGCGACGCGGAGCAGATCCTGGGCATCGGCGACTGGGGCGTGGGCGGCATTCAGATCGCGGTCGGCAAGCTGGCGGTCTACTCCGCGGCAGCCGGCATCGACCCGGCCCGCGTCATCCCCGTGTCACTGGATGTGGGAACGGACCGCGAGGCGCTGCTGAAGGACCCGCTGTACCTGGGCAACCGGCACCCCAGGGTCCGCGGCGCCGACTACGACGCGTTCATCGAGACGTACCTGCGGACGGTCTCGGCGATGTTCCCGCGTGCGCTGCTGCACTTCGAGGACTTCGGCCCCAGCAACGCCCGGCGGATCCTGGAGACCTACGGCGGCTACCGAATCTTCAACGACGACATGCAGGGCACCGGTGCGATCACCCTGGCCGCAGTCCTGTCGGCCATCAAGGTCAGCGATGTGCCGATGCGAGAGCAGAAGGTGGTGGTCTTCGGCGCGGGCACCGCCGGGGTGGGCATCGCCGACCAGCTGCGCGATGCCATGGTTCGTGACGGTGCGAGCCGCCAGCAGGCCACGACCCAGGTCTGGCTGATCGACAAGCCGGGCCTGCTCACCCGCGACACAAGTGACCTGCGTGACTTCCAGCAGCCCTACGCGCGCGATCCGTCGGAGGTCGCCGACTGGCCGAAGGACGACGGCGGGATCTCCCTGCTGGAAACCGTCAAGCAGGTCAAGCCGACGATCCTGCTGGGCACCTCCACCGTGCACGGGGCGTTCACCCGCGAGGTCGTCGAGGCCATGGCCGAGGGTACCGAGCGTCCGATCATCCTCCCGCTTTCCAACCCGACCTCGCGCATCGAGGCCATGCCGGCCGACGTCATCGCCTGGTCGAAGGGCAAGGCCCTGGTCGCCACCGGAATCCCCGTCCCACCCGTCGAGCACGACGGGGTGACCCACGAGATCGCGCAGGCCAACAACGCGCTGCTGTATCCCGGTCTGGGCCTGGGCACGGTCGTTTCCGGCGCATCGAAGGTGACCGATGGGATGCTGCTCGCAGCTGCCCGGGCGGTGGCCGACCAGGTCGACGTCAGCGCACCGGGCGCCTCCCTGCTGCCACCCGTGGAGAACCTGCACAAGTCCTCCGCGATCACCGCAACGGCGGTGGTCGAAGCAGCGGTCAGCGACAGCGTCGCCACCAGCGCGCCGGCCGATCCCGGCCAAGCCGTCCGCCAAGCCATGTGGGAGCCCGTCTACGGCAACGGAGGGACGGCATGACCGCGCGGCAGCCGGGTCCGGGCAAGGACGAGGACACCCCGGAGATTCTCGACGTGCCCATCGGTCTCGACGCGACCGGAACCCGGCGGGAGACGGACTCGATGGGCGCGATCGACGTACCGGCGGACCGGTACTGGGGTGCCCAGACACAGCGGTCCCTGATCCACTTCGCCATCGGGGACGACCGGATGCCCAAGGCGGTCTACCACGCCTACGGCCACGTCAAGAAGGCGGCCGCGATCCTCAACGGGCGGGCCGGGCGGCTGCCTGCCTGGAAGGCCGACCTGATCGAAAAGGTCGCCGACGAGGTCATCGCGGGCAAGCTCGACGACCACTTCCCGCTGTATGTGTGGCAGACCGGGTCCGGGACGCAGTCCAACATGAACACCAACGAGGTGATCAGCAACCGAGCGATCCAGCTGGTCGGCGGCGAGCTGGGCAGCAAGTCCCCGATCCACCCCAACGACCACGTCAACATGGGGCAGTCCTCCAACGACACCTTCCCCACCGCCATGCACGTCGCCGCGGTCACGGCGGTCCACGAGCACCTGCTGCCCAGCGTGCAGGCGCTTCAGCGGGCGATCGAGGCCAAGGCGGAGCAGTGGCGCGACGTGGTGAAGATCGGCCGCACCCATCTGGAGGATGCGGTCCCGCTCACCGTCGGACAGGAGTGGTCCGGCTACGCCCACCAACTGACACAAGCCGTCGACCGAACCACCGCCTCCGCCGAGAGCCTGTACGAGCTCGCCGCGGGCGGCACCGCAGTCGGCACCGGGCTGAACGCCCCACCCGGCTTCGGCGAGCAGATCGCCGGCGAGATCGCCGCCGCAACCGGCTACCCCTTCCGCACCGCGGAGAACAAGTTCGCCGCCCAGGGCGGCCTGGACGCCATGGCCGGCGCCTCCTCCGGCCTGCGTGCCCTCGCCGTGCCGCTGATGAAGATCGCCAACGACATCCGGTGGCTGGCCTCAGGACCCCGCTGCGGCCTGGGCGAACTGATCCTCCCCGCCAACGAGCCGGGATCCTCGATCATGCCGGGCAAGGTCAATCCGACCCAGTGCGAGGCGATGGTCATGGTCTGCCTCCAGGTCCTCTCCGAGGACGCTGCCGTCGCCTCCGCCGCCTCGCAGGGCAACTTCGAGCTCAACGCGATGCGCCCGGTCATCATCAACAACTTCCTGCACGCGGCCACCATCCTCACCGACGCCTGCGCCAACCTGCGCCAGTACTGCATCGAGGGCGCCCAGCTCCACCGCGACCAAATCGACTCCTATGTCGACCGGTCCCTCATGCTGGTCACCGCCCTCTCCCCAGTCATCGGCTACGACAAGGCCTCGGCCATCGCGCACAAGGCCGACGAGGAGGGCACCACCCTGCGTGAGGCCGCACTGGACTCCGGCTCCATCAGCGCCGAGGACTTCGACCGCATCGCCAACCCAGCCGCCATGGCCCGCCCACCTCATCGATCGCAGTAGGGCCCGGATTTCGAGCACCACGCTGACCGCGTCGTCTGCACCGCGCCCGTGGGCCCAACCCTCGGGCGAAGCGCCGGGCATGGCGCAAGGTGATGCCCGGCTTGGCCGACCGGTGCCACGTCATCGCGATCGACCTGCCGGGCCAGGGCCACTCCGAACGCCCAGGTGGCCACCCGTCACCAAAGCCGGACGACGAGACGGTGCAGCCGACAGCGAGACGGGCGTCGAGCATGTGCCCGCGCCGGGCTGGTCCCTGCACATCCGTCAAGGCGGCACGCTCGTCGGCGATGGGGAGCTCGTCGCGCATACTGAGTCCGGGCTGTTCACTTGTCACACGGTGTCCACAGCGACTGTCGTCAGCCGACCTCCACACCCTCGACCGGAAGGCTCTCCAGCCCCCGTACGACGTTGTTCAGGTGGCGGACCGGCGTGCCGATACGGAACCGCTTCACCCTGGCGGCCAGGGCCGACAGGAGCGCCTCGCCTTCCATACGGGCCAGCCCCTGTCCGGCGCAGGCGTGGACACCGTAACCGAAGGACAGGTGGTCGCCCGGTCGGCGGGAGACGTCGAACCGGTCGGGGTCGCTGTAGTGCCGGTCGTCCCGGTTGCCGGAGCCATACAGGACAACGATGCGTTCCCCCTCCCGGATGCGGACGTGGCCGACCTCGACCTCGGCGGTTACAACGCGGGTGAAGGCCTGCACTGGGGAGTCGTAGCGCAGCACCTCGTTGAAGGCGTCGTTGATACCCTCGGGCCCACCTCGACGGACCGCGTCCCACTGCTCGGGCTCACGGGCGAAGCACAGCACGGCGTTGGACAGTGCGTTGACCGTGGTGTCGATACCGGCGGTGGTGTACGCCGAGAGCAGGGGTGCGCACGACGCGTCCGCCCAGACCGCCACCTCGTCCCGCACTGAGCCGGGGATCCCGATCAGATCCGCGACGACGGACACCGGGAAGGCCCTGGCCAGGTCCCGCACCGCGTCGAAACTGCCCTTCTCGACCAGTATGTCGACCAGTTCGCGGGCCTGGAGCTGGATACCTTCACGCAGGTGGCGCGCAGCTGGCGAGGAGCGAGTCGTTCCGACAACACGCCACGCAGCCTGCGGTGTTCCGGCGGGTCAGCCGCAAGTACCGTGCCCTGCAGAGCAGCGTTCATCGGGTCGTCGAGCGCGACCCCGCTCGCTGAAGAGAAAACCTCCCAGTTGAGCAGCGCGCGGCGGATATCGGCATACCGGGGCAGCGCCCAAACACCATGCCGCTCCAAGCACACAGCCGAACCCTGCGCACGCAGATCCGCGTACACGGGATAGGGATCGTCAAGAACGTCGTCACTGAACAGATCAACGGTGGTCGTGGGTGTGGAGCGCGGCATGAGGGCTAACAGTAACTCTGCATCAGCGCACACACCCAGACGGACTTCCGAGGAGCGGCATGAGATCCCCGCTGTTGCCTTCGGCCGGGTCGACGACCATGTCAATCATTCGGAGCGTTACCTTTACGAACAGCCGGTGAGGTCACCGAACTGCTCACCGATCTCGCGCGACATCCCAATGAGCCCAAAAGCCGCCACGGGATGATTTTGATGGTTCGGCAGTGCGGTTCGGCGGCGGCATCCTGGTCCGGATCGTGCTCGGCTGCTCCGATACCTGGCCCCGGTCAGCCGTTGGGGCGACTTCCTGGGCCCATCGCCCACCCGCTAGCGGGTGGACGGAGGCTGGTGGATGCGCTGGAGTCCCAGCGGTGCAGGCGGAGGCAGGGGCTCGGTACGGCCGGACCGGAAGGACTGGAGAAGATAGCCGGCCAGGCGTCGGGACGCGGCCAGCGAGACCTGCTGGGACTCTCCGACGACGCCGCTGTTGGCCAGGAGCAGGAGAGTGACGTCGGCGGGGTGGAAGTCGGCCCGCAGTTGCCCCGCGTCTTTGGCCCGCTGCACCAGTTGGGCGAGGCCCCTCTCCGCGCGGGTGCGGTCGCGCTCGTAGTCGACGGCGTCGGGGAACTGGGAGAGGAAGGCGGCCGTGAAGCCTCGGTCGGTGGCTGCATGGCGCACACCTTCTCGATCACACAGCAGAACCCGCGCCAGGGATCGGGGTCGGCCAGCGCGTCGTCGAGGACGGCGGCGCAGCTGGCCATCTGTGCGGCGAAAGCTTCGGTGACGAGCGAAGCTCGGGTGGGGAAGTGCCGATAGAGGGTGGCTGCTCCGACCCCTGCGCGGCGGGCGATCGTCGTTATGGGTACGTCGATTCCCTGGATCGTGAATGCCTCGCGGGCGGCTTCAAGGATGCGGTCGCGGTTGCGCCGGGCGTCGGCGCGCAGCCCGGTGGCCGCGGCGGGCGGCGGGGGTCTGTCGGTGCAAGCCGGTAATGGTCGGCCTGGTTTCCGAGAGCTCTGAGCAGGCATGTCTCCCACTTTAATGTAAGTGGAAGGTGTCGCCCGTTTACGGCGCTACGGTGGATAAGTGAGCAGGAAGATCTCTTTCGCTCACGCCCTGGAGGTCACCGCTGGCGCGACAGTCGCCGCGGCACGCGACCGCCACCGCTCGAATCCCGGACTCGCGCGAGCGCCCCCGAGGGTGCCGCCGTGGCCGGGCCCCAACCCTCGACTCGGCGACCGGCCGCGCGCCGGCGCTGACTTCCCGTGCCCTTTTCTGAGAGGTGCCCATGACCCCGAACCAGCCTCCCCAGGCGGCAGCCGCTGCCGCGAGCGGCGGGAGTGCGCCGGATGCGCGTCAGCTGCGGACGGTCCTGATCGCCGTCTCGGTCGCGTTGATGGCCGTCATCGCGTCGGTGTCGGGGCTGAACGTGGCCCAGACCGACCTGGCCGTCGATTTCGAGGCCTCGCAGAGCACCGTCCTGTGGATCATCAACATCTACACCCTCGCCCTGGCCGCCCTGCTGCTGCCGCTCGGCGCCATCGGTGACCGTCTGGGGCGCAAGTCCATGCTGGTTGCGGGGCTGGCTGTCTTCGGCGTCGCGAGTGTCGCGGGCGCCGTGGCCCCGAACGCGGAGGTGATGATCGCCGCGCGGATGGGCGCCGGTGTCGGAGCGGCGATGATCATGCCCATCACCCTTGCCGTCATCACTTCCACCTTCCCCGAGGAGCAGCGTGGGAAGGCTATCGGGGTGTGGACCGGGGTGGGCGGAGGCGGCGGCGTCGTGGGCTTGTTCCTGTCGGCGTTCCTGGTCGACGCCGCCGACTGGCGATGGCTGTTCGCCCTGCCGGTGGTCCTGGTCGTCGTGGCCCTGGCCATGACGCTGAAGCCGGTTCCCAACTCCTTCGAGCGGTCCCGCCATTCGTTCGACACCATCGGCGCGCTGGTGTCCACCGTCGCGGTGGTCGGCCTCATCTTCGTCCTGCAGGAGGGGCCAGAGCGTGGCTGGACCGCCCCGGTGACCCTGATCAGCCTCGCTGTCGGTCTCGTTGCCACCGTCGGTTTCGTGGTCTGGGAGCTGCGCCGCCGGGACGCCTCGCTGCTGGACGTGCGGCTCTTCCGTGAGCGCGGCCTGGCCGGCGGTTCGGTCACCCTGCTGGTGACCTCCGGTGTCCAGGCGGGTATCACCGTGGTCCTCCTGCCCTTCTTCCAGGCCGTGCTGGGCTGGTCGGCGCTGCTGTCCTCGGTGGCGATGCTGCCCATGGCCGTGGCGCTGATTGTGGCTTCCGGCGTGGCCCCCAGATTGGCTGCACAGATCGGCGTCCGCCGGACCCTGGTCATCGGCATCGCGTTGGCCGGTGTCGGCCTGGCTCTGATGGCGCTGTTCGTCTCCGTCGACGGCGGCTATCTCTCCGTCCTGGCCGGCTTGCTCGCCCTGGGTTTCGGCTCGGGGCTGGCGATGACGCCGTCCACGGAGGCCATCACCAGCTCACTGCCGCGCGAGAAGCAGGGCGTGGCCTCCGCCCTCAACGACGTCACCCGCGAGTTCGGCACCGCACTGGGCGTCGCGCTGCTGGGCGCGCTGCTGTCGTCCGGCTACCGCAGCTCCATCGACGGCAAGCTTCAGGGCATCCCCCAGGGCACCGCGGACACCGCGCGCGACGGCATCGCCAACGCCCTGGAAGCCGCACCCACCGCAGGCCCGCGCGCGCAGGACCTTGGTCCACGCCGCCCAGCAGTCCTTTGTCGACGGATGGCAGCAGGCCATGTGGGTGGGCACCGTCGTCATGGGCGCCCTGTTTGTCTACATCGCCCTGCGCGGACCGAAGAAAGCTGCCCCTGTGGCCGCGGACGAAGCAGAGGTCACCGAGAACGTCGCCGCCCGATGATCCCGTAGAGGATCGGACAGACGGGCACGCCAGACCGTGCATACCGTGGCAGGCGCCAAGCCGCGCGGCGCCTGCCGCCCTGCCACCACGGCGACCAGCTCGGTGCGGTCCAGGTCCCGAACGGGCCGCAGGCAGGGGCCGTCGGCGCCGAGCGTTTTTCAGCCGCAGCCTTTGCCGGCGCCGGATGCGTCGTCGCCCTCGGGAGCGAGGTGCGTTCGGCGAGTTCGCGGTGAGCCCGGAACAACGCTGTGAGCCGGCACAAGCCGGTCGCCTGGCGGGCGGGTGTGGCCGGGGTCATTCGCTTTCAGCGATGAAGCCGGCCAGAGCGGCAGCGACGGCGTCGGGTTGTTCGTCCGGGATGAAGTGGCCTGCGTCCGGCACGACGGTCCCGGTGGTGTTGTCGGCCCACGGCCTGAGGGAAGCTGCCATGTCGGGGATGGAACCGTGGCTGCTGGAAATCCCGAGGACCGGCAGCGTCAGGTGGTGCTGTTCAAGGGCCTCGTGGTTCTTCCGCGCCGATTCAGTGGCGTCCCGGTAGTAGGCCAGGGAAGCGCGGAGTCCGCCGTCAGCGGTGATGGCCGCGGCGTACTGCTCGATCTCGGCGTCGTCGAAGGTGTCGGAGGCGAGGGTCTTGGCCTTCAGGAACCAGCCGACGTACTCGCGTTCACGGCCTGTGAGCAGTGTTTCGGGCAGGTCGGGCACGAGATGGAATGCGAAGTGCCAGGTCTTCCACGCCCCCTCGGGGTCGGTCGGGATGGTGTCGGGGAGGGTGATGCCCGGGATACCGGCGTCGAGCAGTGCGAGGCCATGCAACCGGCTCTCGTACTTCAGGGCGAGGGAGAAGGCGACCCAGGCACCGATGTCGTGGGCGGCCAGCCAGTATGTCGACACTCCGAGCGCTTGCACCGCGGCGTGGACGTACGCGGCGACCGTGTGCGTGTCGTAGCTGCCGTCCGGGCGTTCGGAGTGGCCCTGGCCCGGCAGGTCGATCGCGATGACGTGGCACCGGTCGGCCAGGCCGGGCATCACCTTGAGCCATGCCCACCAGGTCTGCGGGAATCCAGCGAGCAGCACGACGGCTGGGCCGGTCGGCTGACCGCCCTCGACCGCATGAAGCCGGACACCGTCCGCGTCGACCCAGCGGTGGGTGAAGCCGGCCAGGTCGTGCAAGGGCAGGTCGCGGACCGGGTTGTCGGGGACGTGGGTGGTGGTTGCCGGATCGGTCATGGTTTTCCTCCATCGATGTCGGTGTGCTGGTTCGGTATGCCGGCCGTGGCGGGGCCCGCGAGCGCGGTGGACACGACGAGAGCGGCGCCCGTGTGCACGAGTTCCGGGCAAATCGCATATTTATGGCATTTAGCGCCATTATTGGCTTGCTCTGGGTATCCATTCGGAGCCCGTCATTGAGAGCGCGGGACACGGAGCCACTCGGTGCGGCGGCCGCTCAGGCCACGGTGGTGGCTGGGCGGCTGAGTGCGCTCGCGAGGGTCGTCGCAATGACGGCGACGGCGAGGATCAGGGTGGCGACGTCCTGGTTGATGGTCTGGTCGAGGAGTCCCAGAGCCAGCGTGGGAACGATCGTGCCGGTGTAGGCGAACAGGAAGTACGTGGAAAGCAGGTCCGCCCTGCGCCGCGGGTCGGCGAGCCGCTGGGTGGTCGCGACGCCGCGACGGAAGGCCAGGCCGATGCCCGTGCCCGCCAGGAGCGTTCCGGCGGCGAACACGGGCAGTGACCGCGCCAACAGCCCGGCCTCGAACACCGCGACACCCGCCACGAGGAACGCCGGCGTCGGCCAGCGCCCGGAGGTCCACCGCTCCGGGGCGGCCACCTGCGCGATCAGGGCGACGATGAACAGCAGACCGACCTCTGCGCCGACGGCTGCGACGTTGTGGACGTGCAACTGTTCACGGAGAAAGGAGGGCACCAGCGACGAGAACAGTCCGCTGACCGCGAACGCGGCGAGGACAGCCGTGGCCACCCTCAGGAACTCGGTCCGGGCTGGCCGCCGGTCGGGAAAGGCCGGGCGGCGCACGGACATCGCAGGGCGCTGCCGGGACGTGACGGTCTCCGGGGTGACGACGACGGCCAGGAACGCGGGGACCAGGCTGGCGAGGTAGACCCAGAACACCAGGTGCGTGGGGTTCGCCTCGTATTGCGCGAACAGGCCGGCGACAATGGTGCCCAGCCCCAGTCCGCCCATGTTCGCCGCCGTGGAGACGGTCGACGCCAGCCGGGTGCGCTCGGCTCCGGCGAGCTCACCCAGTGCCGCGGTCCCTGTGGCGGTGAAGACACCGGTGCTCAGGCCGCACAGGAACCGTGCTGCCAGCAGGGTTCCGACATCGTGGGCCAGGAGGAACAGCGCTGTGCTCGTGGCCGCGGCGAGTACGGCGGCGGCCAGGAGGGGACGGCGGCCCACACGGTCGGACAGCGACGCGAACACCATCAGCGCCAGCACGGTCCCCAGGGCGTAGACGGCGAAGACCAGCGTGGTGGTGAAGGGCCCGAAGCCCATCTGCGGCGCCCAGAACACATACAGCGGAATCGGCAGCGTCCCGCCCAGCATGACCACGGTGTACACAGCGGCCACGAGCCAGAACCCGGCGCGCGATCGGCGCCCGCCGCCAGGCGGAACAGTCCGTACGCGGACGTCTGACGCGATGTGGTCGGTCATGGTGCGGCCTTTCGAGTGCGACAACCGGGACCCTCACGCTAACCATCTTGGATCGATCGGTCAAAGATAGCTGGACCGATCGATCCAAGATTCGAGTAGGATCACAGCAGGGATGCACAGAAGGAGGTGGCCGCTGTGTCCGGCCGGAAGCAGTTCGACATCAGCGCGGCCCTGGATCAGGCCATGCGGGTCTTCTGGCAACGCGGGTACCCAGACGCCTCACTCGATGCCCTCGCTTCGGCCACCGGCCTCGGCCGCGGCTCCCTCTACGGCACCTTCGGCAACAAGGAGACCCTGTTCGGCAAGTGCCTGGACCGCTACGCGTCGATCTACGGCGCGCAGTATGAGCAGGCGCTCGCGGCACACCCCGGTGACCCGGTGCGGGCCGTCGAGGCATTCTTCGACGTCGTCCTCAGCCGTATCGCCGACCCGTCGGTCCCCGTGGGGTGCCTCATCGCCCAGTCCGCAGCGCAGTCACTGACGCTGAAGGAGGAGAACGGCATGCAGGTGCGTGGCCTGCTCGACGTACAGCGCCAACGGGTACGTGCGGCACTGGCGGACTCCTCGGCCGACAGCCGGACGCTCGACGAGCTCGCCACGTTCGTCGTCGCCGTCAACCAGTCGCTGGCCGTACTGAGCCGTGCCGGCACCTCGGACGCCGAACTGCGCTCCGTGGCCCGACTCGCATGCACAACGGTGGCGGACACCATCGCCCGGGCGGCATCCAAGGACGTCGGCCAAGGCTGACGGGCACCGGCTGCGCCGGCACTCGCCCTCTGCGACCCGGCATGCCCCCAGGCACCCGTCGGCGCGATGCCGAGACGGTCGGCACTCTCGCGGACGGAGTGCTCAAGGGCGTGTAGCGACACCGTGACCGGCTCGCCGTCGGTCCACTGCCCAGCCGACACCGTGACAAGCCTGCACCATGGTCTACCGCCTGGTGGGCAAGGGCGGGAGGCTCAGGCGGCGCCTACGCCCACAAGCAGTCGGCCACCTGGGTAGGAGCCTTGAAACTCGCCTTCGGCCTGCTCCTGGTCATGTTCGGCGCCCGGCAGGGGCGCCGGCGCCCGTCGGCCCCTCCCAGGCGCAGTTGCCGAACTGGATGGCCGCGGTCGACCAAGTGTCACCCAACTACCCGTGAGCGGTGTAGTTGGCCCTTCTGTGTGGTGCTGTTGGCCCGCAGGTGCGACTTTTGGATGCGTCCCCTGCCGCGGGCCAGCATGCCGGGCACGACTCGCTTGGCGAGGTGGACGACCGCGTTGACGTTGAGGGCGATCAGCTTGAGTTCGTCTCCGAGGTCGGTGTCGGTGGCGAAGGCACCGCCGATGCTCCGGCCGGCATTGAGGACGGCGACGTCGAGGGGGCGGCCGATCTCCTGCACCTGCTTCCACAGGTCTTCGACGCTGTCGTAGGTGGCAAGGTCGGCATGGAGCGGGTAGACGGTGGCGCCCTGGGCGCGCAGGCGCTCGGCGACGGTGTCGATGGAGTCGCTGCGGCCGGTGCCGATGATGTCGTAGCCGCGGGAGGCGAGTTGGCGGGCGATCTCGGTGCCGATGCCGTTGGAGGCGCCGGTGACGATGGCGAGGGGCCGGTTCGCAGGCGTGGCTGACATGATCATTCCTTGTCTCTGAGCTGGAAGGGCAGGCGGCGGGGCCGCCGGGCCGGACGGGATGCCGCGGCGGGCCTACGCGTGGCGGGGATCTTGTTCGCCCGTCCCGCGCCGTTGCGGCCGGGCAGTGTCCTTGCCCGCGACGGCGGGATGGGGGGTGGACTGGGCGTACCAGCTGGCCAGGATGCGCAGTTTTTCGAGGTCGTCGTCGGTTTTGCCGGCGTAGACGAAGAGGATCTGGTCGGGGTCGCCGGGCAGGGAGAGGGCCTCGTAGGTGATGTCGAGGCGGCCGACGACGGGGTGGTTGAACCGTTTGGTGCCCCAGGTGCGTTCGACGACGGTCCGCTCGGCCCACCAGGTGCGGAACTCGGCGGACACCGCGCGTAGTTCGGCGACAAATGCGGCGATCTGGGGGTCGTCGGGGTTGCGGCCTGCCTCGGCGCGCAGCACGCCGACGACCTCCGAGGTGATCTGCGCCCAGTCGAGGTAGAGGGAGCGGGCGGCGGGATCGAGGAGCATCCAGCGCAGCAGGTTGCGCTCGCCGGGCGGGCGGTGGTTGAAGGGGGTGAGCAGAGCGTCGAGGAGGTCGTTGGAGGCCAGGACCTCGTTGCGGCGGCCGAGGACGAAGGCGGGCTGGTCGTGCAGCCCGTTCAACATGCGCAGCAGGTCGGGGCGTACACGTTGGGGCGGCGCCTGCTGCGTGCCGCGACGGGGCTGAGGGCGCAACAGGTCGCGCAGGTACTGGGTCTCGGCCTGGGTGAGGTGCAGGGCCTCGGCGATGGAGAGGATGACGCCTTCGGAGGCGCTGGTGAGGCGTCCTTGTTCCAGGCGGGTGTAGTAGTCCACGCTGACCCCGGCGAGCTGCGCGACCTCCTCGCGGCGCAGGCCGGGTACCCGCCGGCCCGGGTAGTTCGCGAGGCCGACCTGGGAGGGGCGGACCGCGTCACGCCGGGTACGCAGGAACTTCTTGATCTCCTCGGCATTGTTCGCCATGTCTGCCAGTGTTCCCCGGCCCGCGGCGGGGATCCACCTGCGTGGGGGGAGGGTTTTTCCCCGGCAGCAATGGCCCCCGTTCATGGCTTGGCCTGCTGCTTTACGGCGTGCATGAATGGTGGGGCGGCCATCGCAGCGACGACCCCCAAGGGTCCGCAACCCGCCCGCCGTGCGTGTGGCACAGGCCGGACGGGCGCCGCTTCACCCTGTACACAGCATCCCCTCACCGTCACCCGTTGTGATCGTGGCGGGAGAGGTGCGCTCGTTCTGAGGAAGATCCGCATCGTGATTGCCCAGCAGAAGGTCTGGTTCATCACCGGCTGCTCGACCGGCTTCGGCCGCGCCCTGGCCCAGGAGGTACTCGCCGCCGGTCACAAGGCGGTCGTCACCGCCCGCAACGTCGCTCAGGTCAAGGATCTTGTCGAGGGAAACGACCAGGCGATCGCCCTGCCCCTCGACGTCACCGACGCCGCACAGGTCAGGGAGGCCGTCGAGGCTGCTGAAACGCACTTCGGCGGCATTGATGTGCTGGTCAACAACGCCGGCATCGGCTACTTCGCCGCCGTGGAGGAGAGCACTGACGAGGAGATCCGCCGGATCTTCGACATCAACGTTTTCGGCCTGTCCGACCTCATCCGCGCCGTCCTGCCGGGCATGCGCGCGCGCCGCTCGGGAACGATCGTGAACTTCTCCTCCATCGGAGGACTGCGTGCCTTCCCGGCCGTCGGCTACTACGCCGCCACCAAGTTCGCCGTCGAGGGCCTGACCGACGCCCTGCGCCAGGAGGTCGCCCCGCTGGGGATCACCACGCTGCTCGTCGAGCCCGGCCCGTTCCGCACCGACTGGGCCGGCCGGTCCGCCAATGAAACGCTGCCCGAGCGGGAGATCGCCGACTACGCCGAGACGGTCGGCGCGCAGCGTGCCGCATTCCGGGCGGACACCGGCAAGGAGCCCGGCGACCCCCACTCCGCCGCCCGGGCGATCATCACCGCCCTCGCGGCCGACACCCACCCCCAGCGCCTGCTGCTGGGCGCCCCGGCCTACAGCATGGCGATCGATCAGCTGGAGTCGATGCTCGCCGAGATCCGCGCGAACGAGGCGCTGACCCTGTCCGCCGACTTCGAATCCCCGGCCGCCTGACCTGATGCCAGGCTCCGTCGGCCGGTGACGACGCCGTACTCCGGCCTGTCACCGGCCGGCGGCACCCGGACAGCTGCGCTGCCTGCCCGTACGCCGCACGGAAGCCGAACCGATGAGCACGCACACCACCCCCAACCGGGAGAGCCTGCAGGCCGCCGCCCGCACGGTGATCACCACCCTGGCCGAAGCGACAGACCCGCAGCACCTTCTCCAGCACTCCCGGCCCTTGCACACGGCCGTGAAGGAGATGGAAGCGAAACTCACGGCCCCCACGCCGACGCACCGCGACCGGCGCCGGACTCTCGAATCGCCCGCCCCGAGCTGCCCACCCGTAGCGGTCGGCCCCCAGCCGCCGGCGACCCCGCGGCCGGACCTTGCACCACCCGCACCCGTACGACGAAAGGCTCCAGGATGAACGCGCACCGCACAGCGGCCACCGGCACCGACCACGGCAATGTCCAGATCAGCCACGGACGCGCCTGTATCGACCAGGACGCCGGAGTCCGCATCGGCTACACCCTCGCCGAACCGTCCCCGCTGCCCGAGGGCGAGGCGCCGAAGACCGTGGTGCTCATCCACGGCGCCCCGCAGACCCGGCATGCCTGGCGCAAGGTCGTCACCCCACTCGCACAGGCCGGCTACCGCGTCGTCGCCCCCGACTACCGCGGCGCCGGCGCCTCGACCAAGCCCCTCGACGGCTACGACAAGTGGACGATGGCCGCAGACCTGCACGCCCTCGTCCACGACCACCTCAACATCCCGGGGCCAATCTCCCTGGTCGGACACGACCTCGGCTCCATGCTGGCGTTCGGATACGCCCTGCGCTATCGCGACGACGTCGTCAGCCTCACCGCCATGGAAGCCCCGCTGCCCGGCACGGACTACTACGAGCAGCGCAAGGTCGCCAAGAGCGCCTGGCACTTCGACTTCCACGCTCACCCGGACATCGCCGTCTACCTCACCCACGGCCGGGAACCCTGGTACATCACCCGGTTCTTCGACGACCTGACCTACCAGCCCGACGCCATCACAGACGCCGATGTGGACGTCTACACCCGCGCCTTCCAGGCTCCCGGCGCCATGCGCGCCCTGTGCGAGATCTACCGGGAACTGGACCACGACGCCCAGATCCACCGCGACGCCATCGCCTCCAGCGGCAGGCTCACCGTTCCCGTGCTCGCCTCCGGCGGCGCCACCCAAGCACTGGCCGCCAACTACAAGGCCATGTGCGAGGAGATCGCCGACCACGTCACCGGCCACCTCGTCGAGGGCGCCGGCCACTGGGTGCCCGAGGAGAACCCCGAGGGCTTCCTGCGCATGTTCCTCGATTTCGACAACCGCGCACGCACCGACTGAACGCCGCTTCGCAGAAGGAGAGAGCCACCATGTCCGACAATCGCGACACCCACCTCCAGGGCCGCGTCAGCGTCATCACCGGCGCGTCCTCCGGAATCGGCGCGGCCACCGCCCGGGCCCTGGCCGCGCGCGGCGCCCGCGTCGTCCTCGCCGCACGCAACGCCGACAAGCTCAACACCCTGGTCACCGAGATCCGCGATGCCGGCGGCACCGTGACTGCCCGCATCACCGACGTCACCCGCAGGGACGACGTCGAGGGCCTGATGGACTTCGCCGCCAGCGAGTACGGCCCCGTCGAGCACCTGGTCAACAACGCCGGCCTGATGCTCTTCTCCAAGTGGTCCGACCGCGCCGTCGACGACTGGGACAAGATGATCGACACCAACCTCCGCGGCTACCTGCACGCCATCAGCGCCGTCCTGCCCGGCATGATCGACCGTCAGTCCGGCCACATCCTCAACCTCAGCTCTGGCCGGCATCCGCGTCGGGGACGCCAGCGGCGTCTACAGCGCCAGCAAGTTCTTCATCCGCGGCATCACCGACAGCCTCCGCCAGGAAGTCGGCATCGCCCACGGGATCCAGGTCTCCATGATCAGCCCCGGCGTCATCGACACCGGCTGGGCCGACAAAGTCTCCAACACCGAGGGCAAACAGATCGCCCAGCAGCTCAACGAGGGTGCCATCCACCCCGACCGGGTGGCCGACGCCGTCGTCTACGCCCTGAACCAGCCCGCCGACGTCACCGTCAACGACATCGTCATCCACCCCACCCGCCAGAACTGGTAGTCCCACCCTCAGCCCCTGGAGCAACGCCGCGCGGAGTACCACGGCGGTCGGCCACCGGCAGCACCGAACCTCCACCCAAACACGGAAACGGAGCACCTCTTATGAGCAGCACCGCCTCCCCCCGTCCGCTCGCCCTGGTGACCGGGGCCTCCGCAGGCATCGGCTACGAACTCGCGAAGCTGTTCGTCATCAACGGCTTCGACCTGATCGCCACCGGCCGCAGCGAGCACACCGACCAGGCCGCGGCCGACCTCGCGCGGCACGGTGTCGACGTCACGCCCGTGCGCGCGGATCTCTCCCAGCGCGAGGGCGTCGAGACGGTGTGGCGGGCGGTGGAGGAGACCGGGCGGCCGCTTGACGCCGCGGTCCTCAACGCCGGCCGCAGCATCGGCGGTGCCTTCCTCGACACCGATCTCGACGAGGAACTCTCCCTCATCCAGCTGAACGTGGCGTCCGTCGTCCACCTGGCCAAGCACGTCGCCCGGCACATGGCCGGCAACGGCCGCGGCCGCATCCTGATCACCTCATCGCTGTCGGCGACCCTGCCCACCCCCTACGAGACCGTCTACGGGCCTTCCCGCGCCTTTACCCGCATGTTCGCCCTCGGGCTGCGCGAGGAACTCAAGGAACACGGCGTCACCGTCACCTGCCTCATGCCCGGCGCCACCGACAGCAACTTCCACGCCCGCGCCGGCATGAACAACACCGCCTTCGGCCCCGGCATGAAGAAGAACAGCCGCAAGGACGTCGCCCACCAGGGCTTCCTCGCCCTGATGAACGGACGCGCCGAGATTGTCGGCGGCGACGCCGCCACCAAGCGCACCGCCATCGAGCACCGCTTTCTGTCCGAGACCTACAAGGCCGCCCGCCACGCCACCAAGGCCAAACCCCGCTCCCACTGAGCCCTACCCCGCGGTGGTGCTGCAGAGGGTCGCAGGGCTAGGGTCTGTCGTCAAATGATCTTCGGTCGGGGATCATGGTCGGGTGATACGTCGCCATGAACTGTCGGATGCCGAGTGGGAGTTCGTCCGGCCGC
>NZ_BAAAIF010000080.1:0-45385 GCF_039525925.1 Streptomyces javensis | reverse complement strand
GTCGCCGGGGCCGCGGCCGCCGCGCGCGCCGCGGACTGGGCCGCCTTCGCCACGGCCGCGCTGTCGCTCGGCACCGGGCTCGCGCTGGTGGAGCGCACCGCGGCGTACGTCGGACAGCGCACCCAGTTCGGCCGCCCGATCGGCTCGTTCCAGGCGGTGAAGCACCGGCTGGCGGACGCGCTCATCGGCCTGGAGTTCACCCGGCCGCTGCTGTACGGGGCCGCGGTGGCGCTCGCCTCCGGGCCCGCGGGCGGCGCGCTCGCGTCGGGGCCCACGGGTGACGCCCGCGCGGAGGTCGCGGCGGCGAAGGTGGCCACCGGCGAGGCCGCGTACACGGCGGCGCGCACCGCCCTCCAACTCCACGGCGCGCTCGGCTACACCGACGAGTACGACCTCTCGCTGTGGATCCGCAAGGCCCGGGCCCTGCGCTCCGCCTGGGGCTCCCCGTCGGTTTGCCGCGCCCGCGTCCTCGCGCCCTGACCGGTCTTGATCCATGCTGTATCGACCCGTCAGTGAGCGAACAGCGAGGTATGCGCGGATGCACCGGCCCCGGCCCACCCTGGAGAGCGTGGCACGGCGCGCGGGTGTCTCGCGCGCCACCGTCTCCCGTGTCGTCAACGGCTCGACCAAGGTCGGTGAGGACAGCCGTGAGGCGGTCCTGAGTGCCATCCAGGAGCTGGGCTACATCCCCAACCAGGCGGCCCGCAGCCTGGTCACCCAGCGCACCGACTCCTTCGCGCTGGTGCTCCCCGAGGAGCCGGGCCGGGTCTTCTCCGACGACCGGTTCTTCCCGGGCGTGGTGCGCGGGGTGAGCCAGGAGCTGGAGGCCGCGGACAAGCAGCTGGTACTGATGATGGCCCGCTCCGCCGCCAGCCGTGACCGCATCGAGCGCTTCGCGCTGGCCCGCCATGTGGACGGGGTCATGGTCGCGTCGATGCACGGCGCCGATCCGCTGCCCGCCGCGCTGGCCCGGATGGGCATCCCGGTGGTCTGCAACGAGCGGGTGCCGGGCCCGGCGTCGCCGCCGTACGTGGGGGTGGACAACGCGGCGGGCGCGGCGCTGGCCGTGGAGCACCTGATCCGCTCCGGGCGCACCCGTATCGCCACGGTCGCGGGCCCGCAGGACATGGTCGCCGGGATGGACCGGCTCTCGGGCTACCGGGCGGCGCTGGACGGGGCGCGGCTGGCGGCGCATGTCGCGGTCGGGGACTTCACCCAGGAGTCGGGGGCGGTCGCGATGCGGGAGCTGCTGGCCCGGGAGCCCCGGCTGGACGGGGTGTTCGTGGCCTCCGACCTGATGGCGATCGGGGTGCTGCGGGCGCTGCGCCGGGCCGGCCGGCGGGTGCCGGACGATGTGGCGGTGGTCGGTTTCGACGACATAGAGCCCGCGCGCTACACCGAACCGCCGCTGACCACCGTGCGCCAGCCGATAGACGGCATCGGCCGCCGCCTGGCCCGCCAGCTGCTGCGCCTGACCGCCGGAGAGAGCATCGAACCGGCGCTGGTCCTCCCGACGGAGCTGGTGGTCCGCGAATCGGCGTAGCCGGGGGCGGGGCGGCGCCTCCCACCGGGGGACGCCATCGTGTTCAGCCGCCCGCGTACCGCGGCAGCCACGCCCGGAAGTCCCGCTCGAAGGCGTCGTAGCGGCGGCGCAGCTCCGTACCCGGCCAGTCCTCCGGCAGCAGCCGGGCGGGGAGGACGGGGTCGGCGAGGAGGTGGCGGAGGGCGGCGGCCGCGACGGTGAAGCGGTCGGCCGGTTCCTCCGCGTCGTCCAGCGCCGCGCCGAGCAGCCGGGCCTGGCGGGCCCAGCCGTCCAGGTCCCACAGGCGCGCGGCGAGCTCGGCCGGATCGCCCTCCGGCGCGCCGGTGAACCAGCCGCACTGCTCGGCGGCGACGTCCGGGCGCGGGTGGACGAGGTTGGCGGGGCGCATCCAGGTGCCCTCGCGCAGCTCGGCCAGGCGCAGGGTGGCCATGGCCTGGCGGAGGGCGGCGCGCTCGGCCGCCCCGCGCCGGTCGGAGGTGACGATCGCGATCTCCCAGCCGCCGTCCCAGCGCCGGGTGCGCGGGGCGCGGCTCTCGTCCTGCCGCGCCTGGCGGGCCAGCAGCCGGTCGGTGAGCCGGTAGGTGCCATCGCTCTGCTCCAGGTCACCGGCCGCGACCATCCGGGTGAGCGCGACCCGGATGGTGCCCTCGGCGGTGCCGAAGAGCGCGCCGACGCGCACCAGGGCGCGGGCGGGCAGCTGGGGCGGGTGGAGGCCGAGCAGGGTGCTGAGCACGACCGAGCGCGCGGTCAGCGGCCGCAGGATGAGCGTTCCGGTGTCGTCCATGGTTACGCGAAACCCTATCCATTACAGTTCTTCGTCGCGCATACTGGAAGTGTAAGGCCCGGCCGGCCCCGGGAGCCCACCGCGAACGAGGAGATGTCTGCCATGAGCGCCACGCACGAGGTCCTCAACCAGGCCCCGCCGCTCATCGGCTTCAGCACCGCGGACGACCCCGCCCTGCTGGAGGCCCTGCGGCGGCACGACGGCGGCTGGGGCGAACAGGAGGTGCGAGACCTGGGCGCGCGGGCCGGTTCCGCCGAGGTGCAGGACTGGGCGCGGATGGCCGAGGAGCACCCCCCGGTGCTGCACACCCACGACCGCTACGGCCATCGGATCGACGAGGTCGAGTACCACCCCGCCTACCACCAGCTGATGGGCGTCGCCGTGGAGAGCGGCCAGCACGCGGCGGCGTGGAGCGAGACCCGCCCCGGCGCCCATCTGGTGCGCGCGGCCAAGTTCTACGCCTTCGCACAGGCCGAGCCCGGCCATGGCTGCCCGATCTCCATGACGTACGCCGCGGTCCCCGCGCTGCGCGCCGAGCCGGAGCTCGCCGCCGTGTACGAACCGCTGCTGGCCGCCCGCACCTACGACTTCGGGCTGCGCCCGCCGCTCGGCAAGCGGGGCCTGATCGCGGGCATGTCGATGACGGAGAAGCAGGGCGGCTCGGACGTCCGCGCCAACACCACCCGGGCCGTACCGGACGGCGAGGGCCGCTACGTGCTCACCGGCCACAAGTGGTTCACCTCCGCGCCGATGAGCGATGTCTTCCTGACGCTGGCCCGGACGGAGGAGGGCATCACCTGCTTCCTGGTGCCCCGGGTGCTGCCGGACGGCAGCCGCAACCCGCTGCGGCTGATGCGGCTCAAGAACAAGCTGGGCAACCGCTCCAACGCGTCGGCCGAGATCGAGTACGAGTCCGCCCTGGCCTGGCGGGTCGGCGAACCGGGCCGCGGGGTGCGGACCATCGTGGAGATGGTCAACGTCACCCGGCTGGACTGCGTCATCGGTTCGGCGGCGGGCATGCGGGCCGGGCTGCGGCAGGCGCTGCACCACGCCGAGCACCGCCGGGCGTTCGGGGCCGAGCTGGTCGACCAGCCGCTGATGCGCCATGTGCTCGCCGATCTGGCGGTCGAGTCGGAGGCGGCGACCACCCTCGCGATGCGGCTCGCGGCCGCCCTGGACCGCGCCGAGGGCGGGGACGAGGGCGAGGCGGCGCTGCGCAGGCTGGGGCTCGCGGTGAGCAAGTACTGGGTGTGCAAGCGCGGCGCCACTCACGCCGCCGAGGCCCTGGAGTGCCTGGGTGGCAACGGCTACGTGGAGGAGTCCGGGATGCCGCGCCTGTATCGCGAGGCGCCCCTGCTGTCGATCTGGGAGGGCTCGGGGAACGTCGCGGCGCTCGACGTGCTGCGCGCGCTGGGCCGGGAGAACGGCGCCCTGGAGGCGTTCCTGGCCGAGGTCGACGCCGCGGCCGGGGCGGACGCCCGGCTGGACGCCGCCGTGGACCGGCTGCGCGGGCTGCTGCCGCGGCTCACCGACCCCGAGCGGGCGCAGCTGCTGGCGCGCCGGCTGGCCGAGCAGATGACGCTGGTGCTCCAGGGCAGCCTGCTGGTGCGGTACAGCCATCCGGCGGTCGCCGACGCGTTCTGCGCCTCGCGGCTCGACGGGGACTGGGGGCACGCCTTCGGCACCCTGCCGCCCGGCACCGACACCGGCCCGATCCTGGAGCGGGCCCGCCCGAAGGACGCGCGGTGACGCCCACGGACGGCACGGACGGCACGGACGGCACGGACGGCGGGGGCCGAGCGGCAGACGCGGCCGGTGCGCGCCTTACGGTTCGCACGGAGCGGGCGGGGCCGGTCACCACGGTCGTGCTCTCCCGCCCCGAGGTGCGCAACGCCGTGGACGGCGCGACCGCCACGGCGCTGGCCGACGCCTTCCGCGCCTTCGACGCCGACCCCGAGGCGCGGATCGCGGTGCTGTGGGGCGAGGGCGGCACCTTCTGCTCCGGGGCCGATCTCAAGGCGGTCGGCACACCGCGCGGCAACCGGGTGGCCGAGGACGGCGACGGCCCGATGGGGCCCACCCGGCTGCGGCTGTCCAAGCCGGTGATCGCGGCGGTCAGCGGCCACGCGGTGGCGGGCGGGCTGGAGTTGGCGCTCTGGTGCGATCTGCGCGTCGTTGAGGAGGACGCGGTCTTCGGGGTGTTCTGCCGCCGCTGGGGCGTCCCGCTGATCGACGGTGGAACGGTAAGGCTGCCACGGCTGATCGGCGCCAGCCGGGCGATGGACCTGGTGTTGACGGGACGGCCGGTCCCGGCCGACGAGGCGTACGCCATCGGGCTCGCCAACCGCGTCGTACCGCCGGGCCGGGCGCGGGCCGAGGCGGAGCGGCTGGCGGCCGAGATCGCCCGCTTTCCGCAGGCGTGTCTGCGCTCGGACCGGGCCTCGCTGCTGGACCAGGAGGGGCTGCCGGAGGACGCGGCCATGGCGCGGGAGCTGCGCCACGGTCAGGCCGCGCTGGCCGAGGGGCTGGACGGCGCGGCGCGGTTCGCGGCGGGCGCGGGACGGCATGGGAGCTTCGGCGAGCCGTGACCGGCGCGGCCGGGGGCGGGACCGCCCCCGGCCACAGCTGGACGCGTATGAGGGCAATGTCGTCGGCTAAACCTCGATGCGCCAATGTCAGCACTACCCATTCCCCTATTCGGGGGAATTCCTGTGGTCACACGGCTGGCGGGCGCCCGTTCGGCCGAACATCTCCTCGTGAAGCGATGGCAGCGCGTATGGCGTGCGGGGGTCCTGGCCACTGCCCTTGTCCTCACCTCGGCGGGGGCGACGGCCCTGGCCGACGAGGACGGTGACGGTCCGGCGACCGCGCCCGCCTCCCCTCGGCCGACGGCCGACACCCGGTCCCGGCCCGGGGGCCCGGACGACGGACCGCTCGCCTCGGTGCGGATCCGGATCGGTCCCGGTCTGTGTGTGTGCGTCGCCGCTTCGGCGGGTCCGGTCGGCCTCGTCGTGCGGTACGGCTGGTGCCCCAAACCGCCCAGGCCACCCAAACCGCCCAAGCCGACGCCGACCCCGACGCCCACGCCGACACCTACGCCGACCCCCACACCCACCCCCACACCTACCCCCACCCCGACGCCGACGCCGACCTCGACGCCCACTCCCAGCCCGTCCGCCACACCGAGCCGTACGCCCGAGCCGACCCCCACTCCCACTCCCACCCCGACGCCGCGGGCTCCCTCCCCCACGCCCGCTCAGCGGCTCCCCACGCCGGGCCCCACCCGCGCGCCCGCCCGTCCGCTGCCGCCGCCCCAGCCCTCGCGCACCCAGCCTCCGGCATCACCCCCCGCGCCGGCTCCCGCACCGACCAGGACCCGTGCCGTCGAGATGCACGCGTACGAGAAACCCGCGCACAAGAAGCCCGACAACGGGACCTCCTTGGTCACCTTCACCCTGCTGCTCACCGCGCCCGCGGTCCTCGCGGCCGCCGCTCTCCGTCCGCGTTCGCGCTCCGGCGCGCGCGGCGGGCGGCGCGGCTGACGGCCCACCGCCGAACCGCTTGGGAGGTTCATCCATGCCCGAATGGCTGATTATGACCCTGGTGATGGCCGGGACCTGCGCGGTCGTGGTGACCGGGGCGGTCCTCAACGCCCGCAGACTCGGGGAGGAGGACAATCCGGACGAGACCCCGGATGTCCTCGACTACATGATCATGATGATCGGCGTGGTCTACGCGATCGTGCTGGGCCTGGCCATCGCCGGTGTCTGGGAGGCGCGCTCCGCCGCGCAGGACGGGGTCCGTACGGAGGCGCAGGCGCTGCACGAGGTGGCCGAGCGGGCGAGCGTCTACCCCGGTCCGGTGCGCGATCGCATTCGCGACGACGTGGACGCGTATGTGGACCATGTGGTGCACACCGAGTGGAAGGTGATGATCGAGAAGGGGGAGCTCACCGACCGCGGCACCGAGCTGCTGACCACGCTGCGCCACGATGTCACCCACGCGGCCCCGCACAGCGACCTCCAGTCGCAGGCGTATCAGCCGATGGTGGATCAGGTGGCCGCCGTGGACGACGCGCGCGGCGCCCGGCAGCAGAGCGCGGGGCCCACGATGCCCCCGCTGGTCTGGTTCGGCCTGGTGCTGGGCGCGGCGCTGGTGATCGGACTGGTCTTCACCCTGCAAATCCGCCGCTCACCCAGGGAGCTGATGCTCGCCGTGATGTTCATCGCGCTCATCGTCTTCCTGCTCTTCCTGGTGTGGGACTTCGACGAACCCTTCGGACGGTCGGTCGGCGACTCGACCACGGCCTTTACCGATCTGTTCCCCAGCGCACGGGGAGGGTCTTGAGCCCATTCTGGAAGTTGGAGGTGAGCCGCACCGGCTCGCCCGCCCGGCGCAGCCCCGGCAGCCGGTCCAGGGCGGCGCGCAGCATGGCCCGCATCTGGACCCGGGCCAGACGCGCGCCCAGGCAGACATGCGGTCCGAAGCCGAAGCTCAGATGGTCGTTGGGGGCGCGGGTGATGTCGAACCGGTCGGGGTCGGTGAAGACCGTCTCGTCGCGGTTGGCCGAGGCGTGGAAGACGACGACCTTCTCACCGCGCCGGATGAGCTGTCCGCCCAGCTCCACATCGCGGGTGGCGGTGCGCCGGAAGTCGATGACGGGCGGCCAGTAGCGCAGCATCTCCTCCACCGCGGATCCGGTCAGCTCGGGCCGGTCGAGCAGCAGCCGCAGGCTCTCGGGGTGGTCGAGCAGGGTGAGCAGCCCGCCGGGGATGCCGTTGCGCAGCGTCTCGTTGCCCGCCACCGCGAAGAGGAAGAACATGTTCTCGAACTCGTCCCGGCTCAGCCCGCCCTCCCGCATCCGAGCCATCACACTGCCCGGCCGGGGGCGCTCGGCGAGCGCGTGGGCGTAGGCGAACATATCGGCCAGGGCCTCGCGGGAGCGCGGGTTCATCGGCCGTCCGTCGGGGCGGCGCGGCGCCGAGGACGGCCGGTGGGCGAGGGCGGCACGCCCGATGGGGCTCAGCTCTTCCAGGGCCGCGGTGGACAACCCCGCGTAGTCGGCGTCCTGGTAGCCGATGACCCTGCCGGCCCAGTCGTACAGCAGCCGCCGGTCGCCCTCGGGGACGCCCATCACCTGGGCGAGGGTCCAGACCGGCAGATCGGCGGCGAGCTCCACGAAGTCGGCCTCGCCGCGCCCGGCCACGGAGTCCACGAGCGCCGCCGCGCGCTCCTCGATGACCGCCTCCAGCTCCCGCACGGCGCGCGGGGTGAAGGCCGCCGCGACGATGCGGCGGCTGCGGGAGTGGTCGGGCGGGTCCTGGTTGAGCATCATCGCCCGCACGAACTCCAGATCGGCGGGCGTGTCGGGGTCGCGGATCTGGGTGGCCCCGAGGTGGGAGGAGAAGACCTCGGGGGTGCGCAGGACGTGTTTGACGTCGGCGTGCCGGAACACCGCCCAGAAGCCGGGGCCGGCCGGCCACGCACCGACCGCGGGCTCGTCGATCCGGCAGACGGGGCGGGTGGCCCGCAATGCGCCGAACAGGGCGTACGGGACACCGGCGGTGTAGGTCTCGGGGAGGAACGCCTCGACAGGGTTCACAGCCGAGACCGTACGGCGCCGCCCTCCGGGCCCGTCAAGACACCCCGCGCGCCAGGAAGGCCCCGTGCCAGGAAGACCCCGCGCGCCAGGAAGACCCTGCGTGGGCCCTTCCCCGTCACAGGGCCGGGAGCCACCGCCGAGCATCGTCGCGGTGCCCCCCGAGCCCACCGGTCATCGCACAGCCGTTACGGCACCGGCACCGGGAGGATCCGGCGCAGCGGGTCCTCGGGCAGCCGGCCGTGGGCCTTCCACTCGCGGGGGTAGCCGACCGAGACCTCCTGGAACTTCACCCCGTCCTCCACCGTCGTCCGGGGGATGTGCAGATGGCCGTAGACGACCGTCTCGGCCCGGAACCGCACATGCCAGTCGGCGGTCAGCTCGGTGCCGCACCACAGGGCGAAGTCGGGGTAGCGCAGCACCCGGGTGGGCAGCCGGGTCATCGGCCAGTGGTTGATGAGCACGGTCCGCAGCTCCGGGTCGACGGCCGCCAGCCGCGCCTCGGTCTCGGCGACCCGGGCCCGGCACCACGCGTCGCGGGTGGGGTAGGGGTCGGGGTGCAGGAAGTGCTCGTCGGTGCAGACCACCCCCGCCTCATGGGCGTGGGCCAGCGCGGCCTCCTTGGTGGCGATGCCGTCGAGGCGGAAGGTGTAGTCGTAGAGCAGGAACAGCGGGGCGATGACCAGCGGCCCGCCGATGCCCTCCCAGAGCGGGTAGGGGTCCTCGGGCGTGACGATGCCCTTCGCCCGGCACATCTCCACCAGCGCCTCGTAGCGCGCCACCCCCCGGACTTCCAATGGGTCCTTGGGATGGGTCCACAGCTCGTGGTTCCCGGGTGACCAGATGACTTTGGCGAAGCGCTCGCTCAGCAGGCCGAGGACCTCCTCGATCTCGGAGAAGACCTCGCCGACGTCCCCCGCGACGATCAGCCAGTCGTCGTCGGAGCCGGGCCGCAGCCGCTCCACGATCGCCCGGTTCTCCGGATAGGCCACATGAAGGTCGCTGATGGCGAGGAGTTCGCCCCCGTGGGTGCCGCCCATTGTCTCTCCTGTCGTACGGTGGCGGTCATGACGCGGTCGCGGTGCGCGAGCACCGCTTGACGGGCCGGGTGATCACCGGACCGTCCCTGGCGCTAGCCTCGCAGATGTGGTGGACAAACTCCCTCCGTCTTTTGAACGGGGAACCGACGGACCGAAGGTCATCGTGGCCGGACTGGACGGTTCCGAATCCTCCTGGCGCGCCACGGCCTACGCCGCCGGGCTGGCCAGACGCCAGAAGGCGCTGCTGGTCGTGGTCTACATCCAGCCGGTGCTGGCCGCGGGGGCCGCGCTCGGCGCCTCGGTGGCCGACACCACGGGTGAGGTGGCCGAGGAGCTGATGCGGGAGATGCGGGAGGCCACCGAGCGGCTGCGCGGGGTCTTCGAGGTGCGCTGGGAGTTCCACACCTTCCGGGGCGATCCGTACAACGGACTGGCCCAGGCGGCCGATGAGCTGAAGGCCGACGCGGTGGTGGTGGGCGCGTCCGAGCAGGCCGGGCACCGCTTCGTCGGCTCGGTGGCCGTACGGCTGGTCAAGGCCGGGCGCTGGCCGGTCACCGTGGTGCCGTAGGGACCGCCCGTCCGGCTCGCGGAGCCCGGCGCGGTGAGGCACCGTGGGAGAAGCGAACGGACCACCCCACGGACCGGGGAGACTGCCATGGCCCACACCTACCGGGTGACCGAGATCGTCGGCTCGTCCGGCGAGAGCGTCGACGACGCGATCCGCTCCGCCATCGGCCGTGCTTCGAAGACGCTCCGGAATCTTGACTGGTTCGAGGTCGGCCAGGTGCGCGGGCATATCGAGAACGGCCGGATCGCGCACTACCAGGTGGGGCTGAAGGTCGGATTCCGGCTCGAGGACCCCGACGCCGGCTCCGGGGACCGGGCCGGCTGACCCCGGCTCAGCCACGGGGCACGACGGTGGACAGCACGGACGGCAGCGGATACCAGTCGGCGGTCGCGAAGCTGGCGTGCCGCCCGGCGAGTTCGGACACCCGGTCCCGCGCCTGGGTCTCGGTGGGGTTGGTGCCGTCGATCGGGGGCGCCACATTGTGCGCGTCCGTCATGATCAGCAGGTAGTGGCGGTCGTCGTACCAGGCGGTGTCGACACCACTGGTGACATATGTGGACGCGTCCCCGTCGAAGAGCACGAACCACGGCCGCAGGGCGGCGTCGGTGTAGCGGGTGCGCGGGTCGCCCGGGGCGGCGCCGTGGACGGCGGGGAAGGCGGCGGCCTGACCGATCTTCCCGGCGGCGGACAGGTCCCGCAGATGGGTGGCGTACTCGCGGTCGGTCCACAGCGTGTCGAGGGGGTTGTTCTCCTCGACCGTGCCCGGTATGAGCTCGACGACGAACTTGCCCGCGAGCGCCGAGCGGGACGGCCAGCCGCCCGCCCGAACCGCCTCGTCGAGGGTGGCATGGCCGCCCACCACATCCGCCGGGCGCAGCACCGCGTCGCCCAGGGTGGCGCCGAGGAGGGCGTCGAGGTCGGCCGGGCCGCGGCCCTTCTTGCCGTTGAAGCCGTCCTTCATCTCCACCTTGACGAGGATGGGACGGTGCCCCGGATGGGCCTGGTGCCAGGCCCGCATGTCGGCGAGGCAGCCGGCCAGGCTCTGGTCGCGGGGCTTGGTGCGCAGCTCGCCCGGGTTCGCGGCGTTCTCGCAGTTGTTGTCGTTGCCGAGCGGGTTGGAGTGCGAGACCCGCCAGCCGGCGCCGAAGGCGTTGGTCCACACATCGAGTTCCAGGAGCGAGGCCCCGGAGTCCAGCGCGTCCGCGAAGTAGGGGTACTTGGCCTTCTCGTACGCGTTGTGCACCCCCACCGAGGTGGTGGCGGAGTAGGACGGATCGTCCGCGGTGGCGGGCCGGGCCTCGGCCGGTGCCGTCAGACACAGTGCGGCGGCCGCCGCGGCGACCGCCACCGTTCCCGTGCGCCGGGCATGACCGCGCGCCGGACTCCCCACCCTGCCCATGTGTCCCCACCCTCGTCGATGTCACGACCAACTGGGCAGAAGCGTACGGGAGTCGCGTCATGGGTTACGAGCGGCCAGGGGTCACAACGGTACGGGCCCGGCGGCGTGCTGACGCTGAGCCCGTCTCATGTGCCGCGTCTCACACGGCATGGAGGTCGTTCAGCCCGTCAGGGCCGCTCCCCCACCCCGGTCGTCGCGGCCTCGCGCGCCCGTCCGCCGGGCAGCTTGGGGGCCAGCGGGGCGGTCTGGTCCATCCCCGTGCCGCGCCGCAGCCCGGTGAGGAACTCCTGGAGCGTCTCGACCGCGGTGTGCCGGGGCCGCCACCCCAGCTCCTCCTGGGCACGGGTGGTGTCCATCAGCGGGAGCCGCAGGGCGGCGTCGAACAGCTGCGGCGAGGGCGGCAGCAGATGCAGATGCCAGGCCGTGGCCATGGCCGAGCGGGCGGCGAAGCGCGGGATCCGCACCGTCCGCGCATCCAGCAGCCCGGCCAGCGTCCCGCCGTCCACCGGCGGTTCGGCCGCGAGGTTGAAGGCGCCGCGCACCTGACGGCCGAGCGCCAGCCGGTACGCCTCGGCGGCGTCGTCGGTGTGCAGGACCTGGAGCCGCAGCCCGGGCAGGTCGAAGACGGCGGGCAGGAAGGTCGAGCGGACCAGCCGCCGGGGCAGGAACGGGCCCATGAAGAGCCGGCGCTGCTCGGCCGCCGCCTCCTCCTTGAAGAGGAAGCCGGGCCGCATCCGCACCACCCGGACCTGCGGATGCTCCCGTTCAAAGGCGTCCAGCATCCGCTCCACATACGCCTTCTCACGGCAGTACGCGGCCTCCGGCCAGCCGTCGGTGGGCCAGGACTCGTCCACCCGGCGGCCGTCCTCGGGCCCGGGCGAGTAGGCGCCCACCGAGGAGGCGTACACCAGCACCGGCACCTCGGCCCGTGCCACCGCCTCGAAGACCCGCTTGCTGCCGAGGACATTGGTGTTCCAGGTGACGGCGGGCCGGTGGCTTGGCTGGATCAGCCAGGCGAGGTGGATGACCGCGTCGGCGCCCTCGAAGTGCCGTACGAGGTCGGCCTCCTCACGGGCGTCCCGCCCGATGTCCGCGCGTACCCAGGTGGTCTTCGGCGGCGACCAGCTGGGCACCCTGCGGGCGACGCCCACGATCGACTCGATGTCCGGGGCCTCGCCGAGCGTGCGGACGACGCTCGTGCCGGCGTTGCCGGTGGCCCCGACCACCACCACGCGCATTCCGTGCTTGACACCCATGTGTCCGCTCCTTCCGGCAGCGTCGTGTCGTCCTCGGCCGTCCCGGTCTCCGCCCTGGTTTCCGCCCTGCGTCCGGTCCTGGTCCCCGCCCTGGCCCCTCAGCCCTCGCCGACCAGTCGCCGCGCGGCCGTGACGATCGAGGCCGCGTCGATTCCCGCGTCGCTCAGCTGCTCGGCGGGGGTCGAGGAGGCCGGCATCATGCGCACCGCGAGCCGGATCATCCGGGGCACCGGACGGCCGTCGCCGAACGCCTCGAGCACCGCGTCGCCCAGTCCGCCCTCGGGGTGGTGGTCCTCCACGGTGACCAGCCGGCCCGTCGCCTCGGCGGCGGCGCGCAGCGTCTCGGCGTCCACCGGCTTGAGCGAGTACAGGTCGATGACGCGGGCCTGGATGCCCTCCTGGGCCAGCCGGTCGGCCGCCTCGACGGCCTCGTGCAGGGTGATCCCGGCGCCGACCAGGGTGACCCGGTCGTCGTCGCTGGAGCGCACCACCTTGGAGCCGCCGATGGGGAAGGTCTCGGTGGGCGGGTAGATGACCGGCGTCCCGCTGCGGGTGGTGCGCAGATAGCGGATGCCGGACTCCGCGGCCATGGCCGCGGTCAGCTGGGCGGTCTGGTTGGCGTCGCACGGGTAGAGCACCGTGCTGCCGTGCACCGCCCGCATGGCGGCCAGGTCCTCCAGGCCCATCTGCGAGGGGCCGTCCTCACCGATGGCCACCCCGGCGTGGGAGCCGATGAGGTTGAGGTCGGCGTCGCTGATGGACGCCATCCGGATGAAGTCGTAGGCCCGGCTGAAGAAGGCGGCGAAGGTGGAGACATACGGGTTCCAGCCACGGGTCTGCATGCCGACGGCGGCGGCCACCAGCTGCTGCTCGGCGATGAAGAACTCGAAGTACCGCTCGGGGTGCTCCTTGTGGAAGTACTCCAGCCGGGTGGAGTCGCCCACCTCGCCGTCGAGCGCCACCACATCGCCGCGGGCGGTGCCGACGGCGGCCACCGCCTCACCGAACGCGTCACGGCTGGGCACCGAGTCGCCGGGGTTGTAGCGCGGCAGGGCCAGCGGGCCCTCGGACGCGGGCCGGGTGGGGGTCACCGAGGGCGGGCCGAGCACCGGTACGGCCATGTTGCGTACGCCGCCGAGCTCGGCGATGGCCTCGTCGGCGTTCTTCAGCGGCTTGCCGTGCATCCCCTCGCGGTTCTCCACCGAGGCCACACCGCGGCCCTTCATGGTGCGGGCGATGATGGCGGTGGGACGGCCGACGGTGGACGTCGCCTCGGCGTAGGCGCGGTCGATGGCCTCGATGTCATGGCCGTCGATCTCGATGGTGTGCCAGTCGAAGGCGCGGATGCGCCGGGCGTAGGCGTCCAGGTCCCATTCGTGGCGGGTGGGCCCGCGCTGGCCGAGCCGGTTCACGTCGATGATGGCGGTGAGGTTGTCCAGCCGCTCGTACCCCGCGTGCTCGAACGCCTCCCACATCGAGCCCTCGGCCATCTCGCTGTCGCCGCAGAGCACCCAGACCCGGTAGGGCACATGGTCCAGCCGCTTGCCGCTCATCGCCATGCCCACGCCGTACGGCAGGCCCTGGCCGAGCGATCCGGTGGCCACGTCCACCCACGGCAGCCGGGGGGTGGGGTGGCCCTCCAGCCTGCTGCCGCGCTTGCGGAAGGTGATGAACTCCTCGTCGCGGAGGGCCCCGGCCGCCTTGTACACCGAGTAGAGCAGCGGGGAGGCATGGCCCTTGGAGAAGATCAGGTGGTCATTGCCCGGGTGGTCGGGCTGCTCGAAGTCATAGCGCAGATGGTTTCCCATCAGGACGGCCAACAGGTCCGCCGCCGACATCGACGACGTGGGATGGCCGGACCCGGCGGCCGCGGCGGCACGCACCGAGTCCACACGGAGCTGCTGCCCGAGCTCGCTGAGCTGTTCGTGTCGCATTGTTCTCCTTCCAGGTTTCACCGGCGGTCGGCCGCCGCCCGGGCGGTCTGCGCGACTTCGGGCGACTCGGTGTCCAGTGGCACCGCCCAGGGCGGGACCACCCCGAGCTGTACCCCCTGACGTGGCAGCACCGCGTCGAGCAGCCAGTCGGCGGCTACCCGGACCCGGTTCCCCGGCATCGCCATCAGGTGGTAGCCGCGGGTGACCGCGTTGGCGATCGGGCCGGACAACGGGATGTGCAGCGGGTCCGCGGCGGCCTGCACCCCGCCGAGGTCGACGGTGAACCCGAGGTCGTGGTGTTTGTACGGCTTGGCGGTGCCGCGCCCGAGGGAGGCCAGCACATTGTGGCCCGCGACCTTGCCCTGCCGGTGGGCGTGTTGCGCGGTCATCGGGGTGAACTGGCCGGGACGGGTCAGATCGGGCACCGCGGCGGCGTCCCCGCAGGCCACCACGTCCGGATAGCCGGGTACGGCCAGATACTGGTCGACCCTCAGCCGGCCGCGTTCGGTCGGCAGCCCGAGCTGCTCCACCAGCGGGTCGGGGCGCACCCCGACACACCAGATCAGCGACCGGGTGTCGACGAACTCGCCGTCGTCCAGCAGCACGCCCTCCGAGGTGGCCTCCTTGACCGTGGTGCCCATGCGGACCTCCACACCTCGTTTGCGCAGCACCCGGTCGGCCGTGCGGGACAGCTTCTTGTCCAGCTCGGGAAGGACCCGGGGGGCGATGTCGAGCAGTATCCAGCGGGGCCGCGGCGCGCCGCGCAGGGAGGTGTTCTTCCGCGCGAGCGAGTCGGTGAAGAGCACCCCGTGGGCGGCCACCTCGGTGCCGGTGTAACCGGCGCCGACCACCACGAAGGTGCGGCGGGCCGCCCGCTCCCGGGGGTCGGCGGCGGTGCCCGACATCTCCATCTGGCGGATGACGTGATCGCGCAGGTAGAGCGCCTCGGGCATGCCGCGGAAGCCGTGGGCGTGCTCGGCCACACCGGGGATCGGCAGCAGCTTGTTGACGCTGCCCACGGAGAGGACGAGCCGGTCGTAGTCCATCTCGCCCGACCGTCCGTCCGGGTCCCGCCAGGAGATCTTGCGGGCGTCCAGATCGACGCCGTGGACCTCGCCCAGCACCAGCCGGACATGCGGCAGGGTGCCGGTGAGGGAGACCGAGACACGCCGGGGTTCCAGGATCCCGGCCGCCACTTCGGGCAGCAGGGGCAGATACAGGAAGTAGTCGTTGGGATTGATCAGGACGATGTCCGCCGCGCCGCGCAGGGTGCGGGAGAGCGTACGGGCGGCCTGATAACCGGCGAATCCGGCACCGACGATCACTATGCGTATTGGGCTCACACGAATCTCCCGGGCATACGGGGCCAGGGAGCTCCAAGTGCCCGTGAGAGCCGGGACCAAACGTGGGGCCCGGTGGACCCCGCCCCCGGGGCCGTGTTCCGGGGGCGGTTCCCGGTCGCGGTCCCGGGGCGCCGGGAGCGCGTGGACCCCAGTGGCGCGCGTACGTCAGCGGCTGGCGCGCGTACGTCACCGGCGCCGGCGGGCCGTCTGCGCGTCGATCCGCTCGTCCCAGTCGATGCGGTAGCCGGTCAGCCAGTCCGCGGAGCCGTTGCCCGCCCGGTCCAGCTTGCGCGGCATGGTGGCGTCGCGCAGGGCGCGTGCCACGGGCCCCGGCGCCGTGCGCCGGGCCATGCCCGCGCTGGACGCGGCGACCTTCTCGACCCGCTCCCGGCGCAGCGCCTCGTACGCGGCGAAGGCCGACTGGGGCGTGCGCAGATCGCGCAGGCATTTGGCGAGCACGACGCCGTCCTCGATGGCCATCGAGGCACCCTGCGCGGCGTTGGGCGCGCAGGCGTGTGCGGCGTCGCCGACGATGACCATGGCCTCCTCGGACCAGGTGGGGGTGGAGATGATGTCGTAGGCGGCAGTGGCCACGATGGTGTCGCCGGTGGCCCGGACCAGGTCGGCCGCCGGCGTGTTGTCCTCGGCGAAGAGCGTCAGCAGCCGCTCCCGCCACTGCTCGGAGGTGACGGCGGCGAGCTCGGCCTTGGACATCTCCTCGGCCGGGGCGTTGCAGAACCACCAGACCTCGCCGTCCGGGGCGGTGGTGCAGCCGAAGAACGCCTGCTTGCCGAAGATCATCGTGTAGGCGTCGGGGTCCGGTGGCGAGTCGGCGTCGCGGGTGTAGCCGCAGACGGTGTGCTGTCCGGTGTAGCGGGGCCGGGGCGCGGCCGCGTCGATGAGCCTGCGGACGAGCGAGTGGATGCCGTCGGCGCCGATCAGCATGTCGCCCACGGCGCGGCCGCCGTCGGCGAAGGAGCCGACGATCCGGCCGTCGGGGCTGGTGTGGGCGGCGAGCAGCCGCTTGCCCTGCTCGACGCGCACTCCGCGGCGCACCGCCTCCTCGCGGAGCACCCGGGCGAGGGTGGCGCGCTTGAGCGTCACGGAGCCGAGGCCACCGTCCTGCGATCCGGACATGGGGCGGTTGCCGAGCCGCTTGCCGGTGTTGCTGATGAAGTCGACGCGGCCGGCCGGGAAGGAGTTCTTCAGCACGGGTTCATGGGCGTCGATGGTGCGCAGTGCCTCCAGGCCGTTGGCGGCGACGACGAGGAACGCACCGGCGTCGATGGCGTCCGTGGGGTACGTCTCGTAGACGACCGCGTCGATACCGGCCTTCCGCAGGGCCATCGCGGTCACCGTGCCGGCGATGCCGCCACCGATGATCAGGGCTGTGGTCATGGTGCTCCGTGACGTGGCGTGGGGTGTCGTGTCGTGGGATTGCGACAGCACCATATGGCGGCCAGGAGCTCCCCGGGTCAAGAGCGGCACTTCAACTAACGGGCGCCGGGCGGCATTTGGGGCGGAACCCGGCAGCCCGTCACCGGAGAGCGGCCCGCTACTTGAGCAGCCGGGACAGCCGCCGGTCGGCGAGCGGCTTGCCGCCGGTCTGGCAGGTGGGGCAGTACTGGAGCGAGGAGTCGCGGAAGGACACCTCGCGGACGGTGTCCCCGCACACCGGGCACGGCTGCCCGGCGCGGCCGTGCACCCGCATGCCACCGCGCTTCTCCCCCTTGAGGTCGGTGGCGGCCAGGCCGCGGGAGCGCTCCACGGCGGAGCGCAGCGTGGCGCCCATCGCCTCGTACACCCCGGCGATCTCCGCTTCGGTGAGGTCCGAGGCGAGCCGGTAGGGCGACATCCGGGCGGCGTGCAGGATCTCGTCGGAGTAGGCGTTGCCGATTCCGGCGATGACGCTCTGGTCGCGCAGCACCCCCTTGATCCGGTGGCGCACGCCGCGCAGCAGCCCGGCGAACGCCTCCAGGGTGAAGGAGTCGTCGAGGGGGTCCGGGCCCAGCCGGGCGATCCCGGGGACCTCCCGCGGGTCGTTGACCACGTACACCGCGAGCCCCTTGCGCGTACCGGCCTCGGTGAGGTCGAAGCCGGAGCGCTCAGGACCGGCCAGGAGCAGCCGCAGCGCGAGCGGGCCCTTGCCGGGCCGGGGCGGGGCCTCGGGGAGTCCGTCCCGCCAGCGCAGCCAGCCCGCCTTGGCGAGGTGGACCACCAGATGGGGGCCGTCGGTGGCCAGGTCGAGGAACTTGCCGTGGCGGGACGCCGCCGTGACGGTCCGGCCCTCGAGCGCGCTCGGCGGCGGGTCGTAGGTCTTCAGGACGCTCACCGCCACGGGGAGGACGCGGGCGATCTCCCAGCCGGCGGCGCGCTCGGCCAGGATCGCGCTGAGGGCCTCCACCTCGGGCAGCTCCGGCATGCCACCAGTGTGCCGCAGGCCGGAGCGGAACCACCCGCGGCGGCCCGGATGACCGGTTCCCTCCGGCGCACCGCTCCGGGCTGCGGCCCCGCGCACCCTCGCTTAGCGTCTCATGTGTTCCTTATCGTCCCTGCCTGCCCCGTACGGAGCGTTCCCCATGGTCAACACCGGACAGCGGTCCGTACGCGATGAGGCGGTACGGCACGAGGTGGCGTGCGGGACGGGAGGCGTGGCGTACGAGGGCTATGAGGCGTACGAGGGCGGCAGCCCCGAGGCCGAGCGGCTGCGCTTCCGGAAGCTGACGCACGAGCTGATGCGGATGCAGCGGTACTCCGACGGCACCGACGGCTCGGGCGCCCCGCGGCCGCTGCGCGCCTTCCGCGGCGAGGCGGCGCTGGGCGTGGAGAACGCCCGGCTGCGGTTCCGCGACGACCTTCCGCCGGAGCTGTGCGTGGGATACGCCCGGCCGGGCGCCGACTACCCGGCCGTGGTGCGGCTGTCCAGCGCGAGCGGCTCCGAGGGGTACGGCGCCACGCCCGATCTGCGCCGGCTGGCGGTACGGGTCCAGGCCGGTCCCGGGGAGACCCACGATCTGCTGGCCACCAGCTTCCCGGTGTCGCACGCCGCCGACGCGCATGAGTTCATCGCCTTCGCCAAGGCCACGGCGGGCGCGGGGAGCACCGTGGAGAAGGCGTTCGGGCTCTTCGTCCGGCTGCCGCTGGCGGTCGGCTGGGCCACCGCCGACCGGATGCGCCGCAATATGCGGATCGCCACCCGCCACACGGTGGGCTCGCTGGCCCGCGAGACCTTCTGGAGCCGGGGCGCGATCCTGTGGGGCCCGGCCGGTCCGGTGCGCTACCAGCTGCGTCCGGCACCCGGCGGCACCCCCGCTCCCCCGCCCGACGGCGGCGACCCGGACTACCTCCACCGTGAGCTGGCGATGCGGCTGTCCACCGGTGACATCGCCTTCGAGCTGTGTGTGCAGCGCTATCTGGACGACCGCCGCACCCCGGTCGAGGACGGTTCGGTGGAGTGGCGGGAGAGCGACGCGCCGGTGGTCCCGGTCGCGGTGCTCACCGTGCCGCGCCAGGACCTGGACGGTGCCCGGGCCCGGTCCGCGGCCCGCCGGGTCGAGCAGTTGGCGTTCAACCCCTGGCACACCACCGCTGAGTTCCGTCCGCTCGGCAACCTCAACCGGGCCCGCAAGGCCGCGTACGAGGCCGCCGCGGCGCACCGGCTCGGTCTGCGCTTCCCCGCCGCCGAGCGGCGGCCCGCCGCACCGCTGCCCGTACCGGTGCGGGCCGCCCTCGACCTGCCGGTGCGGGCGGCCCTCGGCCTGGTCGACCGCTGTGTGCCCTGGCATCGGCTGCCGGCCCCGCTGGGGCTGCTCAACCCGGCCGCGCTGGGCCGGACACTGCGCCGGCTCGGCCTCGTCGAGGGGAACGGCACACCCGAGGCGCCGCAGCGCCCCGCCACGGCCGGGGAGAGGCCCCAGGTGGCGCGCTGACCGGGCCGGTGTACCGACGCGCTGTCGTGTGGCGCTCCCCGGCCTGCCCGCCGTGGTGGCCGGGCACCCCTCGCCGGCGGACGGGGTCACCTCGGTGTGCCGAGCCACGGTGTCTTCGGCTACGGGGCGCGGACGGGGGGGCCCGCCCCGGTGAACCGGGTCAGTCCTGGCGGAAGCGGTTGATGGCCGGGAGATGGCGCTCGCGCAGCTCCGGGTCGCGTACCCCCAGCCCCTCCTCCGGGGCCAGGCACAGCACGCCGACCTTCCCGGAGTGGCGGTTGCGGTGGACGTCCTGGGTGGCCGTGCCGACCGCCTCGAGCGGATAGACCTTGGAGAGCGTGGGGTGCACCATCCCCTTCTCGATCAGCCGGTTGGCCGCCCAGGCCTCCCGGTAGTTGGCGAAGTGGGTGCCGATGACGCGCTTGAGCGCCATCCACAGATAGCGGTTGTCGTACTCGTGGCGGTAGCCGGACGTCGAGGCGCAGGTGACGATCGTTCCGCCGCGCCGCGTCACGAACACACTGGCGCCGAAGGTCTCCCGGCCGGGGTGCTCCACGACGATGTCCGGGTCGTCACCGCCGGTCAGTTCGCGGATCCGGGACCCGAAGCGCTTCCACTCCTTGGGGTCGGGCGTGGTCGCGTCCTTCCAGAAGCGATAGCCCTCCTCGGCCCGGTCGATGACCAGCTCGGCCCCCATGGAGCGGACGAGTTCGGCCTTGCGCCGCCCGGAGACCACACACACCGGGATCGCCCCGCCGTTGACGGCCAGCTGGGTCGCGTACGAGCCGAGGCCACCGGCCGCGCCCCAGATGAGGGTCACATCACCCTGCTTCATCTGGGCGCCGTTGCGGGAGACGAGCTGCCGGTACGCGGTGGAGTTGACCAGGCCGGAGGACGCGGCCTCCTCCCAGGTGAGGTGGGCGGGCATCGGCATCAGCTGGTTGGCCTTGACCAGCGAGAGCTCGGCGAGCCCGCCGTAGTTGGTCTCGAAGCCCCAGATGCGCTGCTCGGGGTCGAGCATGGAGTCGTCATGGCCGTCCGGTGAGCGCAGTTCGATGGAGAGGCAGTGGGCCACCACCCGGTCGCCCGGCTTCCAGTGGCGCACCCCCGGCCCGGTGCGCAGCACCACCCCGGCCAGGTCGGAGCCGAGCACGTGGTAGGGCCGGTCGTGGCGGGCCGCTCCGGGGTCGTCGGTGCGCGCGTAGCGCTCCAGGAAGCCGAAGGTCGGCAGCGGCTCGAAGATGGCGCTCCAGACGGTGTTGTAGTTGATCGCGCTGGCCATGACCGCGATCACCGCCTCGCCCGGCCCCGGTTCCGGGGTGGGCACCTCGCGGATGTGGAGCGACTTCTGGGGGTCCTTGTCCTTGGTGGCCATGCCCTCGAACATCTCGGACTCCTCTTTGAGGATCACCGCGCCCCGATAGGACTCGGGAAGGTCCAAGGCGGCGAAGTCCGCGGCCACCGCATCCTCTGCCAGCGCGGCGCTGATGATGTCCTGCATGACATGTCCTCCGATGTACCGCTCCGGGCACTCTGTGTCCCGGAGGCTATGGCAGCGGCCACGATCCGAATAACCCCTAGCTCCGCCTGGGTCGCGCCCCCTAGGCGCCCCCCTATACGGCCAGGGAGTGCAGACAGGCGATGAGCGTGCGGGCCTCGACGTTGACGTAATGGCTGTGGCGGATCAGGTCGAGCAGCTGACGCACCGCCATCCAGCGGTAGTACGGCGGCTCCTCGGGGACGGCGCTCAGCTCCGTCTCCACGATCAGATAGCGGTTGAAGGCGTGGAAGAAGCGGCCGCCCTCCTCGGAGAGCACGGTGTCGAACCGCACCCGGTCGGCCGGTGCCTCCACCACCTCCTTGAGGAACGGCGGCGTGGCCCCCTCGGGCAGATGGGTGTAGTTGCGCGGGGTGCACTGCACGGTGGGGGCCAGCTCCACCACGTCCGTGTAGCCGGGTTCGGCGCGGGCCTGCACCAGCACATGCGGCACCTTGTCGGCGTAGGCCAGCAGAAAGGCCGCCACACCCGGTCCATGGGGCTCGATCATGGGCTGGGTCCAGCCGCCCACCTCGCGGCCGCCCGCCGTCACGTCCACGGCCATCACGCTGAAGAAGCGCCCGCTCTCATGGGAGATGCGGTGGGCGTTGCGGTGCCAGCCGGTGGTCTCCCGCAGCGGTATCCGCTCGGTGAACACCTCGCGCTCGGTGCGCAGTCCGGTGATCCAGCTGAGGATGTCGGCGTCGCGGTGGAGGACGTGCCGCCCCGGCCGTTCCGGCTCCACGGCCCCGGGCGATACGGCGGCCGGGAAGGTCTCCTCCGGGTCCAGCGGGGAGTGCGGCAGACAGGCCAGGACGCTGCGCGCGTCCATGTTCACCAGGTCCTCCACGGCCAGCAGGTGGTGCAGCTGGCCCAGCGTCAGCCAGCGGAAGCCGTCGCGCACCTCGACGTCCGTCTCGGGCCCCACCTCGACCAGCATGTTGCGGTTGCGCTTGCGGAAGAACCAGCTGCCCTGCTCCGACTGGCGGACGTCGGCGAGCACCCGGTGCCGCTCCGTCCGCTGGAAGTACTCCAGGTACGGCACCGCCCGGCCCTTGTGCACCCGGGTGTAGTTGCTGCGGGTGGCCTGGACGGTGGGCGACAGCTGGAGTCCGCCGTGGTTGCCGGGCTCCATCTTGGCCTGCATCAGGAAGTGCGGTACGCCGTCGAAGTCCTTGACCAGGATGCCCAGGATGCCGATCTCCGGCTGGTGGAGGATCGGCTGGCGCCACTCCTCCACCGGCGCCCCGGGCATCCGCACCCGGATGCCCTCGACGGTGAAGAACCGGCCGGTCTCATGGACGAGGTTGTGGGTGTCCGGCGCGAAGTCCCAGCCGCGCATCGCCTCGAACGGGATGATCTCGATCCGGGACTCGTCGGCGTCGACTCGCTCGCGGAACCAGCGCTGGAAGTCGGCGAGCAGGGTCACCGAGCTGTCGACGGTGGCGGCGGAGCGGATCAGCCGCTCCTGGAGCGTGCTCACCACGCCCACGCCTCCGGTCCGGGGCCGCCGTTGCCGATCGGCGGGAAGAGCCGGTCCAGTTCGGCCAGCACCTCGTCGGACAGCGTCAGCTCCATGGCCTTGAAGGCCCCGGTCAGCTGGTCCAGGCTGCGCGGTCCGATGACGGGCGCGGTGATGCCGGGGCGTCCCAGCACCCAGGCGAGACCCACCTCGGCCGGGTCGGCGCCGAGGCCGTCGCACAGCTTCTCGTACGCGGCGACGGCGTCCCGGTGGACCTCCAGCGCCTGGGCGGCCCGGCCCTGGGCGGTCTTCATCGCGGTGCCCTCGGCCAGCTTGCGCAGCGCCCCGCTGAGCAGCCCGCCGTGCAGCGGTGACCAGGCGAGCACCCCGACCCCGTACCGCTGGGCGGCGGGGATCAGCTCCAGTTCGACATGGCGGGTGACGAGGTTGTACACGCTCTGCTCGGAGACGATGCCGAGGAAGTGGCGGCGGGCGGCGGCCTCCTGGGCCTCGGCGATGTTCCAGCCGGCGAAGTTGGACGAGCCGACGTAGCGCACCTTGCCCTGCCGGGTCAGCGTCTCCATCGCCTGCCACACCTCGTCCCAGGGGGCGTGGCGGTCGATGTGGTGCATCTGGAACAGGTCGATCCAGTCGGTGCCCATCCGGCGCAGCGAGTCCTCGCAGGAGGCGATGATGTGCCGGGCGGACAGTCCCGAGTCATTGGGCCAGTCGGTCATCGGGTTGAAGACCTTGGTGCCCAGCACGACCTTCTCGCGCCGGCCGCCTCCTCGCGCGAACCAGCCGCCGAGGAACTCCTCGGTGTAGCCCTTGTGCTTCTGCCAGCCGTACTGGTTGGCGGTGTCGATGAAGTTGACCCCGCGGTCCAGGGCGGTGTCCAGGATCGCGTGGCTCTCCTCGTCGCTCGCCCTGACCCCGAGGTTCAGGGTGCCCAGGCACAGTCGGCTCACCTTGAGGGCGGTGCGGCCGAGATAGGTGTACTGCATCAGTGTCCTTCGGTACGGGCCGCCGCGGCAGCCGGTCGGCTGGAGGTGGCGGAGGCGGCCCACAGGTCGTGGAGGGATTCCTTGAGGGCCACCTTCGGGGACCAGCCCATGAGCCGCCGGGCGAGACGGATGTCGGCCTGGGTCCAGCTGCCGCCCTTGCTCCGCACGGCGCCGCTCTCCTCGCGCACCAGACGGTCGGGGACCTGGGAGGCTGCGATCAGCAGCCCGGCCAGTTCGCGCATGCTGAAGGCGTCGCCCTGCCCGATGTTGAGCACCCGGCCGGTCACCGGGCTGCTCGCGGCCAGCACCACGGCCTCGGCGACATCGCGGACGTCGATGAAGTCGCGCCGGTCGTCGACGAGGGTGACGGTGAGCGGAGCGTCCTCGGTGGTGTGGCGCAGCCGGTGGGCGAGCCCGCCGAGGAAGCTGCCCCGTGGGGTGCCCGGTCCGCAGACGTTGGTGACGCGCAGCACGCAGCCGTCGACGCGGCCCGCGTCCGCGGCGCCCAGCACGATCCGGCTGCCCACGAGCTTGGTGCGGGCGTAGGGGGTGCGGGGGGCGGTGGGGTGGTCCTCGGCGATGGCCGTGCCGTCGGGGACGGGGCCGTACTCGTGCACCGAGCCCAGATGGACCAGGCGCGGCCGCCTGGGGAGGGTCGCCACGGCGTCCACCAGCCGGTCCACGAGCGGGATGTGCGAGGCCGTCATGCTCGCCTCGTCGCCTTCCCAACTGTCGCCCGCGGCGTTGACGACGAGATCGGCGGACCGCGTGGCCCGGACGATGTCCTCGCTCGGCGCGGATACCGCGTCAAGTCCCAGAAAGACGACTCCGGGAATGGGTTCGGCGGGTTTTCTCGCTATTGCCAGGACTTCATATCCGCGCTTGGCGAAAGCTCTACAGATATGTCGCCCGATGAATCCGGTGCCGCCGATGACAACGGCCTGCCGATCTCGGATGTGGCCCATATCGCCACCGTATTGGCGCCGCTTCGAGCGGAACAACCCCTACCCTCGGCCACCCCTATCGGCCACCCCTATCACCGCCCCGACCTGCGATGTCATTCGAATAGATGTCGTTTATGGGCCTCGCTGACCGCTGCCGCGCGATCCTTCACCCCGAGTTTCTCGTAGACATGCAGAAGATGCGTCTTGACCGTCGCCTGACTGATGAACAATGCGGCCGCGGCCTGTCGATTCGTGGCCCCGTCCGCGATAAGCCTGAGCACTTGGAGTTCACGGTCGCTCAGCGGGCCCTGGGTGGGTTTGCGTACCTGACCGAGAACGCGTCCGGTGACCGCGGGCGAGAGGACGGACTGACCCGAGGAGGCGGACCGCACCGCGCGGGTGAGCTCCTCGCGCGGGGTGTCCTTGAGGAGATAGCCGGTCGCCCCGGCGGCCAGCGCGCCCATGACGTCGCTGTCGGTGTCATAGGTGGTCAGCACCAGGATCCGGGCCTCCGGGTCGCCGCGCAGCAGCCGTTTGATGGCCTCCACACCGCCCATCCGGGGCATGCGCAGGTCCATCAGGACCACATCGGCCGGCTGCCGCTCGTACAGTTCGACGGCCTCGGCTCCGTCACCGGCCTCGCCGGTCACCGTGAAGTCGGGGTCCCGCTCCAGCACCCCGCGCAGCCCGTCGCGGACCACCGGGTGGTCGTCGACGATCAGGATACGGATGGGGCTGGGGCTGGGGCCGGGGGTGCCGCCGCCATGGGTGTTTCCGCTCATGCACCGGCTTCCTGGGGGATCACGGGGACGGCCGCGCTGATGGCGGTGCCCTCGCCTCGGGCGCTTTCGATGTCCAACGTACCGGCCACCCGGCCCAGTCGGCGCCGCATCGCCACCAGCCCGAGGCCATGGCCGCCGGAGGTGCCGGCCCCGGCCGCCGCGGCCACGGGGTCGAATCCGACGCCGTCGTCGAGCACGTCGAGGACCACCACGTCCTCCATGTACGACAGGGTGATGCCCACCTTGGAGGCGCGGGCGTGCTTGGCGATGTTGGCGAGGGCCTCCTGCGCCACCCGGTAGAGCGTGGCCTCCAGTTCGGCGTGGAGCGGGATGGCGGTCCCGTTCGTCGCGAACGCCACCTTCGGCTCCCGCTCCTGTGACCACCCGTCGACCAGCGACTCCAGGGCGTCCGGCAGGGTCCGGGACTCCAGTCGCTCGGGGCGGAGCGCCTGGACCGAGCGGCGCGCCTCGGCGAGGCTGTCCCGGGCCAGGTCCTTGGCGGCGACGAGATGGCGGCGCCACACCTCGCGGTCGCCCTCGGCGTGTTCGGCCGCCTCCAGCTGCCGGATGATGCCGGCCAGCCCCTGGGCGAGGGTGTCGTGGATCTCCCCCGCCATCCGCTGGCGCTCGTCGAGCACTCCGGCCTCGCGCGCCTGGGTGATCAGCTGGGCGTGGAGTCCGGCGTTCTCGGTGAGCGCGGAGCGGAGTTCGGCCACGGTGCGTTTGCGCCGCTGATGCTGTTCGTTGAGTCTGCTCGACAGCAGGTTGATCCAGCCGATCACCACGGTCTGGAAGGCGATGGCCGCGAGATAGCCGACCACCGCGCCGGTCGTGGGCCGGGGGAAGCCGTCCGGCACGGTGTTGACGACGAACGAGGTGGCCGCCACGGACACCAGCGCCCAGACGGTCGGCAGCAGCACCAGCGCCTGGAGGAACCCGGTGGCGGCGAACAGCATGAACACCTGGTCCCGCGCCATCAGGACGGCGGAGAGGGCGAGCAGCCCGGCGAAGTAGACGGCCGTGCGCACCGGGCCGTACGGCTGCCTGCTGCGGCGGCCGGCGGGCAGGGTGTAGGTGGCCAGGATCCAGCCGGCGGCCACGGCCGCGAGGCCCAGCGTGGTGAGCAGCCGCCGGGCCGGTGGCGGGCCGTGGACCAGGCTCAGGGCCGTGGACAGAAACAGCAGAAGGTAGGGCAGCCCTCCGAACAGGATGTCGGAGTGCCGCTCCCACCGTCCGCCGTCATCCTTGGACGCGCTCACCTCACTCCCAGCGGAACAGCTTGGCCGCGGCCGCGGTGGCGGCCACCGCGATCACTCCGAGGACGGTCAGGTGCAGCGTCTGCGGCCACTGGTTCTCCCAGGAGTCGCGCAGCGCCTGGAGCGCGGCGCCCAGCGGGGTGTAGTCGCCGATGGTGGACACCGTCTCCGGCAGGTCCTCCTTGGGGAGGAACGCGCCGCCGAAGAAGAGGCTGGGGAAGAGCAGCGACAAACCCATCGCGGTGGCCGACTTGCTGCTCGGGGCCACCGCCGCGATCACCAGGCCGATGGAGAACAGCGCCCAGGTGCCCAGCACGAAGCTCACCAGGAAGGCCGGGACGTCGCCGGGCAGTTTGGTGTCGAAGGCGGTCTTGCCGACGATGAGCACCAGCACCGCGGAGACCGCCGCGGTGACCAGGTTGATGAAGAGCTGGGCGAGCAGCAGGTTCCCGGGGTGGATGGGGCTGGCGGCCATGCGCCGCAGGATGCCCTTCTCCCGGTAGGTCGCGAGGGTCGTGGGCAGCAGGTTGAGGGCCAGCATCGTCAGACACAGCGACATGGCCATCGCGGGGACGAACGCGGCCATCGACGCCTTGGTGGCGGCGTCGTCGTCGGACTTGGTGGTGACGAAGTGGAAGATGGCCAGCAGCATGATCGGCAGCGCGATGACGAAGAACACCGCGGTGGGATCGCGCAGGAACAGCTTGCTCTCGACGTAGGTGAGCTTGGTGCGCCCGGACATGGCAGAAGTCTCCTCGGCGGCTTTAGTTGGCGGGCTTGGAGCCGGTCAGGGCGACGAAGGCGTCATCGAGACTCGCCTGCTCCAGGCGGAGTTCGTTCGCCACGATCTGATTGCGGGCCAGGACGGAGATCACGGCGTAGACGACATTGCCCTTGCCGACCACCGTCACCTGGGACTTGGACCGGGTCACACTGCTCACCTCGGGCAGCGAGGTGAGCAGCTCGTCGTCCATCGGGACGGACGGCTTGAAGCGGATGATCTGCTGCTCATCGACCCGGGACACCAGTCCGGAGGGGGTGTCGAGGGCGACGACCCGGCCGGATTCGATGATGGCGATCCGGTCGCAGAGCCGCTCGGCCTCCTCCATGAAGTGGGTGACCAGCAGCACGGTCACATCCTGCTCCCGGACCTTCTCGATCAGCTTCCAGGTCTCGCGCCTGGCGTGCGGGTCGAGCGCGGTGGTCAGCTCGTCGAAGACGGCGATCCTGGGCTTGCCGACGAGGGCGAGCGCGATGGACAGCCGCTGCTGCTGGCCGCCGGACAGCGAGCCGTAGGCCGTGTCGGCCTTGCCGGACAGGCCCCAGTCCTTGATGAGCTCGCGCCAGTCGACGGGGTCGCGGTAAAAGGTGCTGTAGAGCTCGAGCGCCTCCCACACCTTCATCTTGGGGGGCAGCTCGCTCTGCTGGAGCTGGATGCCGATGGACTCGCGCAGCTCGGCGAGGTCCTTGTCCTTCAGCGGGTCGAGCCCCATCACGGAGATCTCGCCGCCGTCGCGCTTGCGCATGCCCTCGATGCACTCCACGGCGGTGGTCTTGCCCGCTCCGTTGGGGCCGAGGATGCCGAAGATCTCGCCCTCCTCCACGGAGAAGGACACGTCCTGTACCGCCACGTGATTGCGGTATTCCTTGCGCAGGTTACTGACCTCGATCAGCGGCATCGGCCCGGGTCCTCCTCGCTCGGTTCTCTCACTCTTCCACCGTAGGAAGCGGATATCCCCGGGGGATCGGCCCATCGGCTGCCCACCGGGCTGATCCTCCCTCCACCGACCGGCCGACCGGCCGCATCAACCGATCGGTGGATGGGGGTCGACCCGGCCGGGTCAGCCGTGGCCGACGCGTGCCCGCCGGGTCAGCCGCGCCGGGCGTGCAGCGCCCGGCAGACCTCGTAGGACGGCAGCAGACCGGCCCGCTCGGCCTCGGCCAGCCCGGGCGCGTTCCGGTCGCGTTCGGAGACCAGGTACTCCAGGTCATTGGGCCAGGGCAGGCCGAGCGCGGGGTCGAAGGGGTCGATCTCGTGCTCGGCGCCCGGGTTGTACTCCTCCGAGTTGAGGTAGGCCGCCACCGTATCGTCCCGGAGCGCGATGAAGGCGTGGCCGAGGCCCTCCTCCAGGTACACCGCCCGGTACGAGACGGGGTCGAGACGCACACTGTCCCAGCGGCCGAAGGTGGGCGAGCCCACCCGCAAGTCCACCACCATGTCGAGGAGTTCGCCGCTGACGCAGGTCACCATCTTGGCCTGGCCCGGGGGCACGTCCGCGTAGTGCACCCCGCGGATCGTGCCGCGCCGGGAGACGCTGTGGTGGTTCTGGCCCAGGCGCAGCGGATGGCCGACGGCCGCGGAGAAGGCCGATTCGGTGTAGTGGGCGACGAAGGCGCCGCGCTCGTCGCGGTGGACGTCCGGACTGAACTCGTAGGCGCCGGGCACCGCCAGCTCGCGCACCTTCATCGGCCGTGCTCCATGGTGAGCTTCTCCAGCACCGGCACCACATCGTGCGGGGTGGGGGTGCGCAGGTTCTCCTCGCGCAGCCGCCCGGCGGTCTCCTTGTACGACGCGTCCTTCAGCAGCCGCTCGACGCTCTCCCGCAGCACCTCGGCGGTCAACTCCGAGGCGTGGACGACGAGTCCGGCACCGGCCTCGTGCAGACTGGTCCCCTTGTTCCACCAGTCGGCGTAGCGGATGGTGGGGATGAACTGCGGTACGCCGCTCGCCAGCGCGGTGCCCCAGGAGCCGAAGCCGCCGTGGTGGATGAGGACCGAGGCCCCGGGCAGCAGGGCGTGCAGCGGAACGAAGTCGACGATACGGGTGTTGGCGGGGACCTCCGCCAGCGTCTCGACCTCCTCGGGCGGCAGCGCGGCCACCACGTCGATGTCCATGCCGCCCAGCGTGTCGATCATGTCGGCCACCGGCATGAAGGTGCCGCCCAGGGCGGCCCGCGCGGAGACCCCGGAGGTCAGCACGACCCGCGGCCGATCGGGGGTCTCGCGCAGCCAGTCCGGGATGTCGGAGGGGCCGTTGTAGGGCAGATAGCGGACCGGGACCCGCTGGACCGACAGCGGGAGCTGGAGGCTGGTGGGGATCTGGTCGATGGTCCACTGGCCGACCACGACCTCCTCGTCGAAGGTGCGGTCGTAGCGGGCGAGGATGGAGCCGAGCCAGTCGGCCATCGGGTCCTCGCGGCGCTCCTCGGGCTGTTCGGCGAGGCGGGCCAGGAACACCTCGCGCATCTTCGCGTAGATGTCGATGCACCACAGCAGCCGGGCGTGGGCGGCGCCCACCACCCGGGCGGCCACCGGGCCCGCGTAGCTGACCGGGTCCCAGATGACCAGGTCGGGCTGGAAGTGGCGGGCGTAGTCCACCAGCTCGTGCACCATGCAGTCGTTGTAGGTCTGGTACGCGAACATCACGCTGATCTTGAACTTCATCAGCACCTGTTCCCAGGAGTGCTGATCGAGCTCGGGGGTGGACCAGTCGGAGAGCGGGTTCTCCAGCGACTCGCGGTTCTGCGTCAGCATCTCGTGGAGGTTGTGGTCCTTGCCGACCGAGACGGCCGTCAGACCCGTGCTCTTGATGGACTCGGTCAGCGCGGGATTGCTGGCGACATGCACCTCGTGGCCGGCCGCGACCAGCGACCAGGCGAGCGGGACCATGGTGAACAGGTGCGATTTCTCGGACACCGTCGCGAAAAGGATGCGCATCGTGGGTTTCTCTCTCAGTCGATGGGTCGTCGGGTGCGGGCGGTGGCCGCCCGCAGGGTGTCCGTGATGACTCCGGCCACCGCCGCCTTCTGCTCACCCAGGTAGAAGTGGCCGCCGGAGAAGACCTCCAGCCGGAAGGAGCCCGAGGTGTGGTCGCGCCAGCCCGCCACTTCCGGGGCGGTGACGCGGATGTCGCTGTCACCGGTGAGCCCCACGATGTCGCAGGCCAGCCGGGCGCCGGGCCGGTATTCATAGGTCTCGGCCGCCTTGTAGTCGCTGCGGATGGCGGGCAGGGCCAGCCGCAGCAGTTCGGCGTCGCCGAGGATCCGGGAGTCGGTTCCGCTGACCAGCTGGAGTTCGGCGATGAGCCCGGCGTCGTCGCGCCGGTGGATGCCGAGGCTGCGGTGGTGTGAGGGCGCGGGCCGGCCCGAGGCGAAGAGCGCCACGGGCACGGTCCCCAGTTCCCCTTCGAGCAGTCTGGCCAGCTCGAACCCGACGCTCGCGCCCATGCTGTGGCCGAACAGCGCGATCGGCCGGTGTGCGGTGAGCGGCTTCAGCGCCTCGTAGATCTCGCGCGCCATCTCGTGGATGTCCTCGATGGGCGCGTCATGGCGGCGGTCCTGCCGCCCCGGGTACTGGACGGCCAGCGCCTCCACGGTCGGCGGCAGCAGCTCGGAGATCGGGAAGTAGAAGCTGGCGGCTCCTCCCGCGTGCGGCAGGCAGACCAGACCGACCTCGGCCTCCGGGCGCGGATGGAACCTACGGAACCACAGGCTCTCATCGGTGACGGGCAACGCCATGGTCATCGTTCCTTGTCTGATGCGGGGAGGGCGCCTGAAACGGGATGTCCGGGCGGGTCAGGCGCCGTCGCGCCCCAGGCGCTCCAGCCAGTCCTCGATGGCCTGGGCGGTGGGGAGGGAGTGGTCCTCCATCATGGTGAAGTGGTTGCCGCGCACATCGACGATGTCGTGCGGCAGCTCCCAGAAGGACCGCCAGTCGGGCAGCTCCTCCAGCTTCAACGAACCGGTGGACAGCGGCTCCAGCGCGCGCACCAGGAGGGTCGGGGTCTCGATCGGCTCGGGGTCCCAGCTGCCGAAGAGGTTGAGATACCAGCCCATGGCCGACAGCCGGGCGTCGTCCATGGTGACGAACACGCCCTCGCGCTCGGTCATCCCGTCCATGAGCGAGAGCCCGAACTGGTTGAGGATGCTGCTCTTGGGCACGTACGTGTCCACCAGGACCACCGCGGTCGGCCGGATGCCCATCCGCTCCAGATGCCCCGCCGCCGCGTGGGCGAACCAGCCGCCCGCCGAGGAGCCCAGGAGCACGATGGGCTGCCCGTCGGCGGCCTTCGCCACCGCCTCGGCCTGGGCGGCCACCACCGCGTCCGCCGTCTCCGGCAGGGGCTCACCGCGGCCGAAGCCCGGCAGCGCGAGCGCCGACACATCGCGCCGGCCCCGCAGCGAGGCCGCGAACCGCGCGTACTGGTGGATGCCCGCGACCGCCAGGCACGAGGAGAAGCAGAACAGATGCTGCTCGGCCGGGCCCTTGCTGAGCCGGACCGGCATCGGCAGCTTCGCCAGCTCGGAGGGGCCGCTGAACCGGGGCCGCAGCGCCGCGGTGGCGTGCAGCAGGTCGAAGATTTCCTTCCACTTCCCGGTCTCGAACGCCTCGGTGTACAGCGTGCTCAGCGTGGTGGACTCCCCCGCCGCCGCGGCGGGCGCCGCGCCGGTGGGTGTCTGCTCGGCCGGGCCCGACTGCCGGGCCGCGGCCAGTTCGGAGCGGAGCCGGGCGGCCAGATCGGTGGGCGTCTCGTGGTCGAAGACGAGCGTGGCGGGCAGCCTCAGCCCGGTGGCCGCGTTCAGCCGGTTGCGCAGCTCGACCGCGGTGAGCGAGTCGAAGCCGGAGTCCACGAACTCATGGGCCGGGCCGATGGCGGACGGGTCCGGATGGCCGAGCACGGTGGCCACCTGCGTGCACACCAACTCCACCAGCACGGCGTCCTGTTCGTCCCCGGGCAGCGCGGCGAGCCGTTCCCGCAGCGCGGAGCCGCCGCCCGGCGAGCCACCGCGGGTGGTCGCGCCCGCCCGGCGCGCCGGTGTCCGCACCAGTCCGCGCAGCAGCAGCGGCACCGAACCGGAACCGGCGCCCGTGCGCAGCGCCGCGAGGTCGACCCGCATCGGGATCAGCAGCGGGGTGTCCAGGGCGAGGGCGGTGTCGAGCAGTTCCATGCCCTGCTCGGAGGAGAGCGCGGCCACGCCCGAGCGGGCGGCCCCGGCCGTGTCCGCCGTGCCGGTCATCGCGCTGGTCCGCGCCCACAGCCCCCAGGCGAGGGAGTGGGCGGGCAGCCCCTGGGCCCGGCGGGCCTGGGCGAAGGCGTCGAGGAAGCCGTTGGCGGCCGCGTAGTTGCCCTGGCCCGCGCCGCCGAGCACACCGGCGGCCGAGGAGAAGAGCACGAACGCGGCCAGGTCCAGCTCCCGGGTGGCCTCATGGAGGTGGAGTGCGGCGTCGACCTTGGGCCGCAGCACGGTGTCCAGCCGCTCGGGGGTGAGCGAGGAGATCACCCCGTCGTCCAGCACCCCGGCGGTGTGGAACACCCCGGTGAGCGGACGGTCCGCGGGCACCTGGGCCACCAGGGCGGCCACGGCGTCCCGGTCGGCGGTGTCGCACGCCGTCACGGTCACGGTCGCGCCGAGCCCGGTCAGCTCCTCGCGCAGTCGCCCCGCTCCCTCGGCGGCCGGTCCCCGGCGGCTGGTCAGCAGCAGATGGCGGACGCCGTGATGGGTCACCAGGTGGCGGGCGAGCAGCCCGCCGAGCGTCCCGGTGGCGCCGGTGATCAGCACGGTGCCCTCGGGGTCCAGCGGACGGGTGGCGCCGGTGGCGCCCTGGGCGCGGGCGAGCCGCGGGGTGTGCGGCTGTCCGGCGCGCAGCGCTAGCTGCGGCTCCCCGGAGGGGAGGACCGCCGGGAGGGCCCGTAGGGACTCCTCGTGCTCGTCGAGGTCGACGAGGGTGAACCGGTCGGGGTTCTCCGACTGCGCCGAGCGCACCAGCCCCCAGACGGCGGCGCCCGGCAGGTCGGTGACCTCCGCGCCGGGCGCGGTGGCCACCGCGCCGCGGGTGACGAACACCAGCCGGGAGTCGGCGAACCGCTCATCGGCCGACCAGTTCCGGGCCAGCTCAAGGGCGGTGCGCAGGGAGTCCCGCACCGCGTCGGCCGGTGCGCCGGGTCCGGCGGCGCAGGACACCAGGACCGCCGCGGGGGCGGCCGTACCGGCGTCGACGGCCGCGCCCAGCGACTCCAGGTCCACATACGACTCCAGGTGGACCCCGGCGGCGAAGAGGCTCTCCGTCATCCCCAGCCCGTCGTCGCCGACCAGCGCGGCCCGGGTCAGCGGGGTGGGCTGGTCGGAACCCGCGAGCGCGGGCCAGTCGAGCTGGAACAGCGACTCGCTGCTCGCGGCGCGGGCACCGCTGAGCTGATCGCCGGTCATCTTCCGCAGCAGCAGGCCCTCGACCGTGGCCACCGGGCGGCCGGTGGGGTCGGCCACCGCGAGCGCCACGGTGTCCTCCCCGGCCGGGGAGATCCGCACCCGCACCTCGTCGGCCCCGGCGGCGTGCAGCGACACCCCGGTCCAGGAGAACGGCAACCGCCCCTGCGCCGTCTCGGGGTCCTCCCCGGCGAAGAGGGTGCCGAGCGCGATGCCGTGCAGGGAGGCGTCGAGCAGGGCCGGGTGGATTCCGTACCCGGCGGCGGCCGGCCGCTGCTCCTGGGCCAGCCGCACCTCGGCGAACACCTCGTCGCCGCGCAGCCAGGCGGCGCGCAGGCCCCGGAAGGCCGGGCCGTAGCCGAAGCCACCCGCCGCGTACCGCTCGTACATGTCGCTGACGTCGAGTTCGGTGGCGTCCGGCGGGGGCCACGCCGTGAGCTCGGCGGGGGCATCCGGGGTGGCGGTGGTGAGCGTGCCGGTGGCGTGCGGGGTCCACGGCTCGCCGAACCCGGCTCCCTCGGGGCGGGTGTGGACGTTCAGCGGGCGCCGTCCACCCTCGTCGGGTTCGCCGACGGTCACCCGGAGGGTGAGCGCGCCACGCGCGGGGAGGATCAGCGGCGCCTGGAGGGTCAGCTCCTCGACCTGGTCGCAGCCGACCTGGTCACCGGCCTGGATCGCGAGCTCGAGGAACGCGGTGCCGGGGAAGAGGACCGTGCCGGAAACGGCGTGGTCGGCCAGCCAGGGCTGGGCGGCCAGGGACAGCCGTCCGGTGAGCACCAGGCCGTCGCTGTCGGCGAGTTCGACGGCCGCGCCCAGCAGCGGATGCCCGGCCGAGCCAAGACCCGCCGAGGTCACATCGCCCGCCCGGTCCGAGCCGTCGAGCCAGTAGCGCTGCCGCTGGAAGGCGTACGTGGGCAGTTCCACCCGCTGGGCGCCGCGGCCCGCGAACACCTTCTCCCAGTCCACCGCGCCGCCGTGGGCGTGTACCCGGCCCACCCCGGCCAGCAGCGACTCGGCCTCGCCGCGGTCCTTGCGCAGCAGCGGGACGAACGCGGCGGCGTCGGGGTCGGCGACGCACTCCTGCCCCATCACGGACAGCACACCGGACGGGCCCACCTCCACATAGCGGGTCACGCCCTGGTCCTCGAGGAACCGCATCCCGTCCTGGAACCGCACCGGCTGCCGCACATGGCGCACCCAGTACTCGGGCGAGCACAGCTCCTCGGCGACCGCGTCGCCGGTCACATTGGACACCACCGCGATCCGGGGAGCGGCGTAGCTCAGCTCACCGGCGATCTTGGCGAACTCCTCCAGCATGGGGTCCACCAGCGGCGAGTGGGCCGCGAGACCGATCCGCAGCCGCTTGTTCTTGACGCCGACCGCGTCCGCGATCCGCAGGACGGCCTTCTCCTCGCCGGAGATCACGGTGGCGGCCGGGCCGTTGACCGCGCCCAGGGACACCTGGCCCTCCTCGCCCGCCAGATGGGGCAGCACCTCGGCCTCGCCGGTCTGGAGCGACACCATCGCGCCTCCGGCGGGCAGCGCGTCCATCAGCCGGCCCCGGGCCGCCACCAGCGCACACGCGTCCTCCAGCGGGAACACGCCCGCCACATGGGCCGCCGCCAGCTCACCCACCGAGTGGCCGACCAGGAAGTCCGCGGTCACGCCCCAGGACTCCAGCAGCCGGTACAGCGCCACCTCGACGGCGAAGAGACCGGTCTGGGTGTAGAGGGTCCGGTCGAGCAGTTCGGCGTCCGCGCCGAAGACCACGTCCCGCACCGCGTGCCCGGCATGGCCGTCCAGGTGACGATCGAGCTCGGCGCAGACGGTGTCGAACGCGGCGGCGAAGACCGGGAAGGCGGTGTGCAGGGCGCGTCCCATGCCGAGCCGCTGGGCGCCCTGCCCGGTGAACAGGAACGCCGTCTTGCCCGCACCCGCCACCGCGCCGGGAGTGGCACCGGAGGCCAACTGGTCGAGTTCGCCGAGCAGTTCGGCGTGGCTCGCTCCCACGACCACCGCACGGTGGGCGAAGGCGGAGCGGGTGAGCGCCAGCGAGTAGCCGATGTCCACGGGGGACGGCCCGGGCGCGCCCGCCAGGTAGGACCGCAGCCGCGCGGCCTGGGCCCGCAGGGCCTCCTCGGTCCGCCCCGACAGCGGCCACGGCACCAGGTCGGACACGGCGGCGGGCGCGGTGGCGGGCGTTGTGGCGGGCGCGGTGCGGGGCGTTGCGGCGGGCGCGGTGCGGGGCGTTGTGGCGGGCGATGTGTCCGCGGGCGTCCCGTCGGCGGGTGTCCCCCCGGCGGCCTCCTCCGCCTCCTCCGCGGTCTCCTCGGCGGGGGCCTGCTCCAGGATCACATGCGCGTTGGTGCCGCTGAAGCCGAAGGCGGACACGGCGGCGCGGCGCGGTCGTTCGGCCTCCGGCTCGGGCCACGGCCGGGCCTCGGCCAGCAGCCGCACCGCGCCCGACTCCCAGTCCACGTTGGGCGTGGGCTCCTCGGCGTGCAGGGTCTTGGGCAGCACGCCGTGGCGCAGCGCCAGCACCGTCTTGATGACCCCGCCGACGCCCGCGGCGGCCTGGGTGTGGCCGATGTTGGACTTCAGCGAGCCGAGCCACAGCGGCCGGTCCTCGGGGCGGTCCTGGCCGTAGGTGGCGAGCAGCGCGCCCGCCTCGATGGGGTCGCCGAGCGGGGTGCCGGTGCCGTGTGCCTCGACCGCGTCCACATCGGCCGCGGTGAGCCCGGCGTCGGCCAGCGCCTGCCGGATGACGCGCTGCTGGGACGGGCCGTTGGGGGCGGTCAGCCCGCTGCTGGCGCCGTCCTGGTTGGTGGCGGAGCCCGTGACGACCGCGAGCACCCGGTGGCCGTTGCGCCGAGCGTCCGACAGCCGCTCCACGAGCAGCATGCCCACGCCCTCGCCCCAGCCGGTGCCGTCCGCGGAGGCGCCGAACGCCTTGCAGCGGCCGTCGGAGGCGAGCCCGCGCTGACGGCTGAAGTCCACGAACGCCACCGGTGTGGACATCACCATCGACCCGCCGACCAGGGCCAGGGAGCACTCCCGCCTGCGCAGCGCCTGGGCGGCGAGGTGCAGGGCCACCAGCGAGGACGAGCAGGCGGTGTCCACGGTGACCGCGGGCCCTTCGAGACCGAAGGTGTAGGCGATACGGCCGGAGGCGATGCTGCCGGAGCCACCGCTGCCCACGTACCCCTCGACATCGTCGGGCACCTGGCGCAGCCGGGTCGCGTAGTCCTGGTACATCACGCCCGCGAAGACGCCGGTGCGGCTGCCGCGCAGCGTGGCCGGGTCGACCCCGGCCCGCTCCATGGCCTCCCACGCGGTCTCCAGCAGCAGCCGCTGCTGCGGGTCCATGGCGAGCGCCTCGCGCGGGGAGATGCCGAAGAACGCGGGGTCGAAGTGGTCGGCGTCGGTGACGAAGCCGCCTTCGCGCGCATAGCTCGTCCCCGGCTTGTCCGGGTCCGGGTCGTAGAGGGCCTCCAGGTCCCAGCCCCGGTCGGCGGGGAACTCGGTGACCGCGTCACGGCCGTTCGCCACCAGCTCCCACAGGTCCTCCGGCGAGGCCACGCCACCGGGATAGCGGCAGGCCATCCCGACGATGGCGATGGGCTCGTGGTCCTTTGCCTCGGCCTCCTGGAGGCGCTGGCGAGTGCGGTGCAGATCCGTGGTCACTCGCTTGAGGTAGTCGCGGAGCTTTGCCTCGCTCACCGTTTACCGCCCATCTCTTTGAATTCCAACTCCGTGCACTACAGGCCGAGTTCGTTCTCGATGAAGTCGAAGATCTCGTCGTCCGAGGCGGCGTCGATGCGGCCGGCGACCGCGTCCTCCGCGTCCTCCGGGCCCTGGCCGAGCCGTACCAGCAGGTCCTGGAGGCGCGAGGCGAGCGTGGTGCGCGCCTCGTCGTCGGCGGCGACCTTGGCCAGGTTGCCTTCCAGGGCGTCGAGTTCGGGGAAGGCCATCGACGCGGCGGTGAATGCCTCCGGGGCGATCTCCGCCTCCAGGTACGCGGCGATCGCGGTGGACGTGGGGTAGTCGAAGAGCAGGGTCACCGGCAGACGCCGGCCGGTGGCCTTGCCGAGTTGATTGCGGAGCTCGACGGCGGTGAGCGAGTCGAAGCCGAGGTCCAGCAGACCGCGCTCCGCCTCGACCGCCGCCACCGACTCGAAGCCCAGCACCCCGGCCACGGTCGTGCGGACCAGGTCCAGCAGGAACCGGCCGCGCTCGGCCTCCGGCAGGCTCGTCAGATGCTGCTTGAGCCCTTCGGGCCGCGCGGGCGCGGCCCCGGCTCCGGCGGCGGTCCGCCGGGCGGGCCTGCTGGCGGGCGCGGCCCTCACCAGCCCGCGCAGCAGCGCCGGTACCTCACCGGACCCGGCTCCGAGCCCCGCGGTGTCCAGCCGCATCGGCAGCACGACGGCGGCGTCCACGGCGCGTGCGGCGTCGAAGAGCCCGGCGCCGTCCGCCGAGGAGAACGGGACGATGCCACCGCGCGCCAGCCGGTTCAGATCGGCCCCCGCCAGCTTGCCGGTCATCTCGCTGCGCTGGGCCCACAGCCCCCACGCGTGTGACTGCACGGGCCGCCCCTGGGCGCGGCAGTGCTGGGCGAAGGCGTCGAGGAAGGCGTTGGCCGCCGCGTAGTTGCCCTGGCCCATCCCGCCGAAGGTGCCCGCGATGGAGGAGAAGAGGACGAGCGCGGACAGGTCCAGGTCGCGGGTCAGCTCGTGCAGGGTGAGCGCGGCGTCCACCTTGGGCCGCAGCACTGTGTCCAGCCGCTCGGGGGTGAGCGAGGAGACCACGCCGTCGTCCAGGACGCCCGCCGTGTGCACGACGGCCGTCAGCGGATGTGCGGCGGGGACGGTGGCCAGCAGCGCGGCCAGCGCGTCCCGGTCGGCCACATCGCAGGCGGCGAGGGTGACCCGGGCGCCCGACTCCGCCAGCTCCGCGTGGAGTTCGGCCGCGCCCTCGGCGTCCGGGCCACGGCGGCTCGTGAGCAGCAGATGCCGCACTCCGCCCTCGGTCACCAGATGGCGGGCGATGACCCCGCCGATGGTGCCGGTGGCCCCGGTGACCAAAACCGTGCCCTCGGGGTCCCAGGCGGGCGGGGCGGTGTCGGGAACAGGGGTGGTGGCGAGCCTGGCCACCGTGATGTCGCCCTGGCGCACGGCGAGTTGGGGCTCGTCCAGGGCGAGCGCGGTCGGCAGGGCGAGCGCCGACTCCTCCTGCTCGTCGAGGTCGACGAGCACGAACCGGCCGGGGTTCTCCGACTGCGCGGAGCGCACCAGGCCCCAGACGGCGGCGTGCGCCAGATCGGGTACGTCCGCGCCGGGCGTGGTGGCCACCGCGCCCCGGGTGATGAACACCAGGCGGGAGTCGGCGAACCGGTCCTCGGTCAGCCAGGCCCGGAGCAGCGTCAGCGCCCGGTGGGTCGCGGCCCGTACGGCGTCGGCCACGCCCTCGGGCTCCGGTGCGCAGGGCACCAGCACGGTGGCGGGCACGGCGGCCGGGTCGGCGGGCAGCGCCTCCAGGTTGGGGTATGTGCGCACATCGAGTCCGACCAGCTTGAAGTCGTCGTCGCCGAGCAGGGCCCAGTGTCCGGAGGGCTGTTCGGGCGTCGCCGCCGAGATGTCGGCGGCCACCCAGTCGAGCCGGTAGAGCGACTCGCCGCCGGTGGCGGCGTCGCCGAGCCGTTCGGGCCGCTTGCGCAGCACCAGGGATTCGACGGTGGCCACCGGCCGTCCGATGGTGTCCGCCACGGTCAGGGCCACCGTGTCGGTGCCGCTCGGCGTGAGCCGCACCCGTACCTCACCGGCCCCGGAGGCGTGCAGCGTCACCCCGGTCCAGGAGAACGGCAACCTGCCCTCGCCCGCCCGGAGCATCGGGCCGAGCGCGATGGTGTGCAGCGCGGCGTCCAGCAGGGCGGGGTGCAGTCCGTAGGCGGTGGCGGCGGACTGCTGCTCCTGCGCCAGCCGTACCTCGGCGAACACCTCGTCGCCGCGCAGCCAGGCCGCGCGCAGCCCCTGGAACGACGGGCCGTAGCCGAAGCCGCCCGCCGCGAACCGCTCGTACAGGTCCTCGACCTCGATCGGCTCGGCACCCGGCGGCGGCCACGCCCCGCCCAGGTCGTACGAGCCCTCGGCGGCACCGGCCGCCAGCACACCCGTGGCGTGCCGGGTCCACGGCAGCGCACCGGCCGCGTCCTCGGGGCGGGAGTAGACGTTCAGGGCGCGGCGGCCGTCCTCCTCGGGCGGGTCCACCACCAGCTGGAGGGTGACGGCACCGCGCTCGGGGAGGATCAGCGGCGCCTGAAGGGTCAGCTCGTCTACCCGGTCGCAGCCCACCCGGTCACCGGCCTGGACGGCGAGCTCCAGGAAGGCGGTGCCCGGGAAGAGGACCACACCGGAGACCGCGTGATCGGCCAGCCAGGGCTGGCCGCGGGTGGACAGCCGTCCGGTGAGCACCAGGCCGTCGCTGTCGGCGAGTTCGACGGCCGCGCCCAGCAGCGGATGCCCGGCGGCGCCGAGGCCGGCCGAGGCCACATCGCCCACGGTGGCGGGCGCGTCCAGCCAGTAGCGCTGCCGCTGGAAGGCGTACGTGGGCAGCTCCACCCGGCGGGCGCCACGGCCCGCGAACACCTGCTCCCAGTCCACCGCGCCGCCGTGGGCGTGCACCCGGCCCACCCCGGCCAGCAGCGACTCGGCCTCGCCGCGGTCCTTGCGCAGCAGCGGGACGAACGCGGCCTCGGTGTCAACGCCGGTCTCGGCGTCGATGTCGGCGTCGGTCTCGGCGTCGGTCTCGGCCAGGCACTCCTGGCCCATGGCGGAGAGCACACCGGCCGGGCCGATCTCCACGAAGCGGGTCACATTCCGCTCGGCGAGGAAGCGGATGCCGTCCCCGAAGCGCACCGCACGGCGGACGTGGCGCACCCAGTACTCGGGCGAGCACAGCTCCTCGCCCGCCGCCTCACCGGTGACGTTGGAGACCACCGCGATGCGCGGCGCGGAGTAGCCGATCCCGGCGGCCACCGTGCCGAACTCGGCGAGCATGGCGTCCATCAGCGGCGAGTGGAAGGCGTGGGACACCGTGAGCCGCTTGCTCTTGGCCCCGGTCGCCTCCGCGATCCGCAGGACGGTGTCCTCGTCACCGGAGATGACGGTCGCCCGCGGCCCGTTGACCGCCGCCACGCTCACCAGGTCCTCGTGGCCTTCGAGATGCGGCAGCACATCGGCCTCGGCCGCCTGGAGCGACACCATCGCACCGCCCTCCGGCAGCGCCTGCATCAGCCGGCCCCGGGCCGCCACCAGGGCACACGCGTCCTCCAGCGAGAACACCCCGGCCACATGGGCGGCCGCCAGCTCGCCCACCGAGTGGCCGACCAGGAAGTCCGGGCGCAGCCCCCAGGACTCCACCAGCCGGTACAGCGCCACTTCGAGGGCGAACAGCGCGGTCTGGGTGAACACGGTCCGGTTCAGCGGTTCCGCGTCCTCGCCGAACACCACCTCCCGCACCGAGCCGTCCAGATGGCGGTCCAGCTCGGCGCACACCGCGTCGAACGCCGCCGCGAACACCGGGAACGCGGAGTACAACTCCCGTCCCATACCGATCCGTTGGGCGCCCTGCCCGGTGAACAGGAAGGCGGTCTTCCCGGCGGTGTCCGCCACCGTCTCCCGCGCCGTCCCCGAGGCCAGTTCCGCGAGGCCCCGCAGCAGTTCCTCCCGCTCGGCGCCGACGACCACGGCGCGGTGGCCGAAGGCCGAGCGGCCCGTCGCCAGCGCGTAGCCGACGTCCACCGGGCGCAGCTCGGGCCGCTCCTCCAGATGGGCGCGCAGCCGTCCGGCCTGCGCCCGCAGCGCCGCCTCGCCGCGCGCGGAGAGCACCCACGGCACCACGTCCGAGTCGACCGTCCACTCGGCCACCGGCGCCGTGTCCTCGGGGCCCTGCTCCAGCACCACATGGACGTTCGTGCCGCTGACGCCGAAGGCGGACACGCCCGCACGCCGCGGCCGTCCCGTCTCGGGCCACTCCCGGGCCTCGGTCAGCAGCTCCACCGCACCGGCCGACCAGTCCACGTCGGGCGAGCGCTCATCGGCGTGGAGGGTCTTCGGCAGCACTCCGTGGCGCAGCGCCAGCACCATCTTGATGACACCCGCGACGCCCGAAGCGGCCTGGGTGTGGCCGATGTTGGACTTCAGCGCGCCCAGCCACAGCGGCCGGTCGGCGTCCCGCCCCTGGCCGTAGGTGGCCATCAGGGCCTGCGCCTCGATGGGGTCGCCGAGCCGGGTGCCGGTGCCATGGGTCTCGACCGCGTCCACATCGGCGGCGGACAGGCCCGCACCGGCCAGCGCCTGGCGGATCACCCGCTGCTGGGAGGGGCCGTTGGGGGCGGTGAGTCCGTTGGAGGCGCCGTCCTGGTTGACGGCCGAGCCACGCACCAGCGCCAGCACCTCATGGCCGTTCCGCCGCGCGTCGGAGAGCCGCTCCAGCAGCAGCATGCCGACGCCCTCGGCCCATCCGGCGCCGTCGGCGGCCGCCGAGAACGCCTTGCAGCGGCCGTCGGGGGCCATGGCCCGCTGCCTGCTGAACTCGATGAAGGTGTCCAGCGTGGACATCACCACGACACCGCCCGCGAGCGCCAGCGAGCACTCCCCCTGGCGCAGCGCCTGGGCGGCCTGGTGGAGGGCGACCAGCGAGGACGAGCAGGCGGTGTCCACGGTGACCGCGGGCCCTTCGAGACCGAAGGTGTACGAGATGCGCCCGGACGCCACGCTGCTTGCGCTGCCGGTGGCCAGATAGCCCTCGAACTCCTCGGGAGCGCGGGTGAAGCGCGAGCCGTAGTCGTTGTAGCTGGCGCCGATGAAGACCCCGGCCTGGGTGCCCTTCACCGAGGCCGGGTCGATCCCGGCCCGCTCGAACGTCTCCCAGCTGGTCTCCAGCAGCAGCCGCTGCTGGGGGTCGATGGCGAGCGCCTCGCGCGGTGAGATCCCGAAGAACTCGGGGTCGAAGTGGTCGGCCTGGTGGAGGAAGCCACCGCCGGTGGCGTAGAACGTGCCCGGCTTGTCGGGGTCGGGGTCGTAGTGGCCCTCGATGTCCCAGCCCCGGTCGGCGGGGAAGTCCGAGATGGCGTCCCGGCCGTCCATCAGCAGCCGCCACAGCTCCTCGGGGGTGGTCACCCCGCCGGGGAGGCGGCAGCTCATGGCCACGATGGCGATCGGGTCGTCGTCCACCGCGGCGGTGGCGGCCACCGGCCCCGCCGGGGCGGTGGCCGCGGTGTCGCCGGCGCCGCTCTCGGCCAGCAGGAAGCGGGCCAGCGCGGTGACGGTCGGGTAGTCGAAGACGAGGGTGACCGGCAGCCGCAGCCCGGTGGCCGCGTTCAGCCGGTTGCGCAGGTCGACGGCGGTCAGCGAGTCGAAGCCCAGCTCGCGGAAGGCGCGCCCGGCCTCGACCGCCGCGGTGTCCGCGTAGCCGAGCGCGGCGGCCACTTCGGTGCTGACGAGGTCGGCCAGCGCCTCCTCGGCCTCCTGCGGCGACAGCCCGGCCAGCCGCTGGGCCAGCGGGGTGTCCTCCTCGCCCGTGGTGGCGGCCGCCGCCTCCGCCCGCCGGGCGTCGGGGAGCTCGCCGAGCACGGCGGCCCCGTCCAGGGAGGGGGTGGCGGCGATGAGCCGGTCCCACTCGACATCGGCCACGGCCACATGGGTGTCGGCCACGTCCAGTGCGCGCTGGAGGGCGGCGATCGCCAGGTCGGGCGCCATCGCGGGCATACCGGTGGCGCGCAGCCGCGCCTGGACGGCCTCGTCCACCAGCCCGCCGCCGGACCACGCGCCCCAGGCCACGGAGGTGGCGGGGAGGCCCTGGGCGCGGCGGGCGTGTGCGAGCGCGTCGAGGAAGGCGTTGGCGGCCGCGTAGCTGCCCTGGCCGGGGCCGCCGAGCGTGCCCGCGAAGGAGGAGAAGAGCACGAAGGCGGACAGCTCGCGGTCGCGGGTGAGCTCGTGCAGATGCAGCGCCGCGTCCACCTTCGGGCGCAGCACCCCGTCGGCGCGTTCGGGGGTGAGGGTGTCGAGCACCCCGTCGTCCAGGACGCCCGCGGTGTGGACGACCGCGTCGAGCGGTGCCTCGTCCGCGTCCAGCGTGGCGAGGAGTCCGGCGAGCGCGTCGCGGTCGGCGGCGTCGCACGCGGCCACGGTCACCCGGGCCCCCGACCCCCTTATCTCGTCGGCGAGTTCGGCCGCTCCGGGGGCGTCGGGGCCCCGGCGGCTGGTGAGCACCAGGTGTTCGGCGCCGCCCCGGGCCAGCCAGCGCGCCACATGGGCGCCCAGGGCGCCGGTGCCGCCGGTGACCAGCACGGTGCCGCGCGGCCGCCACGGCGCGGTGGCGTCGGCCGGTGCCGCCGAGGCCCTGACCAGCCTGCGCCCATGGACCCCCGAGGCGCGCACCGCGACCTGGTCCTCGTCGGGCAGCCGGCCCGCGAGCACACCGCACAGCCGTGCCACGGCGCGGTCGTCGAGGGTGCCGGGCAGATCCACCAGACCGCCCCGGCGCCGCGGGTACTCCACGGCCGCGATCCGGCCCAGACCCCAGCTGAGCGCCTGCAACGGATGGTCGAGCGCGTCCGCGCGGCCCACGGAGACCGCCCCGCGCGTTGCATACCACACCGGGACGTCGGCCCCGGTGTCGCCGAGCGCCTGGAGCAGGGCGAGGTTGAGGGCCAGGCCGAGCGGTTGCGCGGCGCCCGCGCGGTACGGGTCCTCGACGAGCGCGAGGAGCGAGAGCACCGCCGTCGGTTGCGTGTCCGCCGTGGCCTCGCCGAGCCCGCGGGCGAGCGCCTCGCGTACGGCATCCGCCTCGGTCAGCTCCACCAGCCGCACCTGGGCACCGCGTTCCCGCAGCGCCTCCGCGACCTGCGGGCCCTCCGGCGCTCCGGCGGGCGCGGCGATCAGCCACGTGGCACCGGCCGACGACCGGTCGTGGGCTGAGGTGAGGGCGTCGCCCAGAGGCTTCCAGGTGACGTGGTAGCGCCAGGAGTCGAGCACGGACCGCTCACGGCGCGCCCGGCGCCATGCGGCCAGCGCCGGAACCACCATGGCCAGGGACGACTCCTCGGCGTCCACCTCCAGCGCGGCGGTCAGCGCGGCCAGGTCCTCGCGCTCCACGGCGTCCCAGAAGTCCGCGTCCACCGCCGTGCCCTCGGCGGGTGCGGAGGAGCCTTCGAGCCAGTAGCGCTGCCGCTGGAAGGCGTACGTGGGCAGCTCCACCACGGACGCGCCCAGCCCGGCGAACACCGCGGCCCAGTCGACGGCGACACCACGGACGAACGCCTCGCCCAGCGAGGCCAGGAACCGCTCCGGACCACCCTCATCACGCCGCAGCGACCCCACGACCACGGCGTCCTCGGCGGTCGCCTGGAGCGGCATCGTCAGCACCGGATGCGGCGACATCTCCAGGAACGTGCCGAACCCAGCGGCCGACAGGGCCCGCACCGCCGACTCCAGCTCAACCGTCTCCCGCAGATTGGTGTACCAGTACCCGGCATCGAGCCCGGTGGTGTCGACGGTGTCGCCGGTGACGGTCGAGCAGAACGGCACCTCGGCGCGGCGCGGGCGGATCGGGGCCAGGACGTCGAGGAGTTCATCGCGCAACTCCTCGACATGGGCCGAGTGGGAGGCGTAGTCCACCGGGATCAGCTTCGCCCGTACCTCCTCCGCCTCGCACTCCGCCTGGAGCTCACGCAGCGCCTCCGGGTCACCGGACACCACGATCGAGCCCGGACCGTTGACCGCCGCCACCGAGATACGACCGT
>NZ_BAAAIF010000079.1:0-46375 GCF_039525925.1 Streptomyces javensis | reverse complement strand
CGGAGTTCCCGTCGGACCGTGGCTGGGATCTGGCGGGGCTGTACGACCCGGACCCGGATCGTCAGGGGACGTCGTACACGCGTGAGGGCGGTTTCCTTTACGACGCCGGGGACTTCGACGCCTCGTTCTTCGGCATCTCGCCGCGTGAGGCCCTCGCGATGGATCCGCAGCAGCGGTTGCTGCTGGAGACATCCTGGGAGGCGTTCGAGCGCGCGGGCATCGACCCGGGTGCGTTGCGCGGTCAGCAGATCGGTGTCTTCGCCGGGACCAACGGCCAGGACTATCTGTCGCTGCTGATGCGGGCGCCCGAGGGCCTTGAGGGCCATCTGGGCACGGGCAACGCGGCGAGCGTGGTGTCCGGGCGGGTGGCGTACACCTTCGGTCTCGAAGGCCCGGCCGTCACGGTCGACACGGCCTGCTCGTCCTCCCTGGTGGCCCTGCATCTGGCGGTGCAGGCGCTGCGGCAGGGCGAGTGCACGATGGCGCTCGCGGGCGGCGTCACGGTGATGTCCACCCCCGAGAACTTCATCGACTTCAGCCGTCAGCGCGGACTGGCCGCCGATGGCCGGATCAAGGCGTTCGCGGCCGGTGCGGACGGCACCGGCTGGGGCGAGGGCGCGGGCATGCTGCTCGTGGAGCGGCTGTCGGACGCGCGGCGCAACGGCCACCCGGTGCTCGCGGTCGTACGCGGCTCCGCGATCAACCAGGACGGTGCGTCCAATGGTCTGACGGCGCCGAACGGCCCTTCCCAGCAGCGCGTCATCCGGCAGGCGCTGACCAGCGCCGGGCTGACGACCGGCGATGTCGATGTCGTCGAGGCACATGGCACGGGTACGACGCTGGGTGACCCGATCGAGGCACAGGCGCTGCTGGCCACCTACGGGCAGGAGCGTGCCCCGGAGCGGCCGTTGTGGCTGGGGTCCATCAAGTCCAACATCGGTCATACGCAGGCGGCGGCCGGTGTCGCGGGCATCATCAAGATGGTCCTCGCCATGCGGCACGGTGTGTTGCCGCAGACCTTGCACGTTGACGCGCCGTCGCCGCATGTGGACTGGTCGGCGGGCGCGGTCGCGCTGCTGAGCGAGCGGGTGGAGTGGCCGGAGACGGGCCGTCCGCGCCGCGCCGGTGTGTCGTCGTTCGGCATCAGCGGCACCAACGCGCACACCATCATCGAGCAGGCCCCGGCGGTCGACGCATCGGCCGAGGCACCCGAGCGGAACGGCCTCGGCGGCCTTCTGCCGTTCGCCCTGTCGGCCAAGAACGCCGAAGCGCTGCGGGAGCAGGCCGCGCGGCTGCACACCCACATCGCGGCGCGGCCCGAGTCGGCGCCGCTCGACGTCGCCCACGCCCTGGCCGTCGGCCGCGCCGCCCTGGAGCGGCGCGCGGTGCTGACCGTCGGCGACCGGGACGAACTGCTGCGGACACTCGACGCGCTGGCCCGGGGCGAGTCCGTCCCGGGGGTGGTCGAGGGGACGGTCACCGAGGGCAAGGTGGCGTTCCTGTTCACGGGGCAGGGGAGTCAGCGGCTGGGGATGGGCCGTGAGCTCTACGACGCCTTCCCCGTCTTCGCGGATGCGCTGGATGAGGTGTGTGCGCATCTGGACCTGCATCTTGAGCGGCCGTTGCGGGATGTGTTGTTCGGGGATGACGCGGCGGTACTGGATCGGACGGGGTTCACTCAGCCCGCGCTGTTCGCGGTTGAGGTGGCGTTGTTCCGGTTGGTCTCGGAGGCGTGGGGTCTGACGCCGGACTTCCTCTCCGGTCACTCGATCGGCGAACTGGCCGCCGCGCATGTGGCGGGTGTGTTCTCGCTGGCGGATGCCGCGAAGCTGGTGGCGGCGCGTGGCCGTCTGATGCAGGCGCTTCCGTCCGGTGGCGCGATGATCGCCGTCCAGGCGTCCGAGGACGAGGTGGCGCCGCTGCTCACCGAGCGGGTCTCGATCGCCGCGCTCAACGGCCCGGCCTCCGTGGTCATCGCGGGCGACGAGGACGCGGCTGCCGCGATCGCGTCCGGTTTCGAGGCCCAGGGCCGTAAGGCCAAGCGGCTCACGGTCAGCCACGCGTTCCATTCCCCGCGCATGGACGGGATGCTGGAGGCGTTCCGCGAGGTCGCCGAGGGGCTGTCGTACGAGGCCCCGCGCATCCCGATCGTCTCCAACCTCACCGGGAACGTCGTCTCCACTGACGAGATCACGACCCCCGACTTCTGGGTCCGCCATGTCCGCGAGGCCGTCCGCTTCCTCGACGGCATCCGCACCCTCGAGGCCCAGGGCGTCACCACCTACCTGGAACTCGGCCCCGACGGTGTCCTGTCCGCGATGGCGCAGGAGTGCGTGACAGGCGACGAGGAGCCCGCCTTCGCCGCCGCGCTGCGCAAGGACCGCCCCGAGGCCGAGGCGCTGCTCTCGGCCGTCGCACGCGCGCATGTCCGTGGTGTGACGCCGGACTGGGCGGCCGTGTTCGCCGGTGCGGGCGCCGCGCCCGTGGACCCGGCCGAGCTGCCCACCTACGCCTTCCAGCGGCAGCGCTACTGGCCCAGCGCCGCCGCCCTCGCGGCGGGCGACCCCGAGTCGATCGGGCTGGGCGACATCGACCACCCGCTCCTCGGCGCCGCCGTCGCGCTCGCGGACGCCGATGGCCTCCTGCTCACCGGGGTGCTCTCCACCCGTACCCACCCCTGGCTGGCCGACCACGCGGTCATGGACACCGTGCTGTTGCCCGGCACCGCCTTCGTCGAGCTGGCGAGCACGGCGGGCGCCCAGGTCGGCTGTGAGCGGCTGGACGAACTCACCCTCGAAGCCCCGCTCGTACTGCCCGAGCACACCGGGGTGCGGGTGCAGCTCGTCGTGGACGGGCCGGACGAGTCCGGCCGCCGTTCCTTCAGCCTGCACTCGCGTCGGCAGGACGCGCTCGGCACCGAGCCGTGGGCGCGCCACGCCACCGGTGTGCTCGCCCCCGGCGCCCGGACGCCCGAGTCCGGCCACCCCGATGAGCTGGCCGTATGGCCGCCGCAGGGCGCGACGCCGATCGCGGTCGAGGGGCTGTACCAGGAACTGGCCGGGGCGGGCCTCGGCTACGGGCCGGTGTTCCAAGGGCTCAAGGGCGCCTGGCGGCTCGGCGGGAACCTCTACGCCGAGGTGGGCTTCCCCGAGGACGCGCCGCTGACGTCCGGCGCCGAGGCCGAGCGGTTCGGGCTGCACCCGGCCCTGCTCGATGCCGCGCTGCACGTCATCGGCCTCGACAGCGCCGACCGCGAGTCGGCGCTCGCCGAGGGCGCGCTGCTGCCGTTCGCGTGGAACGGCGTCCAGCTGCACGCGGCCGGGGCGGGTGCGCTGCGGGTGCGGCTGTCCGAGCGGTCGTCGAACGCGGTCTCGCTGCTGGTGGCCGACGGCACGGGCCGCCCGGTGGCCACGGTCGAGTCCGTGGCGCTGCGGGCGGCCTCGGCCGACCAGGTGCGCGCGGCGCGCGGCGGGCTGCACGAGTCGCTGTTCCGGCTGGACTGGACGGCGGTTCCGGCGCCCGCGACCGGCGCGGCCACGGGCGACTGGGCGGTGCTCGGCGCTGACGCCGCCGAACTGGCCGCGCTGGAGGCCGCGTTCGGGACCGGGATCCGGATCGCGGCGTACCGCGATCTGGCGGTGCTGCGGACGGCCGTGGAGTCCGGGGCGCCCGCGCCCGACACCGTCCTGCTGAATGGCATCGGTGGTGACGGCGACGCGTCGGCCGTGCACGGGGCGACCCGGACCATGCTCGCCCTGCTCCAGGAGTGGCTGGCCGATGAGCGGTTCGCCGGGTCGCGGCTGGTGCTGCTGACCCGGGGCGCGGTGGAGACCGAGCCGGGCGCGGGCGTGGCGGATCTGCCGTACGCCGCCGTGCGCGGTCTGTTCCGCTCCGCGCAGTCGGAGAACCCGGGCCGTCTGGTGCTGCTGGACGTGGACGGCGAGGAGGGCTCGTACCGTACGGTGCCCGCCGCGCTCGGCGTGGACGAGGCGGAGCTGGCGCTGCGCGCGGGCGTGGCGCTCGCGCCACGGCTGGCCCGGGTGCCGGTCACGGACGACACGAACACCGAAGGCACCGGTGCGGAAACCGTCACCGCCCCGGCGTACGACCCCAACGGCACCGTCCTGATCACCGGTGCCTCCGGAACCCTCGGCGGCCTCTTCGCCCGCCACCTCGTCACCGCCCACGGCGTACGCCACCTGCTGCTGGTCAGCCGCCGTGGCGCCGACGCCGACGGCGCCGAGGAGCTGGGCGCCGAGCTCACCGCGGCCGGTGCCACCGTCACCTGGGCGGCCTGCGACGTGGCCGACCGCGACGCGCTCGCCGCGACCCTGGCCGCCGTCCCGGCCGAGCATCCGCTGACCGCCGTGGTGCACACGGCGGGCGTCCTGGACGACGGCGTCCTCGGCTCGCTGACGCCCGAGCGGGTGGCACGCGTACTGCGCCCCAAGGTGGACGCGGCGCTCAACCTGCACGAGCTGACCCGTGGCCACGAGCTGTCCGCGTTCGTGCTGTTCTCCGGTGCCGCCGCCGTGTTCGGCGCGCCCGGACAGGCGAGCTACGCCGCCGCCAACTCCTTCCTGGAGGCGCTCGCCCAGCACCGCGCCGCCCAGGGGCTCCCGGCCACCGCGCTGGCCTGGGGGCTGTGGGCCGGTGCCGGCATGGGCAGCGCGCTGGACGAGGTGGACCTGCGGCGCATCGCGCGCGGCGGGGTCGCCCCGATCGCCGCCGACGAGGGGCTCGCGCTCTTCGACGCGGCCCGCGCCGACCGTTCCGCCGTGCTGTTCCCGATGCGGCTCGACTACGCGGGACTGCGCACCGAGGCGACCGGGACCGTACCGGCCCTGTTCCGGGGCCTGGTGCGGACCCCGGTCCGGCGGGCCGCCGCCACGGCCGCCACCGCCGACGGCTCCTCGCTCGCCCAGCGCCTCGCCGGGCTCGCGCGGCCCGAACAGGACCGTGAGCTGCTGGAGTTGGTGTGCGGCCGGGTCGCCGCCGTGCTCGGTTACGCGGGCCCGGACGCCGTCGAGGCCGGGCGGGCGTTCAAGGAGCTGGGCTTCGACTCGCTCACCGCCGTCGAACTCCGCAACGACCTCAAGACCGTCACCGGGCTGCGGCTCCCGGCGACGCTCGTCTTCGACTACCCGACCCCCACCGCGCTCGCCGGCCATCTGCGCGAGGAGCTGCTGGGCGCCGAGGAGACCACCGCGCCGCTGGTGCCCGTACGGACGGGGGCGGCCACGGCGCTCGACGACGACCCGATCGTCATCGTCGGCATGAGCTGCCGCTACCCGGGCGGGGTGCGCACCCCGGAGGAGCTGTGGGAGCTCGTCGCCACCGGCGGCGACGGCATCTCCGGCTTCCCCGTGGACCGTGGCTGGGACCTCGACGGCATCTACCACCCGGACCCCGACCACGCGGGCACGTCGTACACCCGCGAGGGCGGCTTCCTGCACGACGCCGCCGACTTCGACCCGGACTTCTTCGGGATCTCGCCGCGTGAGGCGCTCGCGATGGACCCGCAGCAGCGGTTGCTGCTGGAGACGTCGTGGGAGGCGTTCGAGCGCGCGGGCATCGACCCGACGCGGGTGCGCGGCAGCAGGGTCGGAGTCTTCGCGGGCGTCATGTACCACGACTACGTGACCGGCCTCGACGGCATCCCCGACGGTGTCGAGGGCTACATCGGCACCGGCAACGCGGGCTCCATCGCCTCCGGCCGGGTGGCGTACACCTTCGGGCTGGAGGGCCCGGCGGTCACCGTGGACACGGCGTGCTCGTCGTCGCTGGTGGCGCTGCACTGGGCGATCCAGGCGCTGCGCGCGGGCGAGTGCACGATGGCGCTGGCGGGCGGTGTGGCGGTCATGGCCACGCCCGAGACGTTCATCGACTTCAGCCGCCAGCGCGGCCTGGCCACGGACGGCCGCTGCAAGTCGTTCGCGGCCGGTGCCGATGGCACGGGCTGGGCCGAGGGCGCGGGCATGCTGCTCGTGGAGCGGCTGTCGGACGCGCGGCGCAACGGCCACCCGGTGCTCGCGGTGGTCCGGGGCTCGGCCATCAACCAGGACGGCGCTTCGAACGGTCTCACCGCGCCCAACGGGCCGTCCCAGCAGCGCGTCATCCGCCAGGCGCTGGCCACCGCCGGGCTGGCGGCCGGCGACGTGGACGTCGTCGAGGCGCACGGTACGGGTACGACGCTGGGTGACCCGATCGAGGCGCAGGCGCTGCTGGCCACGTACGGGCAGGAGCGTGCCCCGGAGCGACCGCTGTGGCTCGGGTCCATCAAGTCCAACATCGGCCACACGCAGGCCGCCGCCGGTGTCGCGGGCATCATCAAGATGGTGATGGCCATGCGGCACGGTGTGCTGCCGCGGACGCTGCACGTGGACGCGCCCTCCCGGAACGTCGATTGGGAGGAGGGCGCGGTCTCGCTGCTGACCGAGCCGATGGCGTGGCCGGAGACCGGCCGCCCGCGCCGCGCCGGTGTGTCGTCGTTCGGCATCAGCGGCACCAACGCGCACACCATCATCGAGCAGCCGTCGGCCGCCGAGGACCGCGAGGACGCGGTGGCGCGGCCGTCCGCCGTACCGCCGGTGCTGCCGTGGCCGCTGTCGGCCGTGGGCGGCGACGCGCTGCGCGACCAGGCCCGCCGTCTGCGCGACCGGCTGCGCGCCACCGACGAGGACGCGGACCTGGCGGCCATCGGCTACACCCTGGCCGCCGGGCGCACCGCCTTCGAGGACCGCGCGGTGCTGGTGGCCGACGGCCGCGACGGCTTCCTGCGCGCCCTGGAGGCGCTGGCCTCCGGCGAACCGGCCACGGGACTGGTACAGGGCTCGCCGGTGGCCGGGAAGCTGGCCTTCCTGTTCACCGGGCAGGGGAGCCAGCGGCTGGGGATGGGGCGTGAGCTGTACGACACCTATCCGGTGTTCGCGGAGGCGTTCGACGCGGTGTGCGACGAGCTGGACGCGCATCTCGAACGGCCGCTGCGGGATGTGCTGTTCGGGGGTGACGCCGAGGCGCTGGATCGGACGGGGCTCACCCAGCCCGCGTTGTTCGCGGTTGAGGTGGCGTTGTTCCGGCTGGTATCGGATGCGTGGGGGCTGCGGCCCGATGTCCTCTCCGGGCATTCGATCGGTGAGCTGGCCGCCGCGCATGTCGCGGGTGTGCTCTCGCTGGCGGATGCCGCGAAGCTGGTGGCGGCGCGTGGGCGGTTGATGCAGGAGCTTCCGGCGGGTGGCGCGATGATCGCGGTGCAGGCGTCCGAGGACGAGGTGGCGCCGCTGCTCACCGAGCGGGTCTCGATCGCCGCGCTCAACGGGCCGACGTCGGTGGTCATCGCGGGTGACGAGGACGCGGCACTCGAGATCGCGGCACGTTTCCAGGCCCAGGGCCGTAAGACCAAGCGGCTCACCGTGAGCCACGCCTTCCACTCGCCGCGCATGGACGGCATGTTGGACGCCTTCCACGAGGTCGCCGAGGGGCTGTCGTACGAGGCTCCGCGCATCCCGATCGTCTCCAACCTCACCGGCGCGGTCGTCTCCGCCGAGGAGATCACCACTCCCGGCTTCTGGGTGCGCCACGTCCGCGAGGCCGTGCGCTTCCTCGACGGCGTGCGGACGATGGAGGCCCAGGGCGTCACCACCTACCTCGAACTCGGCCCCGACGGTGTGCTCTCCGCCATGGGCCAGGACTGCCTCACCGAAGGTGACACGGCGGGCTTCGTCGCCGCCCTGCGCGGTGGCCGCCCCGAGGCCGAGACCGTCACCACCGCACTCGCCGCCCTGCACACCCGGGGGTTCGCCCCGGACTGGGAGGCGTTCTACGCCGGAACCGGCGCGCGGCGCGTGGAGCTGCCGACGTACGCCTTCCAGCGGCGGCGCTACTGGCTGGACGTGCGGACGGCCACCGCCGCCCCCGGGGCCACGGCTCAGAGCGCCGTCGACGCCCGCTTCTGGGAGGCCGTCGAGCGCGCGGACCTGGCCTCGCTCGCCGAGACCCTGAATCTCGACACCGAGGACAACGGCGCGCTGGAGGCCCTGCTGCCCTCGCTGTCGTCGTGGCGGCGGCAGCAGTCGGAGCGTTCGACGGTGGACGGCTGGCGCTACCGGGTGTCGTGGAAGCCGGTCACCGACCGTTCCGCCGCGTCCCTGAGCGGCGGCTGGCTCGTGGTGGTACCGGCCGAGGCGTCCGAGGACGCCTGGGTCGCGGGTGCCGTACGGCTGCTGCACGACCGTGGCCTCGACGTACACCGCGTCGAGCTGACCGCCGACGACGACCGCGCCGCGGTGGCCGAGCGGCTGGCCCGGGCCATCGGCGACGCGCCCGTGACCGGCGGTGTGCTCTCCCTGCTGGCCCTCGCGGACGGCGATGGCAACGGTGACGGCCTGCTGCGGACGGCCGCGCTGACGCAGACGCTGGGCGACGCGGGCATCGGTGCGCCGCTGTGGGTGGCCACGCGGGGCGCGGTGGCCGTGGGCCGTTCGGACGGAACGGTCAGCCCCGCGCAGGCGCGGCTCTGGGGCCTTGGCCGGGTGGCCGCGCTGGAGGTGCCCGAGCGCTGGGGCGGCCTGGTCGACCTCCCGGAGACGGCCGACGAGCGTGCGCTGGGACGGCTGGCGGAGGTGCTGGCCGGTGCCGGTGGCCATGCCGATGGCGAGGACCAGGTGGCGGTGCGGGCGTCGGGCGTGTTCGGACGCCGCCTCGTCCGGGCCTCCGTGCCCGCGTCCGCCAGTGGCTCCTGGACGCCGGGCGCCGGTACGACCCTGGTCACCGGCGGTACGGGCGCGCTGGGCGCGCGGGTGGCCCGCTGGCTGGTCGCGGGCGGCGCCGAGCATGTGCTGCTCACCAGCCGCCGTGGCCTCGACGCCCCCGGCGCCGCCGAACTCCGCGACGAACTCGCGGCGTCCGGCGCCCGGGTGACGGTCGCCGCGTGCGATGTGGCCGACCGCGCCCAGGTCGAGGCGCTCCTCGCCGACGTCCCGGCCGAGCTGCCGCTGACCGGTGTGGTGCACACGGCCGGGGTGCTGGACGACGGCGTACTGGACTCGCTCACCCCCGAGCGCTTCACCGGCGTCCTGCGCGCCAAAGCGGCCGCTGCGGCCCATCTCGACGAGCTGACGCGCGATCGGGAGCTGACGGCCTTCGTATTGTTCTCCTCGATCAGCGGCACGTTCGGCGCCGCCGGACAGGGCAACTACGCGGCCGCCAACGCCTACGTGGACGCGCTCGCCGAGCGGCGGCGCGCCGAGGGCCTGCCCGCCACCTCGATCGCCTGGGGCCCGTGGGCCGAGGGCGGGATGGCCGCGGACGGTGCGCTGGAGCAGCGTCTGCGGCGCGGTGGACTGCCGCCGATGGACGCCGAGTTGGCGATCGGCGCGCTTCAGCGGGCGCTCGACCTCGACGACACGGTGGTCACGGTCGCGGACATCGACTGGGACCGGTTCGCACCGGACCTCACCGCGGCCCGGCCCAGCCGTCTGCTCACGGACCTCCCGGAGATCCGCGCGGCGGCGGAGGCCACCGCCACCGGGCCCGCCGCCGACGGCTCCTCGCTCGCCGCCCGGCTGGCCGGGCTGGGCGAGGCGGAGCGGGACCGGCTGCTGCTCGACCTGGTCCGTACGCAGGTGGCCGCGGTGCTCGGACACGACGGCTCGGAGTCCATCGGCGCCGACCGTGCCTTCGGCGAGCTGGGCTTCGACTCGCTGACCGCCGTCGAGCTGCGCAACCGGCTCGGCGCCGCCAGCGGTGTCCAGCTGCCCGCCACCCTGGTCTTCGACTACCCGACGGCCTCCGCCCTCGCGGGCTATCTGCGCGGCGAGCTCATCGGAACGAGCACCGCCACCGAGCCCACACACAGCACGACCGTGACGGCCGCCGCCGATGACGACCCGATCGCCATCGTCGCCATGAGCTGCCGCTTCCCGGGCGGGGTGCGGTCGCCCGAGGAGCTGTGGCAGCTCCTCACCGCGGGCGGGGACGCCATCGCCGAGTTCCCGGCCGACCGCGGCTGGGACCTGGACGCGCTCTACGACCCGGACCCGGACACGCGCGGCACCTTCTACGCACGCGAGGGCGGATTCCTCTACGACGCGGGCCACTTCGACGCCGCGTTCTTCGGGATCTCGCCGCGTGAGGCACTGGCCATGGACCCGCAGCAGCGGCTGCTGCTGGAGACCTCCTGGGAGGCGTTCGAGCGCGCGGGCATCGACCCGGCGGCGCTGCGCGGTACCTCCGCCGGGGTGTTCGTCGGCTCCAACGGGCAGGACTACGACGCCTCGCTGCACACCGTCCCCGAGGGCGTCGAGGGCTACCTGGGCACGGGCAACGCGGCCAGCGTGGTCTCCGGCCGGCTCGCCTACACCTTCGGCCTGGAGGGCCCGGCGGTCACGGTCGACACGGCGTGCTCGTCGTCGCTGGTGGCGCTGCACTGGGCGATCCAGGCGCTGCGCCAGGGCGAGTGCTCGCTCGCGCTCGCGGGCGGTGTGACGGTCATGTCGAGCCCCGGCGCGTACATCGAGTTCAGCCGGCAGCGCGGACTGGCCCCGGACGGCCGCTGCAAGGCGTTCGCGGACGGCGCGGACGGCACCGGCTGGGGCGAGGGCGTCGGCATGCTGCTGGTGGAGCGACTGTCGGACGCGCGGCGCAACGGCCACCCGGTGCTGGCGCTCGTCCGTGGCTCCGCCATCAACCAGGACGGCGCCTCCAACGGCCTGACCGCGCCCAACGGCCCCGCCCAGCAGCGGGTGATCCGCCAGGCGCTGGCCGGTGCGGGGCTGTCCGCCGCCGAGGTGGACGCCGTCGAGGCCCATGGCACCGGCACCCGGCTGGGCGACCCGATCGAGGCGCAGGCGCTGCTGGCCACCTACGGCCAGGAGCGGGAGGCGGACCGGCCGCTGTGGCTGGGCGCCATCAAGTCCAACATCGGCCACACCCAGGCCGCGGCCGGTGTCGCGGGTGTCATCAAGATGGTGCTGGCGATGCGCCACGGGGTGCTGCCGCGGACGCTGCACGTGGACGAGCCGTCGTCGCACGTGGACTGGTCGGCGGGCGCGGTGTCGCTGCTGACGGAGCAGGTGGAGTGGCCGGAGACCGGCCGTCCGCGCCGCGCGGGCGTCTCCTCGTTCGGCTTCAGCGGCACCAATGCCCATACGGTGCTGGAGCAGGCACCCGTCCACGACGCGGCGAATGACAGCACACCGCGACGCCCCCTCGTACGGCCCGATGTGGTGGCCTGGCCGCTGTCGGCCAAGGGCGAGGACGCGCTGCGGGCCCAGGCCGAGCGGCTGCGCGCCCACCTCGAGGCCGACGCCGGGCTCGACGCGGTGGACGTGGCGTACTCGCTGGCCACCACCCGGTCCGCCCTGGAGCACCGCGCGGTGGTCCTCGGCCAGGACCGGGACCGGCTGCTCGCGGGGCTCACCGCCCTCGCGCGCGGCGAGTCCGCCGCACAGCTGGTCCGGGGCGTGCCCGCGGAGGGCCGTACCGCCGTGCTCTTCACCGGGCAGGGCAGCCAGCGGCTGGGCATGGGCCGTGAGCTGTACGAGGCCAGCCCCGTCTTCGCGGAGGCGCTGGACGCGGTCTGCGCCGAGCTCGACCGGCACCTGGAACGGCCGCTGTACGACGTGCTGTTCGGGGACGACGAGGAGCCGCTGGACCGGACCGGATTCACCCAGCCCGCGCTGTTCGCCGTCGAGGTGGCGCTGTTCCGGCTGGCCGAGGCCGCCGGGCTGCGGCCGGACGTCCTGACCGGGCACTCCATCGGCGAATTGGCCGCGGCGCACGTGGCCGGGGTGCTGTCGCTGGAGGACGCCGCCACGCTGGTCGCCGCGCGCGGCCGGCTGATGCAGGAACTGCCCTCCGGCGGCGCGATGATCGCGCTCCAGGCGGCGGAGGAGGAGGTCGGGCCGCTGCTCACCGAGCGTGTCGGCATCGCCGCGCTCAACGGGCCCACGTCTGTGGTCATCGCGGGCGACGAGGACGCGGCGGTCGCGATCGCGGCGTCGTTCCAGGAGCGGGGCCGCAAGACCAAGCGGCTCACCGTGAGCCACGCGTTCCACTCCCCGCTGATGGACGGCATGCTCGCCGAGTTCCGCAAGGTCGCCGAGGGGCTGACCTACAACGCGCCGCGCATCCCGATCGTCTCCACCGTCACCGGACAGCAGATCTCCGACGAGCTGGGCATGGCCGCCGACTACTGGGTGCGCCACGTCCGCCACGCCGTCCGCTTCCTCGACGGGGTCCGCGCCCTGGAGGCCCAGGGCGTCACCACCTACGTCGAACTGGGCCCGGACGGGGTGCTGTCCGCCATGGCGCAGGACTGTGTCACCGCCGGGAACGAGGGCGCCGAGGACGTGGCCTTCGTGCCCGTGCTGCGCGCCGGGCGCCCCGAGACCGAGACGCTGACCGGCGCCCTCGCCACGCTGCACGTCCGGGGCGCGGCGCTGGACTGGGAGGCGCTGTTCGCCGGGACCGGCGCCCGCCGCGTCGAGCTGCCCACGTACGCGTTCCAGCGGCGGCGCTACTGGCTCGAGGGCACCGCGCGGTCCACGTCAGGCCAGGAGGCCACGGACCTCGACACGGCCGGCGCCCGGTTCTGGGAGGCGGTCGAGGGCGATGACCTCGCCGCGCTGTCGGACGCCGTGGGCATCGACGTGGACCAGCCGCTCAGCGCGCTGCTCCCGGCGCTGTCCGCGTGGCGGCGGCGTGAGCACGAGCAGTCCGCGCTCGACGGCTGGCGCTACCGCGTCACCTGGAAGCCGCTGGAGGAGCCCCGGTTGGCCGCCGCCCCCGGCGTCTGGCTGGTCGCCGAACCCGCCGCGTCCGCGGGCCACGCCGACACCGTGCGGCGGATCGTGGCGGCACTGGCCGACCGGGGCGCCGCCATCCGCCGCATCGCGGCCGACGGCGCGGCCATTGGCACAGCGGACAGCGGCGATCTCGACCGGGACGCCCTGGCCGACCGGATCCGCCGGGCCGCGGCCGACGAGCCCGTGCACGGCGTGCTGTCGCTGCTCGCGCTGGACGAGCGTCCGCACCCCGACCACCCGGCCGTGCCCACCGGGCTGCTGCGCACCGGAGTGCTGGTGCGGGCGCTCGGGGACGCGGGCCTTGACGCCCCGCTGTGGTGCGCCACCACCGGCGCCGTCGCCACCGCCGCCTCGGAGCCGGTCGGCAGCGCCGCGCAGGCGCAGATCTGGGGCCTGGGCCGGGTGGTCGCGCTGGAGCACCCCGAGCGCTGGGGCGGTCTGATCGACCTGCCCGCCACGCTCGACGAGCGGGCCGCCGACCGCCTGGCCGGTGTGCTCGGCGGACACGGCGATGGCGACGAGGACCAGCTGGCGATCCGTACGGCCGGAGTCCTGGCCCGGCGGCTCGCCCACGCCGAGCGCGCCCCGGCCACCGGCGCGCCCTGGCGGCCGCGTGGCACGGTCCTGGTCACCGGCGGCACCGGCTCGCTGGGCGCCCATGTGGCCCGCTGGCTGGCGGAGAACGGCGCCGAGCACCTGGTGCTCACCAGCCGCCGTGGCCCCGACGCCCCCGGCGCCACCGAGCTGCGCGACGAACTCGCCGCGTCCGGCACCCAGGTGACCGTCACCGCCTGCGATGTGACCGACCGGGACGCGGTGGCCGGGCTGCTGGCCCGGATCCGCGACGAACACCCGCGGCACCCGCTCACGGCCGTCGTGCACGCGGCGGGCGCCGGGCAGTTCGCGCCGCTCGCGGAGACCACCCCGGCCGATGACGCCGATGTGGTGGCCGCCAAGGTCGCGGGCGCGGCCCATCTGGACGCGCTGCTCGGCGACACCGAGCTGGACGCCTTCGTGCTGTTCTCCTCGATCGCCGCGGTGTGGGGCAGCGGCGGCCAGGGCGCCTACGCGGCCGGAAACGCGTTCCTCGACGCGCTGGCCGAACAGCGCCGGGCCCGTGGCCTCGCCGCCACCTCGGTGGCCTGGGGCCCGTGGGCGGACGGCGGGCTCGTCGCCGACGACGAGGCGGCCGAACAACTGCGCCGCCGTGGCCTGCCGGTGATGGCCCCGCACTCCGCCATCGCCGCCCTCCAGCAGGCGCTGGACCGGAACGAGACCGCTGTCGCCGTGGCCGACGTGGACTGGGGCCGCTTCGCGCCCGCCTTCGCCGCGGCCCGCCCCCGCCCGCTCATCGCCGATCTGCCGGAGGTCCGCGCGGCCTTCGCGGCGGACCCGGCGACGGGCGCGGACGGTACGGGCGGCGGTTCGGCCGAGGCCCCGGCGGAGGCCCTGCGGCAGCGGCTCGCGGGGCTCACCGGGCCCGAGGCCGAGAAGGCCCTGCTCGACCTCGTCCGTACGGAGGTCGCCGCCGTCCTCGGACACGACGACACCACGGCCGTCCAGGCGGGCCGGGCCTTCAAGGAGCTGGGCTTCGACTCCCTCACCGCCGTCGAACTCCGCAACCGGCTGGGCGCGGCCACCGGACTCCGGCTCACCGCCACCCTGGTCTTCGACCACCCGACGCCCAGCGCGCTCGCCGGTGTGCTGCGCGCCGACCTGCTCGGCGAGGACACCACACCCGGACTCCCCGTCCTCGCCGAAATCGACAAGCTGGAATTCACCCTTTCCAACGTCTCCGACGACGCGACGGAACGCGAGCGGGTCACCGCGCGCCTCGAAGCGCTGTTGCGGACCTGGAACGAGAACGAGAGCGCGGCGGGCGCCGACGGTGCCGACGACGATGGACTCGATCTCGACGCCGCCTCCGCCGAAGACATCTTCGACATCATCAACAATGAATTCGGAAGGTCCTGACGTGATGACCGCCCTCAATTCAACCGACCTCAGGAGGTGACGTTTCCGTGGCTAGCGCGAACGAAGAGAAGCTTCTCGACAATCTGAAGTGGATGACCACTGAGCTGCGCCGGGCCCGACGCCGCCTGACCGAGGTGGAGGCGGACGCGCAGGAACCGATCGCCATTGTGGCGATGAGCTGCCGTTTCCCCGGTGGCGTCGGTTCGCCCGAGGATCTGTGGCAGCTGGTCGCGGAGGGTGGTGACGCCATTTCCGGATTCCCCGCCGACCGAGGCTGGGACATCGAGGGACTGGCCGATCCGGACCCCGACCGCAAGGGCACCTTCTACAACAGCGGCGGTGGATTCCTCGACGGCGCCGCCGAATTCGACCCCGGATTCTTCGGCATTTCGCCGCGCGAGGCGCTCGCCATGGACCCGCAGCAGCGGCTGCTGCTGGAAACGTCCTGGGAGGCTTTCGAGCGCGCGGGAATCGACCCGACGTCCGTCAAGGGCAGCCGCACCGGCGTGTATGTGGGCGCCTCGGCCATGGGCTACGGCTCCGATGTCCAGGGCGCGCCGGAGGAGCTGGAGGGCCTGCTGCTCACCGGCGGCGCCACCAGCGTGCTGTCCGGCCGTATCGCCTACACCTTCGGCCTCGAGGGCCCGGCCGCCACGATCGACACGGCCTGCTCGTCGTCGCTGGTCGCGCTGCACTGGGCGGCCCAGGCGCTGCGGCAGCGCGAATGCTCGCTCGCCCTCGTCGGCGGCGTCACCGTGATGCCCAACCCCGATGTCTTCGTGGAGTTCAGCCGCCAGCGCGGCCTCGCCCCCGACGGCCGCTGCAAGTCCTTCGCCGCGTCGGCGGACGGCACCGGCTGGTCCGAGGGCGTCGGGGTACTGCTGGTCGAGCGGCTGTCCGACGCGCGGCGCAACGGCCACCAGGTGCTGGCCGTGGTGCGCGGCAGCGCGGTGAACCAGGACGGCGCGTCGAACGGTCTGACCGCGCCGAACGGCCCGTCGCAGCGGCGCGTCATCCGCCAGGCGCTGGAGAACGCCCGGCTGTCCGCCGCCGAGATCGACGTCGTCGAGGCGCACGGCACAGGCACCACGCTGGGCGACCCCATCGAGGCGCAGGCCCTGCTCGCCACCTACGGCCAGGAGCGGCCCGAGGGGCGGCCGCTGTGGCTGGGCTCGCTCAAGTCCAACCTGGGCCACGCCCAGGCGGCGGCGGGCGTCGCGGGCGTCATCAAGATGGTCATGGCGATACGCCACGGCCTCATGCCCAAGACCCTCCACGTCGATGAGCCGTCCCCGACCGTGGACTGGACGGCGGGCGAGGTGTCCCTGCTGACCGAGGCCCGGCCCTGGGACGAGACCGGCAGGCCGCGCCGGGCCGGTGTCTCGGCCTTCGGCGTGAGCGGCACCAACGCCCACACCATCCTGGAGCAGGCCCCCGAGCCGGAGGCCCCGGAAGATTCCCCGGCGCCGGACGGGGACGCCACCCCGGCCGCGAACGCCGCGCCGGTCACCGCCGCCGTGCTGCCGTGGCCCCTCTCCGCCAGGAACGCGGCGGCGCTGCGCGACAACGCCCGGCGCCTCGCCTCCCACCTCGACCGCGAACCCGCCCTCGGCGCCGCCGATGTGGCCCACTCACTGGCCACCGGCCGGGCGGCGCTGGAGCGGCGCGCGGTGCTCGTGGGCGAGGACCGCGCCGGACTGGCCGCCGGTCTGGAAGCGCTGGCGCGGGGGGAGTCCGCGCCGGGGCTGATCGAGGGCACGGTCACCGAGGGCGAGACGGCGTTCCTGTTCACGGGGCAGGGGAGTCAGCGGCTGGGGATGGGGCGTGAGCTGTACGACGCCTATCCGGTGTTCGCGGAGGCGCTGGACGCGGTGTGTGCGGAGCTGGATCCGCATCTTGAGCGGCCGCTGAAGGACGTGCTGTTCGGGGACGATGCCGAGGCGCTCGACCGGACCGGTTTCACTCAGCCCGCGCTGTTCGCGGTCGAGGTGGCGTTGTTCCGGCTGGTGTCGGATGCGTGGGGGCTGCGGCCCGACTATCTGTCGGGGCATTCGATCGGTGAGGTGGCCGCCGCGCATGTGGCGGGTGTGCTGTCGCTGGCGGACGCGGCGACGTTGGTGGCGGCGCGTGGCCGGTTGATGCAGGCGCTTCCGGCGGGTGGCGCGATGATCGCGGTGCAGGCGTCGGAGGACGAGGTGGCGCCGCTGCTCACCGAGCGGGTGTCGATCGCCGCGCTCAATGGGCCGTCGTCGGTGGTCATCGCGGGTGATGAGGACGCGGCCGTCGCGATCGCGGCTGGTTTTGAGGCGCGGGGTCGTAAGACCAAGCGGCTCACGGTCAGCCATGCGTTCCATTCGCCGCGTATGGACGGGATGTTGGACGCCTTCCGCGAGGTGGCCGAGGGCCTGTCGTACGAGGCTCCGAAGATTCCGATCGTGTCGAATCTGACCGGTGGCGTGGTGTCCGCCGACGAGATCACGACCCCCGACTTCTGGGTGCGGCACGTCCGCGAGGCCGTGCGCTTCCTGGATGGCGTCCGCACTCTCGAAGCGCGCGATGTCACCACGTTCATCGAGCTTGGTCCGGACGGGGTCCTGACCGCGATGGCGCAGGAGTGTGTGACCGATGCCGACGCGGCCGGTTTCGTCTCCGCGCTGCGCAAGGGCCGTCCCGAGGCGGAGGCGCTGACCACGGCCGTCGCCCGCGCCCATGTGCGCGGTGTGGCGGTGGACTGGACCGGATACTTCGCCGGTAGGGACGCCCACCACGTCGATCTGCCGACGTACGCCTTCCAGCACGAGCGGTTCTGGCTGGAGCCGGGCGCCGCCTCCGTGGGCGATGTGGCCTCGGTGGGCCTGGAGTTGGCCGGGCATCCGCTGCTCGGCGCCGCCGTGCCGCTGGCGGAGACCGATGGGCTGGTGTTCACGGGACGGCTGGGTGTGGATACGCATCCGTGGCTGGCCGACCATGTGGTGCGGGGCGCGGTGGTGCTGCCCGGCACGGCCTTCGTGGAGCTTGCCGTCCGCGCCGGTGACCAGGTCGGCTGCGATCTGCTCGACGAGCTGACCCTGCACGCCCCGCTGGTGCTGCCCGCACGCGGTGGCGTCCGGCTTCAGCTCACCGTCGGCGCGCCCGATGGCGCCGGACGGCGGTCGCTGACCGTGCTGTCCCGCGCGGAGGACGCCCCGGCCGAGGAGCCGTGGACGCGACACGCCGACGGTGTGCTCGCCACGGGCGCGCCCCGGCCGTCGTTCGCGCTGACGGCCTGGCCGCCGCAGGGTGCCGAGGCGGCCCGTACCGAGGAGCTGTACGCGGCGCTCGCGGACGGCGGGCTGCGGTACGGCCCGGTGTTCCAGGGGCTCACGGCCGCGTGGCGGCGCGGCGACGAACTCTTCGCCGAGGTGCGGCTGGACGAGTCCGGCGCGTCCGACGCGCAGGCGTACGGCCTGCACCCGGCGCTGCTCGACTCGGCGCTGCACGCGCTCGCCCTGGACGGCCTGGGCGACGGCGACGGCCAGGGGCGGCTGCCGTTCGCCTGGAGCGGCGTGTCGTTGTACGCGAGCGGCGCCTCGGCGCTGCGGGTGCGGCTTGAGCTGCGCGGCGCGGACGGTGTCCGGCTGGAGATCGCGGACGCGTCCGGTGCGCCGGTCGCGGCCGTGGACTCGCTGGTCCTGCGCGCCGTGTCGGCGGAGCAGGTGCGGGCCGCGCGGGCGGCGTACCACGAGTCGCTGTTCCGCGTGGAGTGGACGACGACGCCCGTGCCTGTGGACTCGGCCGACGGCCGCTGGGCGGTGCTGGGCACGGACGCGTTCGGATTGGGTGCCACGGCATACGCGGACCTCGCGGAGCTGGCCGAGGCCGTCGATTCCGGAACGGCGCTGCCGGAGTACGTAGTGGTGTGCCCGGCACTTGAACGCCCGGGTGCGGCAATTCAAGCCCGTCCGGCGTTTGAGGACACGCCCGAAGGGCGTACCCACCCGCACGCGGACGGCGCGGCACTCGACTGCGCGGGTGCGGCATCTCCAGCCCGTCCGGCGCTTGAGGACCGGGGTCAAGGGGCGGAGCCCATCCACGCGGCGGAGCCGCATATCGATGCTGCGGGAAGGGGCGGGGTGGGGGAAAGCCCCTCGCCCGCCACCACGGCGCACCAGGCCACCACCCAGGTGCTGGGGCTGCTCCAGCAATGGCTGGCCGACGACCGCTTCACGGACTCACGTCTGGTCCTGCTGACCTCGGGGGCCGTGGCCACCGCGACCGACGAGCCGGTGGTGGACCTCGCGGGCGCCGCCGTCCAGGGACTGCTGCGCACGGCGCAGGCCGAGAACCCGGACCGCTTCGTCCTCCTGGACATCGACGGCCAGGACGCGTCGCTGGCGGCCCTTCCGGCCGCGCTGGCGGCGGGCGAGGAGCAGTTGGCCGTCCGTGCGGGCGCGGCCCGTATCCCGAGGCTGGCCAGGGTGCCGGTCGCGGACGAGCCGACCACCGAGAACGCCTTCGACCCCGCGGGCACGGTGTTGGTGACCGGCGCGTCCGGTTCGCTGGGCGGTCTGGTGGCGCGGCATCTGGTGGCCGAGCGTGGCGTACGGCAGCTGCTGCTGGTGAGCCGTCGTGGCGACAAGGCGCCGGGTGCGGCCGAACTCACCACGGAGCTGGCCGAGTTGGGCGCGAGCGTGCGCTGGTCGGCGTGTGATGTGGCGGACCGGGACGCGCTCGCCGCGACCCTCGCCGCCGTCCCCGCCGAGCATCCGCTGACCGCCGTCGTGCACACCGCCGGTGTGCTGGACGACGGTGTGATCGGCTCGCTCACTCCCGAGCGCGTAGCGAACGTCATGCGCCCGAAGGTGGACGCGGCGTGGAATCTGCATGAGCTCACCCGCGAGCTGGACCTGACCGCCTTCGTGCTGTTCTCCTCCGCCTCGGGCGTGTTCGGCACCCCGGGCCAGGGCAACTACGCGGCCGCCAACGCCTTCCTCGACGCCCTCGCCGTACACCGCCGCGCCGAGGGCCTGCCCGCCGTCTCACTGGCCTGGGGCCCCTGGGCGGGCGCCGGGATGGCCGGTGGCCTGGACGAGGCCGACATCGCCCGGATGCGGCGCGCCGGACTGCCGCCGCTGTCCCCGGCGGAGGGCCTGGCGCTCCTCGACGCCGCGCTCACCACGGACGAGATGGCACCGGTCCCGATGCGCGTGGACGCCGTGGCGCTGCGCGCCCAGGCCGCGGCGGGCGCGCTCGCGCCGCTGCTGCGCGGGCTGGTGCGGGTCCCGGTGCGCCGCGCGGTGGACACCGCCGCGGGCGGCGGTTCCGCGCTCGCGGAGCGGCTGGCCGGGCTGAGCGCGGCCGAGCAGGACCGGCTGCTGCTGGACCTGGTCCGAACGCAGGTGGCGGCCGTCCTCGGCTATGCGGGCCCGCAGGCCGTCGAGGAGGGCCGGGCGTTCAAGGACCTGGGCTTCGACTCCCTGACCGCCGTCGAGCTGCGCAACCTGCTGCGCGAGGCCACCGGGCTGCGGCTGCCGCCGACGCTCGTCTTCGACTACCCCACCTCGACCGCCCTGGCGGGCCATCTGCGCCAGGAGATCGTCGGGGACCCGGCCGACGGAAACGTGCCCGACCGGGTGATCAGCGCGGTGGACCGCGACGACCCGATCGCGATCGTCGCCATGAGCTGCCGCTTCCCCGGCGGGGTGCACTCGCCCGAGGAGCTGTGGCAGTTGCTGGTGGCGGGTGACGACGCCATCACCCCGTTCCCCGCCGACCGCGGCTGGGACCTCGCCACGCTCTACAGCGACGACCCCGACCTCGAGGGCACCAGCTACACCCGCGAGGGCGGCTTCCTGCACGACGTGGCCGACTTCGACGCCCCGTTCTTCGGCATCTCGCCGCGCGAGGCGCTGGCCATGGATCCGCAGCAGCGGCTGCTGATGGAGACCACCTGGGAGGCGTTCGAGCGCGCGGGCATCGACCCGGCCGCGCTGCGCGGCAGCCGTACCGGCGTGTACATCGGCTCCAACGACCAGGACTACCTGACCCTGTGGCTGAATGAGCCGCGGGGCCTCGAGGGCCACCTCGGCACCGGCAACTCCTCCAGCGTGGCCTCCGGCCGCCTCTCCTACGCCTTCGGGCTCGAAGGCCCCGCGGTCACCATCGACACCGCCTGCTCGTCATCGGTGGTGGCGCTGCACCTGGCGGCGCAGGCGCTGCGCAACGGCGAATGCTCGCTCGCGCTGGCCGGTGCCGTCACGGTCATGTCCACCCCGGGCGCCTTCCTGGAGTTCAGCCGGCAGCGCGGACTGGCCGCCGACGGCCGGATCAAGGCGTTCTCGGCGGACGCGGACGGCACCAACTGGTCCGAGGGCGTGGGCCTGTTCCTGGTGGAGCGGCTCTCCGACGCCCGTAGGAACGGCCACCCGGTGCTCGCCGTGCTGCGCGCCACCGCCATCAACCAGGACGGCGCGTCCAACGGTCTGACGGCGCCGAACGGCCCGTCCCAGCAGCGCGTCATCCGGCAGGCCCTCGCCAGCGCCGGGCTTTCGGCCACGGACATCGACGCCGTGGAGGCACACGGCACGGGTACGACGCTGGGGGACCCGATCGAGGCCCAGGCGCTGCTGGCCACCTACGGCCAGGACCGGCCCGAGGACCGGCCGCTGTGGCTGGGCTCGGTGAAGTCCAACATCGGCCACACCCAGGCCGTGGCGGGCGCCGCCGGCATCATGAAGATGGTCATGGCGATGCGGCACGGTGTGCTGCCGCGGACCCTGCACGTCAGCGAGCCGACCCCGCACGTCGACTGGACCGCGGGTGACATCGAGCTGCTGACCGAGGCCCGGCCCTGGCCGGAGACCGGCCGTCCGCGCCGCGCGGGCGTGTCGTCGTTCGGCTTCAGCGGCACCAACTCGCACGCGATCATCGAGCAGGCCCCGGCCATGGACGCGGTCTCCGCGCCCGTCCCGGAGCGGTCCCTGCCCGTCCTCGCCTGGCCGGTCTCGGGCCGTACCGAGGACGCGCTACGGGCCCAGGCCGCACGGCTGCGCCCCTCCGTGGCCGCCGGAGCCGACGCGCCGCGCCCGCTCGACCTCGCGTACTCCCTGGCCACCTCGCGTGCCGCCCTGGAACACCGGGCCGTGCTGCTCGGCCGGGACGGCGACCTCCTCGGCGACCAGCTCGCGGCACTGGCCGAGGGGCGCGGTGCGGCGGGGCTCGTGCAGGGTTCGGCGGCCGGTGGCAAGGTGGCGTTCCTGTTCACGGGGCAGGGCAGCCAGCGGCTGGGAATGGGCCGTGAGCTCTACGACGCCTATCCCGTGTTCGCGGAGGCGCTGGACGCGGTGTGCGCGGAGCTGGACCGGCATCTCGAACGGCCGCTGCGGGACGTGCTGTTCGGGGATGACGCGGAGGCGCTGGATCGGACGGGGTTCACCCAGCCCGCGCTGTTCGCGGTCGAGGTGGCGCTGTTCCGGCTGGTCGAGGCGTGGGGTCTGAAGGCGGACTTCCTGTCCGGGCACTCGATCGGTGAGCTGGCGGCCGCGCATGTGGCCGGTGTGTTCTCGCTCGCGGATGCCGCGAAGCTGGTGGCGGCGCGTGGCCGTCTGATGCAGGAGCTTCCGGCCGGTGGCGCGATGATCGCGGTCCAGGCGTCCGAGGAAGAGGTGACGCCGCTGCTCAGCGAGCGTGTCTCGATCGCCGCGCTCAACGGGCCGACCTCGGTGGTCATCGCGGGTGATGAGGACGCGGCTGTCGCGATCGCGTCCGGTTTCGAGGCCCAGGGCCGTAAGACCAAGCGGCTCACCGTGAGCCACGCCTTCCACTCGCCGCGCATGGACGGGATGTTGGACGCGTTCCGCGAGGTCGCGCAGGGGCTTGCGTACGAACCCCCGCGCATCCCGATCGTGTCCAATCTGACGGGCGAGCTGGTCTCCACCGAGGAGATCACCAGCCCCGACTTCTGGGTGCGCCACGTCCGCGAGGCGGTCCGCTTCCTCGACGGCGTGCGGACGTTGGAGGCCCATGGCGTCACCACCTACGTCGAGCTCGGCCCCGACGGTGTGCTGACCGCCATGGCCCAGGACTGTGTGACCGGCGAGGACACCGCCTTCGCCGCCGCGCTGCGCAAGGACCGCCCCGAGGTGGAGACGGTCACCACCGCGCTCGCCCAGGCGTATGTCCGGGGCGCCGAGGTGGACTGGGCCGGGTACTTCGCCGGGACCGGCGCACACCGCGTGGACCTGCCGACGTACGCGTTCCAGCGCCGCCGCTACTGGCCGGAGCCCGCCCTGGCGGCCGGGGCCACGGCCGAGGGCGCCGTGGACGCGGTGGACGCGCGGTTCTGGGAGGCGGTCGAGCGCGAGGACTGGGAGTCGCTCGCCGGTGAGCTGCGGGTCGAGGGCGACCAGCCGCTCAGCGCGGTGCTCCCCGCCCTGTCGTCGTGGCGCCGCGCCCAGCGCGAGCGGTCCGCCGCCGACGGCCACCTCTACAACGTGGTGTGGAAGCCGCGTCCGCAGAGCGGTTCTTCGGGCGCCCCGGCTCCGTCCGGCACCTGGCTGACCGTCGTCCCGGCGAGCCACGCCGACGACCCCCGGATCACCGCCGTGGCCGACGACCTGGCCCGGCGCGGTGTGCGGGTCGTCACGCTGGAACTGGACGCCGCCGACACCGACCCCGCCGCCGTGGCCGACCGTCTCGCCTCGGCGTCGGCCGGTGGCCCGCTGGCCGGGGTGCTGTCCCTGCTGGCGCTGGACGAGCGGCCGCATCCGGAGCATCCGGCGGTGCCGGTCGGCCTCGCGCTGACCGGTGCGCTGGCCGAGGCGCTGGCGCGGCGCGGCGACGACGCCCCGGCGCGGCAGGGCGGCGACGCCCCCGCGCCGCTGTGGTGCGCCACCCGGGGCGCGGTCTCGACCGGCGGCGGCGACCGGCTGGACAGCGCCACCCAGGCCCAGGTCTGGGGCTACGGCCGGGTGGTCGCCCTGGAGCAGCCCGAGCGCTGGGGCGGTCTGGTGGACCTCCCGGAGACCGTGGACGAGCGGGCGCTGGACCGGCTCGCGGCCGTGCTCGCCGGGTCCGACGACGAGGACCAGGTGGCGATCCGCGCCACCGGGGTCTTCGTACGCCGTCTCGTCCCGGCCCCGCGCACCGCGGCCACCGCCGCCGCCGAGCCCTGGACGCCGCGCGGCACCGTGCTGGTGACCGGTGGCACGGGCGCCCTGGGACGGCATGTGGCCCGCTGGCTGGCCGACCACGGCGCGGAGCGGCTGGTGCTGCTCAGCCGCCGTGGCCCCGACGCGCCGGGCGCGGCCGAGATCGTGGCCGAACTGTCCGGCACCGACACCGCCGTGACCGTCGAGGCGTGCGACGTGGCCGACCGCCACGCGCTCGCCGCGCTGGTGGAGAAGCTGGCCTTGGGCGGCACGCCGGTCCGGGCCGTGGTGCACTCGGCCGGGATCTCCCAGGAGCCCGGCACCGGCACCGAACTCCCCGAGTTCGCCCGGATCGTGGCCGCCAAGACGACCGGTGCGGTCCACCTCGACGCGCTCTTCGGCGCGGACGCCGACCCGCTGGACGCCTTCGTGCTCTTCTCCTCGATCGCCGGGGTGTGGGGCAGCGGCGGCCAGGGCGCCTACGCGGCCGGAAACGCGTTCCTCGACGCGCTGGCCGAACAGCGCCGGGCCCGGGGCCTGCCCGCCACCTCGGTGGCCTGGGGCCCGTGGGCGGAGGGTGGCATGGCCGCCGAGGGCGACGCCGAGGAGCAGCTGCGCCGCCGTGGACTGCCGCCGATGGCACCGGAGGTGAACATGGTCGCCTTCCAGCGGGTGCTCTCCCGCGAGGAGACCGCCGTGACGGTGGCCGATGTCGACTGGGAGCGTTTCGCCCCGGCCTTCACCGCCGCCCGCCCCCGCCCGCTGATCGACGATCTGCCGCGGGTGGCCAAGGCCCTGCGCGGCGGTGACGGTGACGGCGATCAGGCGAACGAGGTGGCCGACGGCGCGCCGGGCCTGCGCGAGCGGCTCGCCGGGCTGTCCGCGACCGAGCGCGAGGACACGGTGCTCGAGCTGGTCCGCACCCATGTGGCCAGCGCCCTCGGCCATGCCTCGGCCGACGAGGTCGAGGCCGGGCGCGCCTTCAACGAGCTGGGCTTCGACTCGCTCACCGCGGTCGAGCTGCGCACCCGGCTCGGCGCGGCCACCGGCCTCAAGCTGCCCGCCAGCCTGGTCTACGACTACCCGACACCGGCCGCGCTCGCCGAGCATCTGCTGACCGAGCTGGTCCCGGACGGGCCGGGCCACGGCCCCGGCCACGCCCTGCCCGATGTGGACCTCGACCCGCAGGACGCCGAGCTGCGCCGCACCCTGGCCACCATCCCGATGAGCCGGATCCGGGAGGCCGGCCTGCTGGACACACTGCTCCGGCTGGCCGAACCGCAAGCCGCCACTTCCGACCCCAGCCGCGCCGAGGACGGGGCGGAGTCCATCGACGAGATGGACGTCCAGCACCTCATCGACATGGCGCTCGACCTCGACAGCCTCGACGGCAACGATTCCTGACGCGGGCCCAAGCACGGAGTACACGATGACAACCCCCAACGAAAAGCTCGTTGACGCGCTGCGGGCCTCGCTGAAGGAAACCGAGCGGCTGCGGAAACAGAACCAGCAGCTCACCGACGCCTCCCGGGAACCGATCGCGATCGTCGGCATGAGCTGCCGGTTCCCCGGCGGCGTCGGCAGCCCCGAGGAGCTGTGGCGGCTCGTGGCGGACGGCCAGGACGCCATCTCCGGCTTCCCCGACGACCGCGGCTGGGACATCGAGTCGCTGTACGACCCGGACCCGGAGCGCGAGGGCACGTTCTACGCCCGCGGGGGCGGATTCCTCTACGACGCCAGCCGGTTCGACCCGGCCTTCTTCGGGATCTCGCCGCGTGAGGCGCTGGCGATGGACCCGCAGCAGCGGTTGCTGCTGGAGACGTCGTGGGAGGCGTTCGAGCGGGCCGGGATCGACCCGGCGACGGTGCGGGGCTCGCGCACCGGTGTGTTCGTCGGCGCGTCCACGCAGGCGTACGGGGCGGGGGAGTACGACCTGCCGGAGGGCGTCGAGGGCCATCTGCTCACCGGCACCGCCTCCAGCGTCGCGTCGGGGCGGCTCTCCTACGCCTTCGGTCTCGAGGGCCCGGCGGCCACCATCGACACCGCCTGCTCCTCGTCCTCGGTCGCGCTGCACCTGGCGGTCCAGGCGCTGCGGCAGAGCGAGTGCTCGCTGGCGGTGGCGGCGGGCGCGACCGTGCTGTCCTCCCCGGATGTGTTCGTGGAGTTCAGCCGTCAGCGCGGACTCTCCGCAGACGGCCGCTGCAAGTCCTTCGCGGCCTCGGCGGATGGCACCGGCTGGTCCGAGGGCGTCGCCGTGCTGCTGGTCGAGCGGCTGTCGGACGCCCGCCGGAACGGCCACCCGGTGCTCGCGGTGGTGCGCGGCTCGGCGGTCAACCAGGACGGTGCGTCCAACGGTCTGACGGCGCCGAACGGCCCGTCGCAGCGGCGTGTCATCCGGCAGGCCCTGGAGAACGCCCGGCTCGCCCCCACCGACGTGGACGCGGTGGAGGCGCACGGCACGGGGACGACGCTGGGCGACCCGATCGAGGCCCAGGCGCTGCTGGCCACGTACGGCCAGGAGCGGCCCGAGGGGCGGCCGCTGTGGCTCGGCTCGCTGAAGTCGAACATCGGCCACACCCAGAACGTCGCCGGTATCGGTGGCGTCATCAAGATGGTGATGGCGATGCGGCACGGGGTGCTGCCGCGCACGCTGCACGTCGACGAGCCCACCCCGCATGTCGACTGGTCGGCGGGAGAGGTGTCCCTGCTGACCGAGGCGCGGCCGTGGCCCGAGACCGGTCAACCGCGCCGGGCGGGTGTGTCGTCGTTCGGCGTGAGCGGCACGAATGTGCACACGATCATCGAGCAGGCGCCGGAGGTGGCGGAGGTCGCGGAGTCGGCTGAGGCTCCCGCGGGTGCGGTGGCTCCGGGCGTGGTGCCGTGGGTGCTCTCGGGCCGGGGTGCGGCTGCGCTGCGGGCTCAGGCCGAGCGGTTGATCGCGCATGTGGAGGGGCGCGACGAGCTGCGGCCGCTGGATGTGGGGTTCTCGCTGGCGACCGGGCGGTCGGCCTTTGAGCGGCGTGCGGTGGTGATCGCTGAGGACCGGGACGGGCTGCTGGCCGGGCTGGGTGCGCTGGCTGACGGGCGCGGTGCGCCGGGTGTGGTCGAGGGCGCGGTGGCCGGTGGCAAGGTGGCGTTCCTGTTCACGGGGCAGGGGAGTCAGCGGCTGGGGATGGGGCGTGAGCTGTACGACGCCTATCCGGTGTTCGCGGAGGCGCTGGACGCGGTGTGTGCGGAGTTGGATCCGCATCTTGAGCGGCCGCTGAAGGACGTGCTGTTCGGGGGTGACGCCGAGGCGCTCGACCGGACCGGTTTCACTCAGCCCGCGCTGTTCGCGGTCGAGGTGGCGCTGTTCCGGCTGGTGTCGGAGGCGTGGGGGCTGCGGCCCGACTATCTGTCGGGGCATTCGATCGGTGAGCTGGCTGCCGCGCATGTGGCGGGTGTGCTGTCTTTGGCGGACGCGGCGAAGCTGGTGGCGGCGCGTGGCCGGTTGATGCAGGCGCTTCCGGCGGGTGGCGCGATGATCGCGGTGCAGGCGTCCGAGGACGAGGTGGCGCCGCTGCTCAATGAGCGCGTGTCGATCGCCGCGCTCAACGGGCCGTCGTCGGTGGTCATCGCGGGTGATGAGGACGCGGCCGTCGCCATCGCGGCTGGTTTTGAGGCGCGGGGTCGTAAGACCAAGCGGCTCACCGTCAGCCATGCGTTCCACTCGCCGCGCATGGACGGCATGTTGGACGCCTTCCGCGAGGTCGCGGAGGGTCTGACGTACGAGGCCCCGCGCATTCCGATCGTCTCCAACCTCACCGGTGGTGTGGTCTCCGCCGAGGAGATCACGACGGCTGACTTCTGGGTCCGCCACGTTCGCGAGGCCGTCCGCTTCCTGGACGGGGTGCGGACCCTGGAGGCGCAGAACGTCTCCACATTCATCGAGCTGGGCCCGGACGGCGTCCTGACTGCCATGGCCCAGGACTGCGTGACCGACTCCGCGTCGGACGCCGCGTTCATCTCGGCGCTGCGCAAGGACCGTCCCGAGGCGGAGGCGCTGACCACGGCCGTCGCCCGGGCCCATGTCCGTGGTGTGGTGCCGGACTGGGCAGCGTACTTCGCCGGTACCGGCGCCCAGCGTGTTGACCTGCCGACGTACGCCTTCCAGCGCGAGCGGTTCTGGCTGGAGCCGGGCGCCGCCTCGGTGGGTGATGTGGCCTCCGTGGGGCTGGAGTTGGCGGGGCATCCGCTGCTGGGCGCGGCGGTGCCGCTGGCGGAGTCCGATGGGCTGGTGTTCACGGGACGGCTGGGCCTCGACACCCATCCGTGGCTGGCCGAGCACACGGTCCGGGACGCGGTGGTGGTGCCGGGCCCGGCGTTCGTGGAACTCGCCGTCCGGGCCGGTGACCAGCTCGGCTGTGACCACCTCGACGAGCTGACCGCGCACACCCCGCTGGTGCTGCCCGTACGCGGTGGCGTCCGGCTCCAGGTCACGGTCGGCGCACCGGACGACGCCGGGCACCGCTCGTTCACCGTCTCCTCCCGCGCGGAGGACGCCGCCGCCGACACGGCGTGGGTGCGCAACGCGAGCGGTGTGCTCGCCTCCGGCGCCCCCGGCCCGTCGTTCGACCTCGCCGAGTGGCCGCCGAACGCCGCCGAGGCCATCGAGCCCGAGGCGCTCTACGCTCGGCTGGCCGAGGGCGGGCTGCGGTACGGTCCGGCGTTCCAGGGGCTCACGGCCGCCTGGCGGCGCGGGGACGAACTCTTCGCCGAGGTCCGGCTGGCCGACGACACCAAGCCCGGCGCCGATGAGTTCGCCATCCACCCGGCGCTGCTGGATGCCGCCCTGCACGTCCTTCACGGCCGCGACGGCGCCCAGCTGACCGATGGCTGGCAGGGCGTCTCCCTGTACGCGGAGGGCGCGTCCGCGCTGCGTGTACGGATCGCACCCGCCGGAGCCGACACGGTCTCCCTGGCGCTCGCCGATGCCACGGGCGAGCCGGTCGCCGCCGTGGACGGCCTGCGGTGTCGTCCGCTCCCGGACGACTTCGCCGGTGACGCGGACGTGGCGCGGCAGAGCCTGTTCCGGCTGGACTGGGTGGCCCCGCAGCCCGCCTCCGCCGGTCCGGACGCCGCCGCCCGCCGTATCGTCCTGGGCGAGGACCCGTTCGGGCTGGTCGCGGCCGGAGTGGCCGCCGACTCCGCCCCCGATCTGGCCGCGCTGGGCGCGTCCGTCGAGGTGGGCGACACCGCCGCTCCCGAACTGGTCCTCGCGTCCTTCGCGCCCATATCCGGCGCCGCGAACGAGGACGTGGCCGAGGCCGCGCACCGGGAGGCGCGGCGTGCGCTGGCCCTGGTGCAGGGCTGGCTGGCCGATGAGCGGTTCGCCGATGCGCGCCTGGTGCTCGTCACGCGGGGCGCGATGGCCGCCGACGACGGGGAGGACGTCACCGACCTGGCGCACGCGCCCCTGTGGGGTCTGGTGCGCTCCGCCGAGACCGAGAACCCGGGGCGTTTCGTCCTCGTGGACGTAGACGAGGCCGCTGGGGCGGCTGAAGCCGCCAGGGTCGCCACCGCCGAGGTGGCCTGGACGGCTGACGCCGTTGGGCCCGGCGAGGCGGCTGGCGTCGCCGGGTCCGGCGAGGCGGCTGGCGTCGCCGGGCCCGCCGGGGCGGCTGGGGCGGCTGAAGCCGCCAGGTCCGCCGGGTCCGCCGGGACGGCTGAAGCCGTCGGGTCCGCCGGGGCGGCTGAAGCTGCCGGGTCTGTCGGGGCGGCTGGTGTCGTCGGGTCCGTCGGGTCTGCCGGGGCGGCTGAAGCTGTCGGGCCTGCCGGGTCCGCTAGGACGGCTGGTGTCGTCGGGTCTGCCGGGGCGGCTGAAGCTGTCGGGCCTGCCGGGTCCGCTGGGGCGGCTGGTGTCGTCGGGTCCGTCGGGTCTGCCGGGGCGGCTGAAGCTGCCGGGTCCGCCGGATCCGCCGGGACGGCTGGCGTCGCCGAGGTCCCCGGCACCTTTGCCGACGTGCTTTCCGATGCCCTGGCCACCGGCGAGCCTGAGCTCGCCCTGCGCGCGGGCCGGGTCCTCGCGCCCCGGCTGACCCGCGCCTGGGCCCCGACCCTGGGCTCCGGTTCGACCCTGGGCTCGGGCTCGACTCCGGCCGTCGGTTCGGCCCTGGCCTCGGGCTGGGCCCCGGCCTCGGTCCCGGGCTCGGCCTCGGTCCCGGGCTCGGCCTCGGAGTCGGGCTCGGCCTCGACCTCGGCGTCAGCCCCGGCCCCGGCCTCGGGCTCGGCCTCGACCTCGGCGTCAGCCTCGGCCCTGGGCAACAACTACGCGTCCCCTGCCCCCGTGTTCGACGCCGACGGCACCGTCCTCATCACCGGTGGCACCGGCGCCCTCGGTCAGCTGCTCGCCCGCCACCTCGTGGCCGAGCACGGCGTACGCCACCTGCTGCTGACCAGTCGCCGTGGCGCGGACGCCGACGGCGCCGCCGAGCTGGCCGCCGAACTCCGCACGCGGGGCGCCGAGGTCACCCTCGCCGCCTGTGACGCCGCGGACCGCGACGCGCTCGCCGCGACCCTGGCCGCCGTCCCGGCCGAGCATCCGCTGACGGCCGTCGTGCACACCGCCGGTGTGCTGGACGACGGCACGGCCGCCGCCCTGACCCCCGAGCAGCTGGAGCGGGTGCTGCGTCCGAAGGTGGACGCGGCGTGGAATCTGCACGAGCTGACCCGTGACCTCGACCTGTCCGCGTTCGTGCTGTTCTCCGCCATCGCGGGCACACTGGGCGGCGCTGGACAGGCCAACTACGCCGCGGCCAACGTCTTCCTCGACGCCCTCGCCGCACACCGCCACGCGGCGGGCCTGCCCGCCACCTCGCTGGTGTGGGGCCTGTGGGCCCGGTCCGGCGGGATCACCGGCGGTCTGACCGACACCGATCTGCTGCGGCTGGCCCGCAGCGGCATGGGCGCCCTCAGCGACGACGAGGGCATGGCGCTCTTCGACGCCGCCCACCGCACCGGCCGGACCCTGCTGGTCCCGGCCCGCCTCGACCTCGCCGCGCTGCGCTCCGCCGCCGGGTCCGGCCCGGTCCCGGCGCTGCTGCGCGGGCTGATCCGGAGCACCGGCCGGCGTACCGCCGCGGGCGCGCTCGCCGCCGGTTCGTCCCTCGCGGACCGGCTGCGCGCGCTGTCCCCGAACGAGCGCCGCCGGACGCTGCTCGACCTCGTACGCGGCCATGTGGCCACGGCCCTCGGCCACGCCTCCGCCGACGCCATCGAGGCGCGCCGGGCCTTCAAGGAGCTGGGCTTCGACTCGCTCACCGCCGTCGAACTGCGCAACCGGCTCTCCGCCGCCACCGGGCTCAAGCTGCCCACCACGATCGTCTTCGACCACCCCAACCCCACCGTCCTCGCCGACCATCTGCGCGCCGAACTCCTCGGCCCGGACGAGAACGAGAACGAGAACGGGGCCGGGGCCGAAGTGGCGGATCCGGCGCTCGCCGCCACCGCCGCCTCCCTCGCCGACGACCCGATCGCCATCGTGGCGATGGGCTGCCGCTACCCCGGCGACGTCCGCTCGCCCGAGGACCTGTGGCAGCTCGTGGCCACGGGCTCGGACGCCATCACCGGATTCCCCGTCAACCGCAACTGGGAGAGCCAGTGGGCGGCGAACGGGGACGAGGCCGACGCGGGCCCGTCCGACTACGCCCGCGCCGGTGGCTTCCTGCACGACGCGGACCTCTTCGACGCCGCGTTCTTCGGCATCTCGCCGCGCGAGGCGCTGGCCATGGACCCGCAGCAGCGGTTGCTGCTGGAGACGTCCTGGGAGGTCTTCGAGCGCGCCGGGATCGACCCGGACTCGCTGCGCGGCCGCTCGGTCGGCGTGTTCGTGGGCGCGGCCTACAGCGGCTACGACGCGGGCCTGGAGCAGGCCGGTTCGGAGGTCGCGGGCCATGTGATGACGGGCAACGCGGGCAGCGTCATGTCCGGCCGCATCGCCTACGCCCTCGGTCTTGAGGGCCCGGCGGTCACCGTCGACACGGCCTGCTCGTCCTCGCTCGTGGCGCTGCACTGGGCCATCCAGGCGCTGCGCCAGGGCGAGTGCACGATGGCGCTCGCGGGCGGTGTCACCGTGATGACGACGCCCGGCCACTTCACCGAGTTCAGCCGCCAGGGCGGCCTCGCCGCCGACGGCCGCTGCAAGGCGTTCGCGTCGGGCGCGGACGGCACCGGCTGGGGCGAGGGCGTCGGCATGCTGCTCGTGGAGCGGCTGTCGGACGCGCGGCGCAACGGCCACCAGGTGCTGGCCGTGGTGCGCGGCTCGGCCGTCAACCAGGACGGTGCGAGCAATGGCCTCACCGCGCCGAACGGCCCCTCCCAGCAGCGCGTCATCCGCAAGGCGCTGACCAGCGCCGGGCTGACCAGCGGCGATGTGGACGTGGTCGAGGCACACGGCACGGGTACGACGCTGGGCGACCCCATCGAGGCGCAGGCGCTGCTGGCCACGTACGGCCAGGAGCGGGCCGAGGGGCGGCCGCTGTGGCTGGGCTCCATCAAGTCCAACATCGGCCACGCCCAGGCGGCGGCCGGTGTCGCCGGAATCATCAAGATGGTGATGGCGATGCGGCACGGTGTGCTGCCGCGGACGCTGCACGTGGACGAGCCGTCGCCGCACGTCGACTGGACGGCCGGTGACGTCGTGCTGCTGACGGAGCGGATGGAGTGGCCGGAGACCGGCCGCGCGCGCCGCGCCGCGGTGTCCTCGTTCGGCATCAGCGGCACCAACGCGCACACCATCATCGAACAGGCCCCGGCCATCGCCCCGGCCATCGCCGCCGAACCGGTGGCGGACGCCGAGCGGGACGGCTCCGGTGTGCTGCCGTACGCGCTCTCCGCCAAGGGCACCGACGCCCTGCGTGCCCAGGCCGAGCGGCTGTACGCCCATCTGACCGCCCGGCCCGACCTCGCACCGGCCGATGTGGCCCACACGCTGGCCACCGGCCGCGCCGCGCTGGACGCACGCGCGGTGCTGGTCGCGGACGGCAGGGACGACCTGCTGGCCGGTCTCGACGCGCTGGCGCGGGGGGAGTCCGCGCCGGGGCTGGTCGAGGGCGCGGTCGCCGAGGGCGAGACGGCGTTCCTGTTCACGGGGCAGGGCAGCCAGCGGCTCGGGATGGGCCGCGAGCTGTACGACGCCCATCCGGTGTTCGCGGAGGCGCTGGACGCGGTCTGCGACGAGCTGGACGCGCACCTTGAACGGCCGCTGAAGACGGTGCTGTTCGGGGAGGACGCGGAGGCGCTGGATCAGACGGGGTTCACCCAGCCCGCGCTGTTCGCGGTCGAGGTGGCGCTGTTCCGGCTGGTCGAGGCGTGGGGCCTGACGCCGGACTATCTGTCGGGTCACTCGATCGGTGAGCTGGCCGCCGCGCATGTGGCGGGTGTGCTCTCGCTCGCGGATGCCGCGAAGTTGGTGGCGGCGCGTGGGCGGCTGATGCAGGAGCTGCCTACCGGTGGCGCGATGATCGCCATCCAGGCGTCCGAGGACGAGGTGCTGCCGCTGCTCAACGAACGGGTCAGCGTCGCCGCGCTCAACGGCCCGTCGTCGGTGGTCATCGCGGGCGACGAGGACGCGGCCGTCGCGATCGCGTCCGGCTTCGAGGCGCGGGGCCGGAAGACCAAGCGGCTCACGGTCAGCCATGCGTTCCATTCGCCGCGTATGGACGGCATGTTGGACGCCTTCCGCGAGGTCGCGGAGGGGCTGTCGTACGAGGCCCCCCGCATTCCGATCGTCTCCAACCTCACCGGCACCGTGGTCTCCGCCGAGGAGATCACGACCCCCGACTTCTGGGTGCGCCATGTCCGCGAGGCCGTCCGCTTCCTCGATGGCATCCGGACCCTCGAGGCCCAGGGCGTCACCACCTTCGTCGAGCTGGGCCCGGACGGCGTCCTCACCGCCATGGCCCAGGAGTGCGTCACCGACGCCGACGCGGCCGGTTTCGTCTCCGCGCTGCGCAAGGACCGCCCGGAGGCCGAGGCGCTGACCACGGCCGTCGCCCGCGCGTATGTGCGCGGCGTGGCACCGGACTGGGCGGCGTACTTCGCCGGGACCCGCGCGAACCGCGTGGACCTGCCGACGTACGCCTTCCAGCACCGCCGCTACTGGCCCGAGGAGCCGGTGGCGGGCCTGGCCGCCGCCGCGGGTGTCGACGGCTGGCGGTACCAGGTGGCGTGGAAGCCGCTGTCGCTGGGCTCCGCGGCCCGGCTGTCCGGGGTGTGGCTCGTCGTCGCCCCCGCCGAGGACGCCACCTCCGGCGCGTGGGCGGACGGTGTGGTCCGTACGCTGACCGAGCGGGGCGCCGAAGCACGGCGGCTCGACCTGGCCGACGACGGTGCCGACGAGGACCGCGCGTCCATCGCCGAGCGACTCCGCGTCGCGGCCGACGGCGGCGCCGTGGCCGGTGTGCTCTCGCTGCTGGCCACCGGGGACGCCGACGCCCTGCTGCCCACGGCCGCCCTCGTGCAGGCCATGGGTGACGCCGCGATCGACGCGCCGCTGTGGTGTGCCACCCGGGGCGCGGTCTCGACCGGGCGTCAGGGCGAGCCGGTGGATCCGGCCCGCGCCCAGGTCTGGGGCCTGGGCCGGGTGGCGGCCCTGGAGCTGCCCGACCGCTGGGGCGGTCTGATCGACCTGCCCGAGACGATGACCGACCGGGTGCTGTCGCGGCTCGCGGTGGTGCTCGCCGGGGCCGGGGACGAGGACCAGATCGCGGTCCGCGCCTCCGGGGTGTTCGGCCGCCGGCTGGCGCGGGCGACCGCACGGCAGACGGCGGAGTCCGAGGGCTGGAGCGCCCACGGCACGGTGCTGGTGACGGGCGGTACGGGCGCGCTGGGCGGCCAGGTGGCCCGCTGGCTGATCGACAAGGGCGCCGAACACGTGGTGCTCACCAGCCGCCGTGGCCTCGACGCCCCCGGCGCCGCCGAGCTGCGCGACGAACTCGCCGCGTCCGGCGCCCGGATCACCGTCGCCGCGTGCGATGTGGCCGACCGGGAGGCCCTGGCCGGGCTGCTGGCCGGCCTCCCCACCGAGCTCCCGCTGACGGCCGTGGTGCACGCGGCCGGGGTGCTGGACGACGGCGTGCTGGAGTCGCTGACCCCCGAGCGCTTCGCCACCGTCCTGCGCGCGAAGGCCGACGCCGCGCTCGCGCTGGACGAGCTGACGCGCGATCTCGACCTGTCCGCGTTCGTGCTGTTCTCCTCGACGAGCGGCACCGTGGGCGCCGCGGGCCAGGCCAACTACGCCGCCGCGAACGCCTTCCTGGACGCGCTCGCCGAGCGGCGGCGCGCCGAGGGCCTGCCCGCCACCTCGATCGCCTGGGGCCCGTGGGCCGCGGGCGGCATGGCCGCCGACGAGGCGCTGGAGCAGCGCATGCGCCGCGCCGGGATGCCGCCGATGGACGCCGATCTCGCGATCGACGCCCTCCAGCGCGCCCTCGACCTGGGCGACGCGGCCGTGACGGTGGCGGACGTCGACTGGGACCGGTTCGCGCCGGGCTTCACCGCGGGCCGTCCCAGCCCCCTGCTGGCCGACCTGCCCGAGGTGCGCCGGGCCGCCGTCACCGCGACCGGCGACGCCGCGCCCGCCGAGACGGCCTCCGCGCTCGCGCGGCGGCTCCTCGGCCTGCCCGAGGCGGAGCGCCACCGGGCGCTGCTGGATCTCGTACGGACCCATGTCGCGGAGGTCCTCGGCCACGCCGATGCGTCCGACATCAGCGCCGAACGGGCCTTCCGCGAGATCGGCTTCGACTCCCTCACCGCGGTCGAACTGCGCAACGGCCTCAACGCCGCCACCGATCTGCGGCTGCCCGCCACCCTCGTCTACGACTACCCGACGCCGCTCGCCCTCGCCGACCACCTCTTCGCCGAACTGCTCGGCGGGCAGGTCACGGCCACGGGTGGCGCCTCGCTGGTGGCTGGCGGCATGGCGGCCGATGACGATCCGATCGCGATCGTCGCGATGAGCTGCCGCTTCCCGGGTGGTGTCCGCACCCCCGAGGAGCTGTGGCGGTTGCTGGTGTCCGGCACGGACGTCATCTCGGACATGCCCGCCGACCGCGGCTGGGACCTCCACACGCTCTACAACCCGGACCCGGACGTCGAGGGCACCTCCTACGTCCGCGAGGGCGGCTTCCTGCGGGACGCGGCCGACTTCGACCCGGCGTTCTTCGGAATCTCGCCGCGCGAGGCGCTGGCCATGGATCCGCAGCAGCGGCTGCTGCTGGAGACGTCGTGGGAGGCGTTCGAGCGCGCCGGAATCGACCCGGCGACGCTGCGCGGGTCCACCGCCGGTGTCTTCGTCGGCACCAACGGCCAGGACTACCTGTCCCTGCTGCTGGGCGACTCGCAGGGCCTCGAAGGCCACATGGGCACGGGCAACGCGGCCAGCGTGATCTCGGGCCGGCTCGCCTACACCTTCGGGCTCGAGGGCCCGGCGGTCACCATCGACACGGCGTGTTCGTCGTCGCTGGTCGCCCTCCACTCGGCGATCCAGGCGCTGCGCGGCGGCGAGTGCTCGATCGCGCTCGCGGGCGGTGTGACCGTGATGTCCACGCCCGGTGTGTTCGTGGACTTCAGCCGTCAGCGCGGACTCGCGGAGGACGGCCGGATCAAGGCGTTCGCGGCCGGTGCGGACGGCACCGGCTGGGGCGAGGGCGTCGGCATGCTGCTCGTGGAGCGGCTGTCGGACGCGCGGCGCAACGGCCACCCGGTGCTCGCGCTCGTGCGCGGCACGGCCGTCAACCAGGACGGTGCGAGCAACGGCCTGACGGCGCCGAATGGCCCGTCGCAGCAGCGGGTGATCCGGCAGGCGCTGGCGGGTGCGGGTTTGTCGGCGTCCGAGGTGGACGCGGTCGAGGCCCACGGCACGGGCACCCGGCTGGGCGACCCGATCGAGGCGCAGGCGCTGCTCGCCACGTACGGCCAGGACCGGGCGGAGGGGCAGCCGCTGCTGCTCGGCTCCATCAAGTCCAACATCGGCCATACGCAGGCCGCGGCCGGTGTCGCCGGTGTGATGAAGATGGTCCTCGCCATGCGGCACGGGGTGCTGCCACGCACCCTGCACGTGGACGAGCCCACCCCGCATGTGGACTGGTCGGCGGGCGACATCAGCCTGCTGACGGAGGCCCGGGAGTGGCCGGAGACGGGCCGTCCGCGGCGTGCGGGCATCTCGTCGTTCGGCTTCAGCGGCACCAACGCCCACGCCGTGCTGGAAGAGGCCCCGGAGGCTGACGCGGCTGAGGCCGTCGCGGACGCCGATGAGGGCCCGGCGGCCCTGCCGGTGTTGCTTTCGGCCCGTACGGAAGACGGGCTGCGCGCCCAGGCCGAGCAGCTGCACGGCCACCTGACCGCGCGGACCGGGCTCCGCACGGCCGACCTCGGCTACGCGCTCGCCGTGGGCCGCTCGGCCTTCGAGGAGCGCGCGGCGCTGGTCGCCGAGGACCGGGACGGGCTGCTGTCCGCTCTGGAGGCGCTCGCCGAGGGCCGTACGGCGGCCGGGCTCGTGCGGGGCTCGGTGGCCGGTGGCCGGGTGGCGTTCCTCTTCACGGGACAGGGGAGCCAGCGGCTGGGCATGGGGCGTGAGCTGTACGACGCGTACCCGGTGTTCGCGGAGGCGCTGGACGCGGTGTGCGATGAGTTGGACCAGCATCTCGAACGGCCCTTGAAGACGGTGCTGTTCGGGGACGATGCCGAGGCGCTGGATCGGACGGGGTTCACTCAGCCCGCGTTGTTCGCGGTTGAGGTGGCGTTGTTCCGGTTGGTTTCGGATGCGTGGGGGTTGCGGCCCGATTTCCTCTCCGGGCATTCGATCGGTGAGCTGGCCGCCGCGCATGTGGCGGGTGTGTTGTCGCTGGCGGATGCGGCGACGTTGGTGGCGGCGCGTGGCCGGTTGATGCAGGCGCTTCCGGCGGGTGGCGCGATGATCGCGGTGCAGGCGTCGGAGGACGAGGTGGCGCCGCTGCTGACCGAGCGGGTGTCGATTGCCGCGCTCAATGGGCCGTCGTCGGTGGTCATCGCGGGTGATGAGGACGCGGCTGTCGCGATCGCGGCTGGTTTTGAGGCGCGGGGTCGTAAGACCAAGCGGCTCACGGTGAGCCATGCGTTCCATTCGCCGCGTATGGACGGCATGTTGGGGGCGTTCCGCGAGGTCGCGGAGGGCCTGTCGTACGAGGCTCCGAAGATTCCGATCGTGTCGAATCTGACCGGTGGCGTGGTGTCCGCCGAGGAGATCACGACGGCCGACTTCTGGGTGCGGCACGTCCGTGAGGCCGTGCGCTTCCTGGATGGCGTCCGCACTCTCGAAGCGCGCGATGTCACCACGTTCATCGAGCTTGGTCCGGATGGGGTCCTGACCGCGATGGCGCAGGAGTGTGTGACCGATGCCGACGCGGCCGGTTTCGTCTCCGCGCTGCGCAAGGACCGTTCCGAGGCGGAGGCGCTGACCACGGCCGTCGCCCGGGCGCACGTCCGTGGCGTGGCGGTGGACTGGGCCGCCCTCTACGCCGGGACCGGCGCCACCCGACTGGCGCCGGACGAGCTGGCCGAGCTGCCCACGTACGCGTTCCAGCGGCAGCGCTACTGGCCCAAGGTCTCTTCGCTGTTCCTCGGCGACGTGGCCGCGGTCGGACTCGGCCAGGCCGAGCACCCGCTGCTCGGTGCCAGCGCCGAATTGCCCAGCGCGGACGGGATGTTGTTCACCGGGCGGCTGGCGCTTTCCACGCATCCGTGGCTGGCCGATCACACGATCATGGACACCGTGCTGCTGCCCGGCACCGCGTTCGTGGAGCTCGCCGTCCGGGCCGGTGACCAGGTCGGCTGCGAGGTGCTGGAGGAACTGACCCTCGAAGCGCCGCTGGTCCTGTCCGAGGACGGCGGGGTCCAGCTGCGGCTGTGGGTCGGCGCGGCCGATGAGACCGGCCGCCGCCCGCTGGAACTGCACTCCCGGGCCGAGCACCTGTCGGCCGAGGAGCCGTGGACCCGGCACGCGTCCGGTGTGCTGGCGTCCGGCGGTGCGCCGGAGGCGTCGTTCGAGCTGACCGCGTGGCCTCCGGCGGACGCCGCCGAGGTCGAGGTCGGCGACCGTTACGCCGAGCTGCGGGACGTCGGTTTCGCGTACGGGCCCGCGTTCCAGGGGCTTCGTAAGGCGTGGCGGCGCGGTGGCGAGGTGTTCGCGGAGGTGGCGCTGGACGAGGAGACGGCCGAGGAGGCCGCCGCGTTCGGGCTGCACCCGGCGCTGTTGGACGCCGCGCTGCACGCGCTCGGCCTGGCCGGGCTCGGCGGCACCGAGACCGAGGGGCGGCTGCCGTTCGCCTGGACCGGGGTGTCGCTGTACGCGAGCGGCGCGGCCACGCTGCGGGTGCGGATGGCCGCCGTGGGCGGCGACGGGGTCCGGCTGGAGATCGCGGACGCCACCGGCGCACCGGTCGCGGCCGTGGACTCGCTGGTGCTGCGCCCGGTCTCGGCCGAGCGGTTGGAGAGCGCGCGCACGGCCTACCACGAGTCGCTGTACCGCGTGGAGTGGACGACGACGCCCGCGCCTGTGGACTCGGCCGACGGCCGCTGGGCGGTGCTGGGCACGGACGCGTTCGGATTGGGTGCCACGGCATACGCGGACCTCGCGGAACTGGCCGAGGCCGTCGATTCCGGAACGGCACTGCCGGACCAGGTGGTGGTGAATCTGACGCATCAAGCCCGTCCGGCGATTGAGGACACGCCCGAAGGGCGTCCGCACCCGCACGCGGACGGCGCGGCACTCGAAGGCCCCGGAGCGGCATCTCCAGCCCGTCCGGCGATTGAGGACCGGGGTCCAGGGGCGGAGCCCACGGTTACGGGGAGGGGCGGGGTGGGGGAGAACCCCACCCAAGCCGCACACGACGCCACCACCCAAGCCCTCCACCTCCTCCAGACCTGGCTGACCGACGACCGCTTCGCGAACTCACGCCTGGTCCTGCTCACCTCCGCCTCCGTGGCCACCAAGACCGCTGAGCCGGTGACGGACCTCGCAGGGGCCGCCGTACGCGGTCTGGTGCGTTCCGCGCAGGCCGAGAACCCGGACAGGCTCGTCCTGATCGATCTCGACGCCCACGAGGACTCCCGGGCCGCGCTGCCCGCCGTGCTCGCGAGCGGCGAGGCCGAGGTCGCGGTCCGGGAGGGCGTCCTGAAGACGCCACGCCTGGCCCGCGCCGCATCGTCGGCCGACAGCCCGGCCCCGGAGTGGAACCCGGACGGCACGGTGCTGGTCACCGGCGCGTCCGGTTCGCTGGGCGGCCTGCTCGCCCGCCACTTGGTGGCCGAGCGTGGCGTACGGCAGCTGCTGCTGGTCAGCCGCCGTGGCGACCAGGCACCGGGCGCGGCCGAACTCAGCACTGAACTGGCCGAGTTGGGCGCGAGCGTGCGCTGGGCGGCGTGTGATGTGGCCGACCGTGACGCGCTCGCCGAAACCCTCGCCACCATCCCCGCCGAGCACCCGCTGACCGCCATCGTCCACACGGCGGGCGTACTGGACGACGGCGTGATCGGCTCGCTGACACCGGAACGACTGACCAAGGTGCTGCGCCCGAAGACGGACGCGGCCTGGAACCTGCACGAGCTGACCCAGGACGCGGACCTGTCCGCATTCATCCTGTTCAGCTCAGCCGCAGGCGTCTTCGGCGGCCCGGGTCAGGGAAACTACGCCGCAGCCAACGCCTACCTGGATGCGCTCGCCCAGCACCGCGCCGCCCAGGGCCTGCCGGCCACCGCGCTGGCGTGGGGCCTGTGGGCCGGTGGCGGCATGGGCGACACCCTGGATGAGGCCGACATCACCCGGATGCGGCGGGCCGGAGTGCCCCCGCTGCCGGTGGCGGAGGGGCTGCGGCTCTTCGACGCCGCGCTGACCGTCGACGAGGCGTCGCTGGTGCCGATGCGCCTGGACCTCGCGGCGCTGCGCAACCAGCCCGCCATCTCGCCGCTGCTGCGCGGCCTGGTGCGGGGCCCGGCGCGGCGCGCGGTGGACGCGGTCGCGGCGGGCGGCGACTCCGGCCTGGCCGGGCGGCTGGCCGGGCTGAGCACGGCGGAGCAGGAGCGGCTGCTGCTGGACCTGGTCCGGGCACAGGTGGCCACCGTGCTCGGCTACGCGGGCGCGGAGACCATCGGCTCCGGGCGGGCGTTCAAGGACCTGGGCTTCGACTCGCTGACGGCGGTCGAGCTGCGCAACCAGCTCAACTCGGTCACCGGGCTGCGGCTGCCCGCCACGCTGATCTTCGACTACCCGGACCCGCAGGTCCTGGCCCGCCAGCTGCGGACCGAGCTGGTGGGCGAGGAGTCGGCGGAGGTGCACACGCCGGTCCCGGTGGCGGCCGTCACCGAGGACGAGCCGATCGCCATCGTCGGTATGAGCTGCCGCTACCCGGGCGGGGTCACCACGCCCGAGGAGCTGTGGCAGCTCGTCATCGGCGCCACCGACGCCATCTCCGACTTCCCCGTCGACCGTGGCTGGGACCTCGACGCGCTCTACAGCGACGACCCCGACCAGGTGGGCACCAGCTACACCCGCGAGGGCGGCTTCCTGCACGACGCGGCCGACTTCGACCCGGACTTCTTCGGGATCAACCCGCGCGAGGCCATGGCGATGGACCCGCAGCAGCGGCTGCTGCTGGAGACGTCGTGGGAGGCGTTCGAGCGGGCCGGGATCGACCCGGCGGCGGTACGCGGCAGCAAGACCGGTGTCTTCGCGGGCGTCATGTACCACGACTATCTGACCCGGCTCACCGCCGTACCCGAGGGGCTCGAGGGCTACCTCGGCACCGGCGGCGCGGGCAGCATCGCCTCGGGCCGGGTGGCGTACACCTTCGGTCTGGAGGGCCCGGCGGTCACCATCGACACGGCGTGTTCGTCGTCGTTGGTGGCGCTGCACCTGGCCGCGCAGGCGCTGCGCAACGGCGAGTGCTCGCTGGCGCTGGCCGGTGGTGTGACCGTGATGGCCACCCCGGACACGTTCATCGACTTCAGCCGCCAGCAGGGGTTGTCCACCGACGGCCGCTGCAAGTCCTTCGCCGCCTCGGCGGACGGCACCGGCTGGGCCGAGGGGGCGGGCATGCTGCTCGTCGAGCGGCTGTCGGACGCGCGGCGCAACGGCCACCGCGTGCTGGCGGTCGTGCGCGGCTCCGCCATCAACCAGGACGGCGCGTCCAACGGTCTGACGGCGCCCAACGGCCCGTCCCAGCAGCGCGTCATCCGCGACGCGCTCACCAGCGCCCGGCTCACCACCGCCGATGTCGATGTGGTGGAGGCGCATGGCACGGGTACGACGCTGGGCGACCCGATCGAGGCACAGGCCCTGCTCGCCACCTACGGCCGCAACCGGCCGGAGGGGCAGCCGCTGTGGCTCGGCTCGCTGAAGTCCAACATCGGCCACACCCAGGCCGCCGCCGGTGTCGCGGGCATCATCAAGATGATCATGGCGATGCGCCACGGGGTGCTTCCGCAGACCCTCCACATCGACGAGCCCACCCCGCATGTGGACTGGTCGGCGGGCGACTTGGAGCTGCTGACCGAGGCCCGGCCGTGGCCGGAGCTCGACCGGCCGCGCCGGGCGGCCATCTCCTCGTTCGGTGTGAGCGGTACGAACGCCCACACGATCATCGAGCAGCCCCCGGCCCTCGCTCCCGAGGAGACCCCCGCGACCGGCCGTCCGGTGGCGGAGCTGCCGACGGTGCCGTGGGCCCTCTCGGGCAAGTCCGAGGCCGCCCTGCGCGGCCAGGCCGAACGGCTCCTCGCCCACCTCGCCATCCACCCCGAGCTGGACACCACGGACGTCGGCCACTCGCTGGCCACGGGCCGGGCGGCGCTCGAGCGGCGCGCGGTGGTCATCGGCGAGGACCGCGCCGGGCTGCTGTCCGGCCTGGAGGCGCTCGCGCGCGGCGAGTCGGCGGCCGGGCTGATCCAGGGAACGGTGGCCGAGGGCGGCAAGGTGGCCTTCCTGTTCACCGGGCAGGGGAGCCAGCGGCTGGGGATGGGGCGTGAGCTGTACGACGCCTATCCGGTGTTCGCGGAGGCGCTGGACGCGGTGTGCGACGAGCTGGACCAGCATCTCGAACGGCCCTTGAAGACGGTGCTGTTCGGGGACGATGCCGAGGCGCTGGATCGGACGGGGTTCACTCAGCCCGCGTTGTTCGCGGTTGAGGTGGCGTTGTTCCGGCTGGTCTCGGAGGCGTGGGGGCTGCGGCCCGATGTCCTCTCCGGGCACTCGATCGGTGAGCTGGCCGCCGCGCATGTGGCGGGTGTGCTCTCGCTGGCGGACGCCGCGAAGCTGGTGGCGGCGCGTGGCCGGTTGATGCAGGAGCTTCCGGCGGGTGGCGCGATGGTCGCGGTCCAGGCGTCCGAGGACGAGGTGGCGCCGCTGCTCACCGAGCGGGTGTCGATCGCCGCGCTCAACGGGCCGACCTCGGTGGTCATCGCCGGGGACGAGGACGCGGCACTCGAGATCGCTGACGGCTTCGAGGCCCAGGGTCGTAAGACCAAGCGGCTCACCGTGAGCCACGCCTTCCACTCGCCGCGTATGGACGGCATGTTGGAGGCGTTCCGCGAGGTCGCGCAGGGGCTGTCGTACGAGGCTCCGCGCATCCCGATCGTCTCCAACCTCACCGGCGCGGTCGTCTCCGCCGAGGAGATCACGACCCCCGACTTCTGGGTGCGCCACGTCCGCGAGGCCGTCCGCTTCCTCGACGGCGTACGGACGATGGAGGCCCAGGGCGTCACCACCTACGTCGAGTTGGGCCCCGACGGTGTGCTGACCGCCATGGCCCAGGAGTGCGTGTCCGGCGATGCCGCCGCCTTCGTCTCGGCGCTCCGCAAGGGGCGTACCGAGCCGGTGGCACTGACGGCGGCGCTCGCCGCGCTGCACACCCGGGGGCTCCCCCTCGACTGGGCCGCGTTCTTCGCCGGTACGGGAGCCCGCACCGTCGAACTGCCGACCTACGCCTTCCAGCGGCAGCGCTTCTGGGTCGAGAACCCGGAGGAGGTCCGCGAGGCCGTCGCGGCCATGGATTCCGTGGACGCGCGGTTCTGGGAGGCCGTCGAACGCGAGGACTTGGAGGCCCTGGCCGGGACGCTCCAGTCCGAGGACGCGGACGCCGACGCCGCCGCGCTCTCCTCGCTGGGCGCCGTCCTGCCGATGCTGTCCTCGTGGCGGCGCCGCCAGGGCGAGCGGTCCACCGTGGACGCCTGGCGCTACCAGGTGACCTGGAAGCCGGTGACCGCCCGCGCCGAGGGTGCGCTGACCGGCCGCTGGCTGGTCGTCGCCCCGATCGACGCGGCGGACGGCGGGGCGGACGGCGCACTGGCCGAGGGTGTCGTACGGACGCTGTCCGCACGCGGTGCCGAGGTGCGGACGGTCGAGCTGACCGCCGAGGACCGTACGGGCATGGCCGAACTGCTGCGCGGGGCGATCGCCGACGGGCCGGTGGCCGGTGTGTTCGCGCTGCCGTCCCACGCGGACGGCGCCGACGGGCTGCTCCGCACCGCCGCCCTCGCACAGGCGCTGGGCGACCTGGCCGTGGACGCGCCGCTGTGGGTCGCCACGCGCGGCGCGGTCTCGACCGGCCGGGCGGACGGTCCGGTGGACCCGTGGCAGGCGCGGGTCTGGGGCCTGGGCCGGGTCGCGGCCCTGGAACTGGCCGAGCGGTGGGGCGGTTTGGTCGATCTGCCGGAGACGGTGGACGACCGTGCGCTGTCCCGGCTCGCGGGCGTGCTGGCCGGTGGCGAGGGCGAGGACCAGGTGGCGGTGCGCGCCTCCGGTGTCTTCGGCCGCCGGCTGACCCGGGCCGCCGAGACCGCTGCCAACACCGCCAAGACCGCCAACGCTGCCAAGACCGCCAACGCTGCCGACACCGCCAAGGCCGGGCGTGGCCGCGACTGGCGGCCGGGCGCGGGCTCGGTGCTGGTGACCGGCGGTACGGGCGCGCTGGGCGCGCATGTGGCCCGCTGGCTGATCGACAAGGGCGCCGAACACGTGGTGCTCACCAGCCGCCGTGGCCTCGACGCCCCCGGCGCGGCCGAGCTGCGGGACGAACTCACCGCCACGGGGGCCCGGGTCACCGTCGCGGCCTGCGATGCCGCCGACCGCGAGGCGCTGGCCGCGCTGGTGGCCGGGCTCCCGGCCGAACTGCCGCTGACGGCGGTGGTGCACGCGGCCGGGGTGCTGGACGACGGCGTCCTGGAGTCGCTGACCCCCGAGCGCTTCGCCACCGTCCTGCGCGCCAAGGCCGACGCCGCGGCCAACCTCCACGAGCTGACGCGGGACCTGGACCTGACGGCCTTCGTCCTGTTCTCCTCGTTCGCGGGCTCGATCGGCGCCGCAGGGCAGGCCAACTACGCCGCCGCCAACGCCTTCCTGGACGCGCTCGCCGAGCGCCGCCGGGCCGAGGGCTTGCCCGCCACCTCGGTGGCCTGGGGCCCGTGGGCCGAGGGCGGGATGGCCGCGGACGACGCGCTGGAGCAGCGCATGCGCCGCGCGGGTGTGCCGCCGATGGCGGCGGACCTGGCCATCGCCGCGCTACAGCGGGCCCTGGACCTGGACGAGACCGCGGTGACGGTCGCGGACATCGACTGGGAGCGGCTGGCCCCCGGCTTCACCGCCTCCCGGCCGAGCCCGCTGCTGCGGGAACTGCCCGAGGTGCGTACGGCGCTGGAGGCCGAGGGCGGGCGTACGGCCCGTACGGCCGGTGGCGGCGCGGACGAGTCCTCGCTTGCCCAGCGGCTCGCGGGGGTCCCGGCGGCGGAGCGCGAGCGGATGCTGCTGGACCTGGTGCGCTCGGCCGTGGCCGATGTGCTGGGCCACTCCGACGCGGAGGCCGTCGAGGCGGACCGGGCCTTCCGGGACCTGGGCTTCGACTCGCTGACGGCGGTGGAGCTGCGCAACCGGCTGAACACCGTCACCGGGCTGAAGCTGCCGCCCACCCTGGTCTACGACTACCCGTCGTCCTCGGCGCTCGCCGCCCACCTCCGTACGGAGATCCTGGGCGACGAGAGCGCGGCCGACACGGTGGCCGGTGTGCCGTCCACGGCGGTGGCCGTCGCCGACGATCCGATCGCGATCGTCGGCATGAGCTGCCGCTTCCCCGGTGGGGTGCGGTCGCCGGAGGAGCTGTGGCGGCTCCTGGTCTCGGGGCAGGACGCGGTGACGGGTTTCCCCGCGGACCGCGGCTGGGACCTGGAGGCGCTGTACGACCCGGACTCGGCCACCGAACACACCAGCTACGTCCGCGAGGGCGGATTCCTGGCGGACGCCGGGGACTTCGACGCGGCGTTCTTCGGGATCTCGCCGCGTGAGGCGCTGGCGATGGATCCGCAGCAGCGATTGCTGCTGGAGACGTCGTGGGAGGCGTTCGAGCGGGCCGGGATCGATCCGACCACGCTGCGCGGCCAGCAGGTCGGCGTGTTCGCGGGTACCAACGG
>NZ_BAAAIF010000078.1:0-46824 GCF_039525925.1 Streptomyces javensis | reverse complement strand
GCGCGGCGCGGCGTCCAGCGCGCGGCCGACGACGCGCGCCGTACCGCCCGCGCCCTGCGCTCCGAGGGCGCGGAGATCGCGGACGTCCCCGACGACCTCGGCGAGGCGGCCCAGCCGCCCTCCGCCTCGCTGCCCGCGCTCCGGGAGGCGTACCGGGCCGCCTCCCAGGTCTACGAGAAGGTCGGTGTCGGCGCCGACCTCCGCGCCGAACAGGCCCGCGCCGAAAGCGACGAGAGCGCGGCCCTCGCCACCCTCGACCGGCTCACCAACAAGGTCCGCACCCGCGCCGCCCAGCTCCTGGAGGGCACCGACGGCGCCGACGGACCCTCCCGGCAGGCCGCCGCCGCCCGCGCCGAGTCACTGGTCCAGATGCTGGAGAGCCGCGCGTCCGCGGCGAGCGAGCAGTTGGGCCGGCTGCGCGGCGAGGCGGAGCGGCTCGCCCCCGCCGACGGCGACGCCCACACCGAGCTGCCGGAGGAGATGGTCCCGGCCGACGCCGAACAGGCGAAGGAGCTGCTGCGCACCGCCAACGGCGAACTGGCCGCCCGTACGGACGCCCTGGACACCGCCCGCACCGCCCACGCCGACCTGGTGCGCGCCCACCGCGCCGCCGAGGACGCCGCGGGCGGCTTCGACGAGACCGCCGCCCTGCTGCGGGATCTGCTGCGGGACGGCCCCGGTGCGGAGGACGACGGCGAGCGGCCCGAGCCGTACGCCGGGGACCTCGCCGAGGCCCGCCAGGCCGCCGCCGAGACCCGCCGCTCACTGCGCGGCTGCGCCGCCGATCTGTCGGCGGCCGACTCCTCGGTGCGGGAGGCGAGCGACGTCCTCGTACGGCACGCCAACTCCACTCGCTACGAGCAGGTGCGCACCCCCGCCCGCCAGCAGATCCGGGAGCTCCCCGCGGCCGCGCTGCCCGAGCACGCCGCCGCCTGGGCCGATGCGTTCGCGCCCCGGCTGCGCGTGCTCACCGACGAGCTGGAGCAGCTGGAGCGCAACCGCGACTCGATCGTGGACCGGCTGCGCGGCCTCGTCGAGTCCTGCCTGGCCACGCTGCGTTCGGCGCAGCGGCTCTCCCGGCTCCCGGAGGGGCTCGGCGAGTGGTCGGGCCAGGAGTTCCTGCGGATCCGCTTCGAGGACCCCGACCAGGCCACGCTCACCGAGCGGCTCGGCGAGGTCATCGACGAGGCCACCCGCTCCGCCGTCCGGAAGAACTCCGATCTGCGCCGGGACGGCATGTCGCTGCTGCTGCGCGGGGTCCACGCCGCGCTCCAGCCGCGCGGGGTGGCGGTGGAGATCCTCAAGCCGGACGCGGTGCTGCGGGCCGAGCGGGTGCCGGTGGGGCAGATGGGCGATGTGTTCTCCGGTGGCCAGCTGCTGACCGCCGCCATCGCGCTGTACTGCACCATGGCCGCGCTGCGCAGCAACGACCGGGGCCGGGACAAGCACCGCCACGCGGGCACGCTCTTCCTCGACAACCCCATCGGCCGCGCCAACGCGACCTATCTGCTGGAGCTCCAGCGGGCGGTGGCGGACGCGCTCGGGGTCCAGCTCCTCTATACGACGGGGCTGTTCGACACCACGGCGCTGGCCGAGTTCCCGCTGGTGATCCGGTTGCGCAATGACGCGGACCTGCGGGCCGGGCTGAAGTACATCAGCGTCGAGGAACATCTGCGGCCGGGCCTTCCGGCCCGGGAGCCGGAGGAGGAGCAGCAGGTCCACGGCCAGATCACCGCGACCCGCATGTACCGTCGCCCCGAGGCGGACGAGGAGGCGCCCGCCGAGGCGGCGGACCGGCCGTGAGCCCGGCGGACTATCCCTGACCGGTGTTCACCGTCTGGGTCGTGGTCGCGGACGAGGTCGCGTAGTTGACATCGCCGTTGTAGTTGGCGGTGACGGTGTGGGTCCCCTTCGGCAGCGGATTGAACGTCGCGGTGGCCGTGTTGCCCACGAGCGGCACGGTCTGCGGACTCCGCCCGGTGATGGCGAGGGTGACCGTTCCGGTGGGCGTCCCCGCGCCGGGGGCGACGGCCGCCACGGTGGCGGTGACGGTCACCGGGTCGCCCGTGGTCGAGGGGTTCGGGGAGGAGCTCACGGATGTCGTGGTGGCCGCCTTGTTCACGGTCTGGGTGTCGGTGCCGCTGGAGGTGGCGAAGTTCTCGGTCCCGTTGTACGTGGCCGTGATGGTGAACGGGCTCCCGGTGGTGGCCGTGTAGGTGTGGGTGACGGTCGCGATGCCGCCGGAGAGGATGCCCACGGCGGTGTTGGTGCCGTCGCCGAAGGAGAAGGTGACCGCCCCGACCGGGGTGCCGGAGGCGGACGAGACCGTCGCCCTGATGGTCACCGACTGGCCCACCACCGAGGGGTTGGGGATCGAGGTCACCGTGGTGGTGGTCGCGGCCTTGGCGTTGATGGTCTGGGTGTCGGTGCCGCTGGACGTGTTGAAGTTGGTGTCCCCGTTGTAGGTGGCCGTGATGGGGAAGGGGCTGCCGGTCCTGGTGGTGTAGGTGTGGTTGACGGTCGCGACGCCGCCGGAGAGGGCCACGGTGCTGTTGCTCGTACCGTCCCCGAAGCTGAAGGTCACCGTGCCGGTCGGGGTTCCGGCGCCGGGGGAGACGGCGGCCACGGTGGCGGTGAGGGTCACCGACTGCCCGGTCGCCGAGGGATCGGGTGCGGAAACCACGGTCGTGGTGGTGGCGGCCCGGCCCACGGTCTGGCTGTCGGTGCCGGTGGAGGGCGTGTAGTTGGTGTCCCCGTTGTAGGTGGCCGTGATGGGGAAGGGGCTGCCGGTCCTGGTGGTGTAGGCGTGGGTGGTGGTGGCCGTGCCGCCGGACAGGGGCGCGGTGACGGTCGGTGCGCCGTCCCCGAAGGAGAAGGTGACCGTCCCGGTCGGGACCCCGGCGCCGGGGAGGACCGATGCCACGGTGGCGGTGAGCGTGACGGTCTGGCCGGTGACGCTGGGGTCGGGCGCGGAGGCGACGGTGGTCGTCGTGGCCGCCTTGTTGACCGTCTGGGTGTCGGTGCCGGTGGACGAGGTGTAGCCGTTGTCGCCGTTGTAGGTGGCGGTGATGGTGTACGGGCTGCCCGAGGTCCCCGCGTAGGCGTGGGTCACGGTGGCCACGCCGCCGGTGACCGGCGCCGTGGCGGACGGTGCGCCGTCCCCGAAGGAGAAGGTGACGGTGCCGGTCGGGGTTCCGGAGCCCGGCCCCACCGCGGTGACGGTGGCGGTGAGGGTCACGTTCTGGCCGGTGACGGTGGGGTCGGGGGAGGAGGCGACGGTCGTGGTGGTGGCCGCCTTGTTGACCGTCTGGGTGTCGGTGCCGGTGGAGGGCGCGAAGCCGGTGTCGCCGTTGTAGGTGGCGGTGATGGCGAAGGGGCTGCCCGTGGTGCCGGCGTACGCGTGGGTGGCGGTGGCTGTGCCACCGGACAGCGGCGCGGTGATGGCCGGGGTGCCGTCGCCCGGGTCGAAGGTGACGGTGCCGGTGGGCGTTCCGGCGCCCGGGGCGAGCGCGGAGACCGTGGCGGTGAGGGTGACGTTCTGGCCGGTGACGGCGGGGTCGGGGGAGGAGGACGCCGCCGTCGTGGTGGCCGCCCTGTTGACCGTGTGCACATCGGTGCCGCTGGACGCCGTGTAGCCGGCGTCCCCGCTGTAGGTGGCCGTCACGGTGTACGGGCTGCCGGAGGTACCCGGGTAGGAGTGGGTGACGGAGATGAGGCCGTCGGTGAGCGGCGCGGTGGCGGTCGGCGTGCCGTCGCCGAAGTCGAAGGTGACCGTCCCGGTCGGCACCCCGGCCCCCGGGGCGATCGGCACCACCCTCGCGGTGAAGGTGGTGGGCTGACCGCTGACCGTGGGATCCGGTGCGGAGACCACCGCCGTCGTGGTGGCCGCCTTGTTCACGGTCTGGGCGTCGGTGCCGCTGGACGAGAGGAAGCTGGGGGTGCCGTCGTAGGTGGCGGTCACCGTGAATCCGGCGGCGCTCGTGTAGGTGTGGCTGATGGTGGCCGCCCCGCCGGTCAGCGGGGCCGACGCGACCGGGGAGCCGTCACCGAAGTCGAAGGTGACGGTGCCGGTCGGCACCCCCGCCCCCGGGGCGACGGGGGCCACGGTCGCCGTGAGGGCCACCGGTTGCCCGACCACGGAGGGATCGGGCGCGGAGGCCACCGTTGTGGTCGTGGACGCCGGGGCGACCGTCTGGGTGTCCGTGCCCGAGGACGAGCTGAAGTTGACGTCCCCGCTGTAGGAGGCGGTGACCGTGTACGGGCTGCCCACCGCGGTCGGGTAGGCGTGGACCACGGTCGCCACCCCGGCGGAGAGCGCCGCGGTGGCGGTCGCCGTGCCGTCGCCGAAGTCGAAGGTCACCGTGCCCGTGGGCACCCCGGCACCGGGCGGGGTCGGTGCCACGGTCGCGGTGAAGGTCACCGCCCGGCCGGTCACCGAGGGGTCCGGCGAGGAGGTCACGGTGGTCGATGTGGTGGCGGCGCTCACCGACACCGTATGCGTTCCGGTGGCGGCGGAGGGCGCGAAGTCGGCGTCGCCGCCGTAGGAGGCGGTGACCGTGAAGGGGCTGCCGACCGAGGTCGGGTAGGGGTGGGTCACGGTGGCCACCCCGCCGCTGACCGGTGCGGTGGCGGTCGGCGAGCCGTCGCCGAAGTCGAAGGTGACGGTGCCGGTCGGGCTGCCCGCCCCCGGGGCCGCGGCGAAGACCCTGGAGGTGAAGGTGACCTGCTCGCCCGGCACGGACGGGTCCGGCGAGGTGACCAGGGAGGTGACGGAGTCCGCCTGGCCGACGGTCTGGGTGTCGGTTCCGGTGGAGGCGGTGAAGTCGGCGTCGCCGCTGTAGGAGACGGTGATGGTGTACGGGCTGCCGGAGGTGCTCGCGTAGGTGTGGGTGATGCTCGCCGCCCCGCCGACGAGCGGCGTGGTCACGGCCGGGCCTCCGTCGCCGGGGTCGAAGGTGACGGTGCCGGTGGGGATTCCGCCCCCCGGCACGGCCGGTGCGACGGTGGCGCCGATGGTCACCGCCTGACCGGCCACCGAGGGATCGGGCGCCGAGGTCACCGTGGTGTCGGTCGCGGCCGGGTCCACGGTCTGGGTGTCGGTTCCGGTGGAGGCGGTGAAGTCGGCGTCGCCGCTGTAGCTGGCCGTGATGGTGTACGGGCTGCCGAAGGCGATCGGATAGGCGTGGGCGATGGTCGCCACCCCGCCGGTGACCGGCGCCGTGACGGCCCCCGTCCCGTCGCCGAAGTCGAAGGTGACCGTGCCGGTGGGGGTTCCGGCTCCCGGCGCGACGGCCGCGATGGTGGCGGTGACCGTCACCGGCTGGCCGGTGACCGACGGATTCGGCGACGAGTCCACCGTCGTCGTCGACAACGCCCGCTCGACGAGGTGCGTCTCCGTGTTCACCGAGCCGGTGAAGTGGGCGTCCCCGCCGTAGGTGGCGGTGACCGTGTACGGGCTGCCCGCCGCGGTCGCGTACGTGTGCGCGGCCGTCGCCACACCGTCCGCCACCGGGACGTCGACCGTCGGGCTGCCGTCGCCGAAGTCGTAGGTCACCGTGCCCGTGGGCGCGCCCGCGCCCGGGGCGACCGGCGCCACCCGCGCGAGGAACGTCACCGGCTGGCCCGTGACCGACGGCTCGGGCAGATCGCTGATGGCGACGGTGGTCGAGGCGCGGCCCACGCTCTGGGTGTCGGTGCCGAGGGACGTCAGGAAGTCCGCGTCGCCGTCGTAGGTGGCGGTGATGGTGTACGGGCTGCCGGAGGCGCCGGTGTAGGTGTGGGTGACGGTGGCCACGCCCGCGCTCATGGACGCGGTGACGGCCGGGCTGCCGTCGCCGGGGTCGAAGGTCACGGTTCCGGTGGGGGTTCCGGCTCCCGGGGACACGGCCGAGACGGTTGCGGCGAGGGTCACCGGCTGGCCGGTGACCGAGGGATCGGGCGAGGAGGCCACATCGGTGTGGGTGGCGGCCGGGTTCACGGTCTGGGTGTCGGTGCCGGTGGATGCGTTGAAGTCGGTGTCGCCGCCGTAGTCAGCCGTGATGGTGTACGGGCTGCCCGAGGTGTCGGGCCAGGCGTGGGTGACCGTGGCCACCCCGGCCGTGACCGGCGCGGTGGCGGGGGCCGTGCCGTCCCCGAAGTCGAAGGTGACGGTTCCGGTGGGGGTTCCGGCTCCCGGGGACACGGCCGAGACGGTCGCGGTGACGGTCACCGGCTGGCCCGTCACCGAGGGATCCGGCGCCGAGACCACCGCCGTCGCGGTCGGGGCCCGGCCGACGGAGTGGGTGACGAGGTCGGCGGAGCCCGTGAAGTCGGGGCTGCCGCCGTATGTGGCGGTGACGGGGTACGGGCTGCCCGCCGTGGTCGCATAGGCGTGCACGGCCGTCGCCAGGCCGCCGACGACCGGGGCCGCGGCGGTGCTGCCGTCGCCGAAGTCGAACGTCACCGTACCCGTGGGCGAGCCCCCGCCCGGTGCCACCGGCGCCACGGTCGCCGTGAAGGTGACCGGCTGGCCCACGACGGACGGCTCCGGCGCGGGGCTCACCGTGGTGGTCGTCGCGGACTGGAGGACGGTTTGCGGCTCGGTGTCCGCCGAGGACCGGAAGTCGTCGCCGCCGCCGTACGTCGCGGTGATCGTGTACGGGCTGCCGAGGCCGCTCGTGTACGTGTGCGGAAGGACGGCGGCCCCTCCGGCCAGGGGCACGTCGACAGCCTGGGTGCCGTCGCCGAAGTCGAAGGTGACCGTGCCGGACGGCACCCCGGCCCCCGGCGGCACCGCGGCGACCGTCGCGGTGACGGTGATCTCCTCGCCCACCACCGAGGGATCGGGATCGGCGGTCACCGTGGTGGTGGTCGAGGACGGATGCACGGTGTGGACGTCGGCGCCGGTGGAGGGCGCGAAGTCGCCGTCGTCGCCGTAGGTGGCGCTGATGGTGTACGGGCTGCCGGACGTCTCCGTATAGGCATGGGTCACCGTCGCCACTCCGGCCACGCTGGGGACGGTGGCGGTCGGCGTGCCGTCGCCGAAGTCGAAGGTGACCGTGCCGTTGGTGGTGCCCGAACCCGGGGCGAGAACCGCCACGTTGGCGGTGACGGTCACGGGCTGGCCGACCTCGGTCGGGTCCGGTGAGGAGAAGACGGTGGTGGAGGTGGCCGCCGGGTTCACGCTCTGGTCGAGGGTGTCCGTGGATCCGGTGAAGCTCACGTCCCCGTCGTAGGTGGCGGTGACGGTGTACGGGCTGCCCGCGGTGGACGGGTAGGCGTGGACGGCGATCGCCGTCCCGTCGGTGAGGGGCGCCCGGACCGCCTGGGTGCCGTCGCCGAAGTCGAAGGTGACCGTGCCGGGCGGCGTCCCCGCGCCCACCTGCCCCGACGCCACGGTCGCGGTGAAGGTGACCGGCTGGCCGGTCACGGACGGATTCGGCGCGGAGCTCAGCGTCGTGGACGACGAGGCCGGGGTGACCGTCTGGATGTCCAGCCCGGTCGACCCGGTGAAGTCGTCGTCCCCGCTGTAGACCGCGATGATGGTGTACGGACTGCCCGCCGTCGAGGCGTAGGCATGGCTGGTCGTCGCCGTGTCGCCGGTCAGCGGGACGGTGACGGTCGTGGTGCCGTCACCGAAGTCGAACGTCACGGTCCCGGTGGCGGTGCCCGCGGCGGGCGGCAGGACCGTCACGGTCGCGGAGACGGTCACCGCCTCGCCGACGGTGGACGGGTCCGGGGTGGTGCTCACCGTCGTCGCGGTGGCCGAGACGTCCATCTCCACCGGCTGGACGGTGGTGACGGTGGAGGTGGCGAAGTTGTCGTCGCCGCCGTAGGTGGCGGTGATGGTGTACGGGCTGCCCGCGGTGGAGACGTAGGCGTGCGTCGTCGTGGCCACACCGTTCGCGACCGGCACGGTGGCCGTCGTGGTGCCGTCGCCGAAGTCGAAGGTCACGGTGCCGGTCGGCGCGCCCGCGCCCGGCGGCACCGGCGCCACCCGCGCGATCAGCGTCACGGTCTGGCCCACCGCCGACGGAGTCGGCGACGAGGTCACGACGGTGGTGGTCGCGGCCGGTGTGACGGCGTGGACGAGGGTGTTCTCGGACGGGGCGAAGTCGCCGTCGCCGCCGTACTCGGCCGCGATGGTGTAGGGGCTGCCGGCCGTACTGGCGTAGGCGTGGGTGACCGCGGCCGAGCCGTTCACCAGCTGGGCGGTGACCGGCGGGGTGCCGTCCCCGAAGTCGATGGTGACGGGTCCGGTCGGGGTGCCCGCGCCGGGCCCGGTGGGGGCCACGGTGACCGTGACCAGCTCCCCCGTGACGGAAGGGTCGGGCGTGGCGGTGATCGTGGTGATGGTCGCGGCCGGGTCGACGGTGTGGAGACGGGTGCCGACGGACGCCACGAAGTTGGCGTCGCCGTCGTAGGTGGCGGTGACCGTGTACGGGCTGCCGACCGCGGTGGCGTAGGCGTGATCGGTGGTCGCCGTACCGCCGGTGAGGGCGAGGGCGACGGGCGCGGTCCCGTCGCCGAAGTCGAAGGTGACCGTGCCGGTCGGGGTGCCGGAGGCGGGGGGCACGGCCGCGACGGTCGCGGTGAAGGTCACCGTCTCACCGGTCACCGAGGGGGACGGCGAGGCGGTGAGCACCGTGGTCGACACGCCCTGGACGACCTGATGGGTGTCGGCCGCCGAGGACGTCAGGAAGTTGGCGTCGCCGCTGTAGGTGGCCGTGACCGTGTACGGGGTCGCCGACTCCGGGTTGGTGTGGTCGACCGTGGCCGTGCCGCCGGTCACGGGTGCCGTGACGGGGGGCGTGCTGTCGCTGAACTCGAACGTCACCGTGCCCGTGGGCGAACCGGCGCCCGGGGTGTCGGGGGTGACCTTCGCGATGAACGTCGTGGACTGCCCCACGCTGGACGGGTCGGGCGCGGCGGTCAGGGCGGTGGCGGTGGTGGCCGGTTCGACGGTCTGGGTGTCGGTGCCGCTGGACGCGGTGAAGTTGGCGTCGCCGTTGTAGGTGGCGGTGACCGTGTAGGGGCTGCCCGCGGTGTCGGTGTAGGTGTACGTGGCGGTCGCGGTGTCGCCGGTGAGGGGCGCGGTGAGGGGCGGGGTGCCGTCCCCGGGGTCGAAGGTCACCGTCCCGGTGGGGGCGCCCGCGCCGGGCGGCACGGCCGTGACCGTGGCGGTGAAGGTCACGGGGTCGCCCACCGCCGAGGGGTCGGGCGCGGCGGTGACGGCGGTCGCGGTGGCGGCCGGCTGGACCGTCTGCGAGTCGGTGCCGAGGGAGGTCAGGAAGTTGGTGTCGCCGTTGTAGGTGGCGATGATGGCGTACGGGCTGCCGGCGGCGCCGGTGTAGGTGTGCGTGGCCGTCACCTGGCCCGCGGACACGGGCTGGGTGACGGTCGGGGTGCCGTCGCCGAAGTCGAAGGTGACCGTGCCCGTCGGCGTTCCCGCCCCCGGGGAGACCGCCGTGACCGTGGCGGTGACGGTCACCGGCTCACCCACCGCCGAGGGATCGGGCGCGGAGGACACGGCGGTCGCGGTCGAGGACTGCCCCACCGACTGGAGGCCCGTACCCGTGGAGGCGGTGAAGTCGGTGTCGCCGTTGTAGGTGGCGGTGATGGTGTAGGGGCTGCCGGTGGCGCCGGTGTAGGTGTGGCCGGTGGTCGCCGTGGAGCCGGCGAGGGGTGCCGTCACGGTCGGGGTGGAGTCGCCGAAGTCGAAGGTCACCGTCCCGGTGGGGGTGCCCACACCGGGCGGTACGGCCATGACCGTGGCGGTGACGGTCACCGGCTGGCCGACGACGGACGGACCCGGTGCGGAGCTCACCGCGGTGGCCGTCCTCGCCTGCTCGACGATCTGGGCGTCCGTGCCCGTGGAGGCGGTGAAGTTGGTGTCGCCGTTGTAGGTGGCGGTGACCGGGTACGGGCTCCCGGAGACGTCCGGGTAGGCGTGGGTCACCGTCGCCACGCCGTTCGTCAGCGGCTGGGCCACGGCCGGGGTGCCGTCGCCGAAGTCGAACGTCACCGTCCCGGTCGGCGCACCGGCCCCCGGCGGCGCGGCGGCCACCTGGGCGACGAAGGTGACGGGCTGTCCGGGCACGGACGGGTCGGGGGCGGAGTTCACCGCGGTGGTGGTCGATGCCTGGCCGACGGTCTGGGTGTCCGTGCCCGTCGAGGCCGTGAAGTACAGATCGCCGCCGTACTCGGCGGTGACGGCGTACGGGGCGACCGACGGCGCGGCGTAGACATGGCCGACCGTGGCCGTACCACCCGTGAGGGAGACGGCCACGGTCGGGCTGCCGTCGCCGAAGTCGAAGGTGACGGTGCCCGTGGGGGTGCCCGCCGGGACGCCCGCCACCACGGCGGTGAAGGTCACCGGCTGGCCGACGACGGAGGGGTCGGGCGCGGAGGTGACGGTCGTGGTGGACGGCGCCACATAGCCGAAGCCGTTCGGGACCGTCACGCTGCCCCCGGCGGTGGTGACGGTGATGTCCGCGGGGCCGGGGACGTTCGGGGGCACCACTGCGACCAGCAGGGTGTCGGAGATCGACCCGAAGGACGTGGCGGGGACGCCGCCGAAGGTGACGCCGGTGACATGGCTGAGCCCGGTGCCGGTCAGGACGACGGGCTCGCCGCCCGCGGTGGAACCCGTGGTCGGGCTGACGTCGCTGACGACCGGCACCGCGGCGTAGGTGTAGAGCAGCCGGTTGCTCACCCCGCCCACCGTGATGACGTACACCGGAACGGTGCCGGGCCCCGAGGCCGGGGGAGCGGTCACCAGGAGGTGCTGGTCGGAGACGGCCGTGGGGAGGGCGACGGAGTCGCCGAAGTGCACCAGCCGCGCGGTGCTCAGATTGACGCCGGTGAGCTCGACGATGTCGCCCCCGCCGAGCGGTCCGGCGATGGGCGCGATGTCGGTGAGGGTGGGCCAGGGGAGGTAGAAGAACGAGCCGATGGGGGCCGTTCCGCTCGGGGTGGTGACATACACCGGGACCGAGCCCGTCCCCGAGGGGCTCACCGCGACGATGGTCTGGTCGTCGAGGACGGAGAAGCTCGCCGCCCGGCGGGTGCCGAAGAACACGTCCGTGGCGCCCGAGAAGTGGCTGCCGATGACGGTCACCAGGGTCCCGCCGCTGTACGGACCCTGGTCGGGGAAGATGCCGGCGAACTGGTTGAAGAGCTCGTACGTGCCCAGCGGGCGAACGGCCCCGAGGCCCGTGCGCGCCCCGGGGAGCACCGGCCGGTCCGGATCGCCCGGGAGGGGATCCAGCAGGGTGCCGCGGCGGAGGGCGGCCAGCGCGTCGAGGCGGTCGACCGCGGTGCGCACCACCAGCCGGTCGGGCAGGCTCCGCGCCGGGATCGGGATCGGCGCGCTGAGCGTCGGCACGAGCCCGAGGGATTCCGGATCGACGACGGCGATGCAGTTCTCACCGGGATCGGTGACGAGGATGAGTCCCAACGGGCGACAGGGCATGACGGCTCCGATCTGGCAAGGCGTCTTCCACTCCGCCGGAAAGGATGGGCAGCCCACCGGAATCGGACGGATTCAGTAACCCATCCCGGTGGGACCCGGGCAATATCCTTGACCGCGGCTCACCCGAATGGCGCAGCGCGCACCGCGCCGCCGCCCTGCCCGCCCTGTCTTCCGCTCGGCCCCGGGCCCCGGCGCACTCCCCGGCCGGGCGAACCGGCCCCGTGGGGGTCAGGCGAACCAGCCCTGCGGACGCGGACGGGTATTGCGCCAGATGTGCTTGGCCTCCCGGTACTCCGCGAGCCCGCTGGGCCCCAACTCCCGCCCGGTACCGGACTGTTTGAACCCGCCCCACTCCGCCTGCGGGAGACAGGGGTGGTAGTCGTTGATCCAGACGGTGCCAAGACGCAGCCGGGAGGCCACCCGCTGCGCCCGCTCCTCGTCGCCGGACCATACCGCCCCGGCGAGCCCGTACACGGTGTCGTTGGCCAGCCGCACCGCCTCGTCCTCACCGGCGAAACGTTCCACCGTGAGCACCGGGCCGAAGGACTCGTCGGCCAGCACCGACATCCCGCTGTGGCAGCGGTCGAGGACGGTCGGCAGGAAGTAGTAGCCGTCGGCCAGGGCCGGATCGTCGGGGCGGGTGCCACCGCAGCGCAGCCGGGCGCCCTCCGCGAGCCCGGCCGCCACATACGCCTCGACCTTGGCCCGGTGCGCGGCCGAGATCAGCGGGCCGGTCTGGGCCCGCTCGTCGAACGGCCCGCCGAGCCGGATCCGGCGGGCCCGGCGCACGACCTCCTCCACGAAGGCGTCGTGCACCGGGTCCTCCACCAGCAGCCGGGCCCCGGCCGAGCAGACCTGCCCGGAGTGGAGGAACACCGCGCTGAGCGCGTAGTCCACGGCGGTGTCGAAGTCCGCGTCGGCGAAGACCACATTGGGGTTCTTGCCGCCCAGCTCCAGCGAGGTCCGCTTGACCGTGCCCGCGGCCGCGGCCATGATCCGGCGCCCGGTCCGCAGGCCCCCGGTGAAGGACACCATGTCCACATCGGGGTTGTCGGTGAGCGGGGCCCCGGCCTCGGCGCCGGGGCCGAGAACCAGATTGGCCACCCCGTCCGGCAGTCCGGCCTCCGCCAGCAGCCGCATCAGGGCGATCGCCGTGCTGGGGGTCAGCTCACTGGGTTTCAGTACGAAGGTGTTGCCCGCGGCGAGCGCGGGCGCGACCTTCCACGCGGTTTGCAGCAGCGGATAGTTCCATGGCGTGATCAGCGCGCAGACCCCGACCGGTTCATAGACCACCCGGCTGACCGCGTGCTCGCTGCCGGTGTCCACGACCCGGTCCGCCTCGGTGCGCACCAGCTGTCCGTAGTAGCGGAAGCACGCCACCACAGCGTCGATGTCGACGTCGCTCTCGGCGAGGCGCTTCCCGGTGTCCAGGGACTCGGCGCGGGCGAGCGCGGCCTTGTCGCGCTCCACCAGACCGGCGACGCGCAGCAGCAGATCGCCGCGCCCCCCGACCGGGGTACGGGGCCACGGCCCCTGGTCGAACGCCAGCCGGGCGGCGCCCACCGCCTCGGCCGCGTCCTTGCCGCCGCCCTCGTCGACGACCGCCACCAGCGATCCGTCGGCCGGGCAGCGGATCTCCCGGGTGCGCTCGTCGATCGCGCCGGTCCACTGGCCACCGATGAAGAGGTCCGTCACGGGCATTCCTCCGCTTCCGGGGTCGGGACATGGTCGGTCACCCATCGGTGGAAGGCGCCGATGTGGTGTTCGCTGGGGACGAGCACCCCGCCGTCGCGGTAGGCGCGGGAGTCCATGGCGGGCTGGGTGCGCTCACAGGCGTCGAAGTCCTGGGTGTTGACCCGGTGGAACAGCTCCACCGACTTCGACAGATCCGAATCGGACGCCACCACTTCGGGTGCGTAGAGCCAATCGCATTCGACCAGCGTGCGATCGGCGGCGAGCGGGAACATCCGGTGCATGATCACGTGGTCGGGGACCAGATTGAGGAAGACCTGCGGCCGTACCGTGATCGCGTAGTAGCGGCGGTCCTGCTCGTCGGCGATCCCCGCGAACCGGTCGAACCCCTCGCTGCCGTCCACCGTGAACCCCTGGGCCTCCTCGGCGAACTCCGCGCCGTGCCCCACGAAGTACTGCGCCGCCAGGCCGTCCGCGAACTCCGGGAGCACCTCGGTGAGTTCGGGGTGGATGGTCGCGCAGTGGTAGCACTCCATGAAGTTCTCGACGATCAGCTTCCAGTTGGCCTTGACGTCGTAGGAGACCCGTCGGCCCAGCGCCAGCCCCGCCACGTCGTAGCGCTCCACGGAGTCCGTGTCGCCGAGCCGCTCGGCCACCGCCCCGATGACCGTCTCCTCGAACGACGGTGGCTCCTCGGCCAGGCAGACCCAGACATAGCCGAGCCATTCGCGAAGCCGTACCGGCACCAGTCCGCGCTCGACCCGGTCGACATCGGGCATCTTCGATAGGTTGGGGGCGGCGGTGAGCCGGCCGTCCAGATCGTAGGTCCAGGCGTGGTACGGGCATTGCAGCGAGCGCCGCACCGTACCGGACTCCTCGGTGCACAGCCGGGCGCCGCGGTGGCGGCAGATGTTGAGGAACGCCCGTGGCTCACCCCGCCGGTTGCGGGTGATCAGCACGCTCTCCCGGCCGATCCGCACGGTGCGGAAGGCGCCCGGCCGGTCCAGGTCGGCCGCGCGCACCGCGCAGAACCACATGGCCTCGAACAGGTGCTCCTGCTCCCGGCGGAAGACCCCGGGAGCGGTGTACCAGTGGCCGGGGAGAGTGGCGAGCAGACTGGGGGGCGTGATGGCGGGGGACTCGGGAGCCACAGTCATGGGTTCTCCGTAAGGGGTCGCGGCGGTCAGCCGACGGGGTCGAAGAGCTCGATGGGACGGGCGGTGTCACCGGTGAGTGCCAAGGGGGCCTCCAAGCGGTCGCTTCCCGCTCTCTCGGCGCTCGGTGTCAGCGGCGGATGCGCTCCATGCGCGGATCGAAGAGGGGCTCGGCGGCGACGGTCGCGGGCACCTTCTCGCCGAAGTACTCGATGTGGACGGCGGTGCCGGGCACGGCGGCCGCGGCGGGCAGCCAGGCGTAGGCGACGGTCCGGCCGATGGTGTAGCCGTAGGACGCGCTGGTCACATAGCCCGCAGGGACGCCGTCGGCGTACACCGGCTCCTTGCCCATGACGACCGCGGCCGGGTCGTCCAGGGTGAGACAGGTCAGCCTGCGCGCCGCCGTCTCCTCGGAGCGGCCCTCGAGCGCCGCGCGCCCGATGAAGTCGCCCTTGTTCATCCGGACGGCGAAGCCGACCCCGGCCTCGTAGGGATCGTGCTCGGTGGTCATGTCATGGCCCCAGGCGCGATAGCCCTTCTCCAGCCGCAGGCTGTTGAAGGCCGAGCGCCCGGCGGCGATCACCCCGTGGCGCTGTCCTGCCTCCCACAGGGTGTCCCACAGCCGCAGCCCCATGTCGGCGGTGGTGTACAGCTCCCAGCCGAGCTCGCCCACGTAGCTCAGCCGCATCGCGGTCACCGGGACATGGCCGATGAAGGTCTGCCTGGCCTTGAAGTAGCCGAACGCCTCGTGCGAGAAGTCGTCGCGGGTCAGCGGCTGGACCAGCTCCCGGGCGAGCGGGCCCCACACGCCGACGCAGCAGGTGCCCGGGGTGATGTCCGCGATGTGCACGTCATCCGGCGCGTGGCGCAGCAGCCAGTCCATGTCCAGCCCGCCGTTGGCGCCCACCTGGAAGTGGTGCTCGGAGAGCCGGGCGACGGTGAGGTCGCTGCGGATGCCCCCGGCCTCGTCCAGCAGCAGGGTGTAGGTGACCGCGCCGGGCTTCTTCGCCAGCTGATTGGTGGTCATGCGCTGGAGGAAGGCCGGCGCCCCGGGCCCGGTGACCGCCAGCCGCTTGAGCGGGGTCATGTCGTACAGCGCTACCCGCTCCCGGGTGGCCCTGGCCTCGGCGGCGGCGATGGGCGACCAGTAGCGGGCCGACCAGGCGTCGCGCGGGGGCAGTTCGACGGACTCGGCGAGCGCGGCGTTCGCCTCGTACCAGTGCGGCCGCTCCCAGCCCGCCGCCTCCAGGAAGTATCCGCCCAGCTCCCGCTGCCGCACGTGGAACGGGCTGACCCGCAGCGGACGGGGCTGCTCCATCGGCTGGAGCGGATGGATGACGTCGTAGACCTCGACGAAGTTCTGCTGACCCCGCTCGGTGACGTAGGCGGGGGAGCGCTGGGCGTCCTCGAAGCGGTACAGATCGCATTCATGGACGTCCGTGCCCGGCCGCCCGTCCGTCATCCACTCGGCAACGGCCCGGGCGACGCCCGCGGAGTGGGTCACCCACACCGCCTCGGCCAGCCAGAAGCCGCGCACCTCGCGGGACTCGCCGATCACCGGCATACCGTCGGGGGTGAAGGAGAAGACGCCGTTGAAGCCCTCCTCGACCCGGGCCGCGCCGAGCGCGGGGAGCAGCCCGACGCTCTCCTCCCAGCTGGGGGCGAAGTCCTCCGGGGTGAACGGCAGCGAGGACGGCATCACCGGGGCGTCGTCGTACGCGGGCAGCCGCGCCGGGTCCACGGGGAGCGGGCGGTGGGCGTAGCTGCCGATGCCGATGCGGTCGGTGTGCTCGCGGTAGTACAGATCGCGGTCCTGGAACCGCAGGATCGGCTTGCTCGCCTCCGTACGGGGGTCGTTCACCCCCGCGAGCTCGGGCAGCGGCCCGGTCTTGGCGTACTGGTGGGCCAGCGGCTGGAGCGGGACGGTGACCCCCGCCATGTCGCCGATCAGCGGGCCCCAGAAGCCGGCGGCGGAAACCACGATGTCGGCCGGGAAGGTGCCCCGGTCGGTGACGACGGCGGTCACCCGGCCGCCCTCCCGCTCGATGGCGGTCACGGTGTGCCGGTCCAGGAACCGGGCGCCGTGCGAGGTGGCCCGCTCCATCTGGGCCCGGGAGGCGAGCAGCGCCCGGGCCAGCCCGTCGTCCGGGGTGTGGAGGCCGCCGAGGATCCGCTCCGGGTCCAGCATCGGCCACATCTCGGCGCACCGGGCCGGGCCGAGCAGCTCGGCCCGTACGCCCCAGGAGGCCGCGAGACCGGCCTTGCGGTGCAGATCGGCCCAGCGCTCCTCGCTGGTGGCGATCTCCAGACCGCCCACCGGGTTGAAGCAGGGCAGCCCGTCGACCTCGAGGGAGGAGAACTTCTCCACGGTGTAGCGGGCGAGGTCGGTCAGGGTCTTGGAGGGGCTGGTCTGGAAGACCAGACCGGGGGCGTGCGAGGTCGAGCCGCCGGGGGCGAGCAGCGGGCCCTGCTCGAGGACGGTGACGTCCCGCCAGCCACGGGCGGTCAGCTCATCGGCGAGCGAGCAGCCGACGATCCCGGCCCCGACGATCACGACTCGCGCATCCACGGTATTCACAGGACCACCACCGACCGCAGCACCTCGCCGCGCTGCATCTTCGCGAACGCGGCCTCGACCTCGTCCAGCGTGATCGTCTCGCTGACGAACGCCTCCAGATCCAGCTTGCGGCTGAGGTGGAGGTCGACCAGGACCGGGAAGTCCCGGCTGGGCAGGCAGTCGCCGTACCAGGACGACTTGAGCGCACCGCCCCGCGAGAACAGATCGATCAGCGGCAGATCGATGCGCATCTCCGGGTCCGGCACCCCGACCTGCACCAGCACCCCGGCCAGATCGCGCATGTAGAAGCCCTGGGTGTAGGTCTCGGGGCGGCCCACCGCGTCGATGACCACATTCGCGCCGAAGCCCCCGGTCAGCTCGCGCACCGCCTCGACCGGGTCCGTACCACGGGAGTTGACGGTGTCGGTGGCGCCGAAGCGGGTCGCCGCGTCCAGCTTGGCGTCGTCGATGTCCACGGCGATCACCCGGCGCGCCCCGGACAGCGAGGCCCCGGCGATCGCGGCGTTGCCGACGCCGCCGCAGCCGATGACCGCGACCGTGTCGCCGTTGGACACCCCGCCGGTGTGCACGGCCGCGCCGTACCCGGCCATCACCCCGCAGCCGATCAGACCCGCCGCCTCGGGGCGTGCCGAGGGGTCGATCTTCACCGCCTGCCCGGCCGCGACCAGCGTCTTCTCGGCGAACGCGCCGATGCCCAGCGCCGGGCTGAGCGGGGTGCCGTCGGTCAGGGTCATCGGCTGGGCCGCATTGCGGCTGTCGAAGCAGTACCACGGGCGGCCCCGGCGGCAGGAGCGGCAGCCGCCGCACGGCGCCCGCCAGGCCAGGACCACATAGTCACCGGGGGCGAGTGCGGTGACGCCGGGGCCCACCGCCTCGACCACCCCGGCCGCCTCATGCCCGAGCAGATACGGGAATTCGTCACCGATCGCGCCGTCCCGGTAGTGCAGGTCGGTGTGGCACACCCCGCACGCCTGCACTCCCACCAGCACCTCACCGGGGCCGGGCTCGGGCACGAGAACGGGCACCACCTCCACCGGGGCGCCCTTTTTGACCGCGACGACGGCGCGGGCTTCTTGCGGCATGGCTCACTCCTCTGTTCTCCTGCGCTCGCAGGGACCGGTGCACGGGAGCTGGCATGACTGCCTCGAAGGAGGGTGAGGCCGAGGCCGTTCAACGGCCCCCGGTTACCCCCCAGTTGCGTATAGCGCGGCGTGTTGCGCGATGGGAGACATCCTGAAAGTCGCCGCCCCGTGCGGTCAAGGGGTGCGCGTAAACCGTCTGTGAACCGGCTCTGACGGGGGATTTCGCGTAGCTCGCACGTCGCTCGGCGCCCCTGGTCACAGACGTGACGAGGGGGCCGGAGTCATCCGGCCCCCTCGTCGGGTGGGTGGGGTGGTGGGGCGGCTCAGCCGGGGAAGCCCATCCGCCGGGACAGCTCCTCGGCGGTCTTCACGGCGTACTCGGCCAGATCGGGCAGCCGGCTCTGGGCCATCCGGTACGCCGGACCCGAGACGCCGATCGCCCCCATGACCGCGCCGTCGTGGCCGCGCACCGGCGCCGCCACCGCGTTCAAGCCGATCTCCAGCTCCTCGCAGGAGTAGGCGAACCCGCGCTCGGCCGCCGTCTCCAGCTGCTGCCGCAGCTCGGCGGCGGTGGTGATGGTGTGCTCGGTGAACCGCGGCAGCTTCCGGGTCACCAGCCGCTCCCGGCGCTCGCCCGACAGATGCGCGAGCAGCACCTTGCCGCTCGCGGTCGCGTGCAGCGCGGTGCGCCGCCCCAGCCAGTTGAAGGCGGTCACCGCTGCGGCGCCGCGCGCCTGCATGATGTTGACCGCCGCGTCCCCGTCCAGGACGGCGATATTGGCCGTCTCGCCGGTCTCGTCGGCCAGCGCCCGGCACACCGGGGCGCCCTCCTGCGAGATGTCCAGGCGGATGGCGGCGGCGCCCGCGAGTCTGAGCACCCCGGCGCCCAGGTAGTACTTCCCCCGGTCCCGCTCCTGTCCGACGAGTCCGCGGTTCTCCAGTACGCCGAGCAGCCGGAAGGCGGTCGACTTGTGGACCCCCAGCTCGTCGGCGATCTCGGTCACTCCGGCCTCGCCGAGTCTGGCAAGGATCTCCAGGACGCTGACCGCCCTGTCCACCGACTGCACTGCCCCGGCGGCCCCCCGCTTCTCCTCGGCCCGATCCTCGGTCGTGTTCGTCATGGTTCTGATCTCACCATCCGACGGCTCTGCGTGGGGCCCCTCGGGCCGGGGAACTCTTGACGGCTGCCTTTCCGATCTGGATTCTGTTGCGCATCGCGCTTTTCAGTGCACTATCCACAACGCATGATACCGATCAACGTGAGGGGGGCCAATGATTCCCGTCTGCCGTATCGAGGACCTGCCGGAGGGTGAGTCGGTGCGCATCGAGGCCGGCGACGCCACCGCGCCGATCGCGGTGTTCCACACCGACGGTGCGTTCTACGCCATCGACGACACATGCAGCCACCAGGACGCCTCCCTCTCCGACGGGTGGCTGGAAGGCTGCTACGTGGAATGCCCGCTGCACGCCGCGCTGTTCGATCTGCGATCCGGCGAGCCGACCTGTCTGCCCGCCCGTAAGCCCGTACGGACCCACGCTGTCACGGTCGTGGACGGAATGCTGTATGTCCACCCCGCGACCCAGATCGTTCCCGGTCAGCCCGTGCACGCGGCGCCGGAAGAAGCCGTGGCATGACGGCGGCCAGGACGGTCACCGTGGTCGGGGCCTCGCTCGCGGGTCTGCACGCGGCGCGGGCCCTGCGCACCCAGGGTTACGACGGGCGGCTGGTCGTCGTCGGGGAGGAGCACCACCGCCCCTACGACCGCCCGCCGCTGTCCAAGGAGTTCCTGACCGGGGACGGCGACCCGGGCGGGGGTCTGGGGCCCCTGGCCCTCACCGACCCCGAGGAGGAGGCCGAGCTGGACGCCGAGTGGCTGCTCGGCGTCCGGGCCGAGGCGCTGGACACCGCCGCCGGGGAGATCCGTCTCACCGGCGGCCGCGCCCTGCGCACCGACGGCGTCGTCATCGCCACCGGCGCCACGCCCAGAACGCTGCCCCTCCCGCCGCTGGACGGGGTGCACACCCTGCGCACCCTCGACGACGCGCTCCGGCTCCGCGCCGAGCTGCGCGCGGGCGCCGAGCGGGCCGTGGTGATCGGCGCGGGCTTCATCGGCGCCGAGGTGGCCTCCTCCTGTGCCGCCCTCGGGCTCGACGTCACCGTCGTGGAGGCCGCGCCGCTGCCGCTGGTGCCCCAACTGGGCGAGGAGATGGCCCGGGTGTGCGCCGGGCTGCACACCCGGGGCGGGGCCACCCTGCTGTGCGGCACCGGTGTGGCCGGTCTGCGCGGAGCCGGCCGGGTCACCGGTGTGGAGCTCACCGACGGGCGGGTGCTGCCCGCCGATGTGGTGGTCGTCGGCGTCGGGGTGCGCCCCGTCACCGAGTGGCTGGAAGGCTCCGGTCTGGCCCTGGACGACGGGGTGCGGTGCGACGAGGGCTGTGTCACCGCGCTGCCCAACGTCGTGGCCGTCGGGGACGTGGCCCGGCTGGCCCAGCCGGGCACCGCCCGTACCGTCCGGGCCGAGCACTGGACCAGCGGCATGCTCCAGGGCGATGTGGCCGCCCGCAATCTGCTCGCCGGATCCACCGTCGAACGCTTCGACGCGCTCCCCTACTTCTGGTCCGACCAGTACGGCGCGCGCATCCAGTACGCCGGGCGGCGCGAGCCCGGGGACACGGTCCGGATCCTCGAGGGGGACCCGGCCGAGGGCGGCGGCTTCCTCGCCGTCTACGAACGGGACGGGATTCCCACCGCCGCCCTCGGCGTGGACCGGCCCCGGCCCTTCATGCGGCTGCGCCGCGAGCTGGCCCGCGCTCCGCAGCCGGCCGGGAGGTGACCGTCGGATCCGCCTCCCGGGCCCGTTCCCGGCGGCGTTGGCGGCGCATCTCGCGGGCCGTGCTGCTGGGCCGGGACACCACCCCGTAGCGCTGGCGCCAGACCTGACGGGTCACCCACACGTCCAGCACCCCCCAGGTCGCCACCACCGTGCTCGCCACCGTGGCGAGCACGACGGGGAAGGCCGACCAGGAGCCCGCCAGGGTGCACAGCAGGGCGACCATCACCTCCACCAGAGTCACGGCGATGATGATGACCGCCCGCACCGCCGCCGTACGAACGGGATCGGGCAGCCGCCGCCTGCGCGCCGGCTCCTCGGTCCACAACGGCCGGACCCCGTGCGCCGGGATGTCGCGATCCTTGTCCATCGCGTCCATGACGCTCCCACCCCTTTCCATGCTCTGCCCCGGCGCGGCCGAGCCAGATAGCGGGACTTGGGTCGTATGCCCCCTAGTGTGCCCCGTTGGATCACGAATGGCACCGACCACGGGTTCCCCTGGGGAGGGGAAAACAAGCCAAGCGCGGCCGAATAGCCGTATGCGGCGTCCGGGGGAGGAGTGCCGAGAGGTGGGGGGTAAGTCGGGGAATCGCCCGACAACTCCTGATCACGGACCGTAAGGGACTCCCTGCATCAAGTGGACACGCCTTCGATCTGTCCAACCGGCAGTAGTAGGCTCGCGCCCGCTCGATGTCGGAACTCGGAACCCCGCCCCTGGAATCGGGGTTGACGTTAGGGAGGCCATGCGCTTTCGCGGTAAGTCCATCCGCAGGAAGATCGTGGCGCTGTTGCTGGTGCCGCTCGTGTCACTGACGGCGATCTGGGCGTTCGCCACAGTGATCACCGGTCGCGAGGCAATGCAACTGCTGGACGCGTCCGACATCATCGACAAGGCGGGCCAGCCGGCCGAGGACGCGGTGCACGCCGTCCAGAAGGAGCGCAGGCAGACGCTCATCCTGCTGGCCGATCCGCGGCAGTCGGACGCCCTGCCCGTGCTCCACTCCCTACAGCGCAAGACCGACCAGGCGATCGACAAGCTGCGGGCCGCCGAGTCGGACGGCGATGTGCACGGCAAGATGAACGACGACTCCGAGGAACAGCTCGACAACATCCTCAAGGCCGCGGACGGACTGGACAGTCTGCGCCGCAAGGTCGAGGACGACGGCATATCCTCGACCCAGGCGTATGAGTATTACAACAAGCTCGTCGACCTCTGCTACACCTTCCGCAGCTCCCTCCACGCGGTGCCCGACACCGACCTCGACAAACAGGGACGTGCGCTGGTCGCCATGATCCGCGCCCGGGAGGCGCTCTCCCGCGAGGACGCGCTGTACGTCTCGGCGCTGACGGCGCGCAAGATGACGCTGGCGGACCTCCAGGCGATGTCCGACCTCATCGCCGAGCGCACCCTGCTCTACGAGATCAACCTGCCGATCCTCCCCGACTCCGAGCAGAAGGTCTTCGCCGACTACCGGCGGACCAACGCCGCCCCCGCCGCCCTGCGCGTGGCCGAGGGCAAGGCCCTCTCCTCGATGGACCCCGCCACGGCCATCAAGTCGCTGGACCAGGAGCACTGGGAGGCCGCGGCCCAGCCCGTCCTCAACGACTACGACCGGCTGGGCGAGGAGGCCACCGACCGGCTCCAGAAGCGCATCGACCCGGTGGCCAACAGCGTGATGCTCAAGGCGGGCATCGCCGGCATCCTCGGCCTGGTCGCCCTCATCGTCTCCGTCTTCGTCTCGTTCCGCATCGGCCGCAGCCTGGTCCGCGATCTGTCCCGGCTGCGCCGGGACGCGCAGGAGGTCGCCAGCGTCCGGCTGCCGAGCGTGATGCGCCGCCTCGGCGCGGGCGAGCAGATCGACGTGGAGACCGAGGCACCCCGGCTGGACTACGGCCCCGATGAGATGGGCCAGGTCGGCCAGGCCCTCAACACCCTCCAGCGGGCCGCCGTCGAGGCCGCCGTCAAACAGGCCGAACTCCGCCAGGGCGTCTCCGAGGTCTTCGTCAACCTCGCCCGTCGCAGCCAGGTGCTGCTGCACCGTCAGCTCACCCTCCTGGACACCATGGAGCGGCGCACCGAGGACACCGACGAGCTGTCCGACCTGTTCCGCCTGGACCACATGACCACCCGTATGCGGCGGCACGCCGAGGGTCTGGTCATCCTCTCCGGCGCGGCCCCCTCCCGGCAGTGGCGCAAGCCGATCCAGCTGATGGACGTCGTGCGCGCCGCCGTCGCCGAGGTGGAGGACTACGAGCGGATCGAGGTCCGGCGGCTGCCGCGGATCGCGGTCGTGGGCCCGGCCGTCGGCGACCTCACCCACCTCGTCGCCGAACTGCTGGAGAACGCCACCGTCTTCTCTCCCCCGCACACCGCCGTCCAGGTGCACGGCGAGCGGGTCGCCAAGGGCTTCACCCTGGAGATCCACGACCGCGGCCTCGGCATGACGCCCGACGCGCTGCTGGAGGCCAACCTCCGGCTCACCGAGACCCCCGAGTTCGAGCTGTCCGACACCGACCGGCTCGGGCTGTTCGTGGTCAGCCGGCTCGCCCAGCGGCAGGGGGTGCGGGTCTCGCTCCAGCCCTCCCCGTACGGCGGCACCACGGCCATCGTGCTCATCCCCTCCAACCTGCTCACCGACGAAGGCACCCGGGGGGACACCGACGACCGCGACACCGGCGGCCGTCACACCGACACCGCGCGGCGCGGCGTGGGCGACGTCCGGCTCGGACCCGCCGACGAGGCCGAGCCGGTCTCCGCGCTCGCCTCCCTGGCCGCGTCCCTGACGCACGAGGCCCACCACGACGACGCCGACGAGGACGACGAAATGGGCGGCATCTTCCGCGCCCGCGGCCTCAAGGCGCGCCAGTCCACACGCACCGGACCCGTCCCGTCCACCGTGGAGCAGCACCAGCAGGCTCCGGACGGCCCGGACCCCGAACCGGGCGGCGGCCCCGCGCCGCTGCCCCGCCGTGTCCCGCCGGTCCTGGTCGCCGACCACGGCCGGCCGGTCGAGGGCACGTCCGGCGGACGGCACAGCCGTCCGCAGGGCCCTGGGCAGCCGTCCTGGGCCGAGCGCTCCGAAGGCCAGAGCCAGGGCCAGAGCCAGGGCCGCGGCCAGGCCCAGGGCCGCGACCAGGGCCCGCGGCGCACGGGGCCGGAGCGCCGGGGCCCCGAGCAGAGCCCGGTGCCCACCCAGCGGGCGGCCTCCGGCCTCCCCAAGCGGGTACGGCAGGCCAGCCTGGCCCCGCAGCTGAAGAACGACCCCGCGCCTCCGACCGACGACCGAACCCCTGCCGAGATCGATCCCGAGCGCGAAGCCGAGCAGGCGAGGGCCACCATGGCCTCGCTCCAACGGGGTTGGCAGCGCGGTCGGCGGCAGTCGGCCGGCGGATCCGGAGGCGCGGATACAGCACCGGGAACGACACATGAGGGGGACGGTCGATGACCGCATCGAACGCCGCAGCGTCCAACGGATCGCCCAACGCTTCGGGCGAGCTGAACTGGCTGCTGGACGAACTGGTCGGAAGAGTGGGCAGCATCCGCAAGGCGCTGGTGCTCTCCGGGGACGGGCTCCTCACCGGCGGCTCACGCGATCTGTCGCGGGAGGACGGTGAGCACCTGGCCGCCGTGGCCTCGGGCTTCCACAGCCTTGCCAAGGGCGTCGGCCGCCACTTCGAGGTCGGCCGGGTCCGGCAGACCATCGTCGAACTCGACGACGCCTTCCTGTTCGTCACCGCGGCCGGCGACGGCAGCTGTCTCGCCGTCCTGGCGGACGCCGACTCCGATGTGGGCCAGATAGCGTACGAGATGACGCTGCTGGTCAAGCGGGTCGGCGTGCATCTGGGCTCGGCCCCGCGCTCCACCGGGTGACGGAGGCCGGGGGAAATGAGCGGAGACCCGGAGCGCGCCGCCCGGTGGTTCGACGACGCGGCGGGACCGGTGGTCAGGCCCTATGCGATGACGCGGGGACGCACCCGCAGCGCCGCCGAGGAGAAGCTGGATCTGATCGCGGTGGTCGTCGCCGACGGCGCCGGCCACCGGACCGTCGCCGACCAGACGCTGTCCCCGGAGCACATCGACATCGTCGAGCTGAGCCGGGACAGCCCGCAGTCGGTCGCCGAGCTGGCGGCCGAACTCGACCTTCCGATCGGCGTGATCCGTGTGCTCATCGGCGATCTGCTCCACGCCGCACTCGTCCGAGTGTCCCGGCCCGTACCTCCGGCGGAACTGCCGGACGAGAGGATTCTGCGCGAGGTGATCAATGGGCTACGGGCACTCTGACCTGGGCCGCCCTCATATCGTCGAACCGGTCACGCTGAAGATACTGGTGGCCGGCGGCTTCGGGGTGGGCAAGACGACCCTGGTGGGCGCGGTCAGCGAGATCAGACCGCTGCGCACCGAGGAGATCCTCACCGAGGCGGGCCGGCCGGTCGACGACATCGCGGGGGTGGAGTCCAAGACGACCACCACCGTCGCCATGGACTTCGGGCGCATCACGCTCCGCGAGGACCTGGTGCTCTACCTCTTCGGCACGCCGGGCCAGGACCGGTTCTGGTTCCTGTGGGACGAGCTGGCCACCGGCGCGCTGGGCGCGGTGGTGCTGGCCGACACCCGCCGTCTCGAGGACTGCTTCGCCGCGATCGACTACTTCGAGCGGCGGGACATCGCCTTCACCGTGGCGGTCAACTGCTTCGAGGGGGCCGACCGCTATCCGGAGGAGTCGGTGCGCGACGCGCTGGACCTCGACCCCGGCACCCCGGTCGTCCTGTGCGACGCCCGGGAGCGCGAGTCGGCCAAGCACGTGCTGATCTCGGTGGTGGAGCACGCGATGCTGGCCGCCGCGCGGGGCTGAACGGCACGGCCCGTACCCCGCCGTCCGGGGTACGGGCCGCCGTGTGCGCGGCTGCCGGGCGCGGCTCAGGAGTCCGCGGCCCGCTGCCCCTCCTTGTGCCAGCCGAAGCTGCGCTCCACCGCCATGCGCCAGTTGCCGTACTCGCGCGTCCGCTCCTCCTCGGTCATCCGCGGGGTCCACTCGGCATCCCGCTTCCAGTGGGCCCGCAGCTCGTCCAGGTCCTGCCAGGCGCCGGTGGCCAGCCCGGCCGCGTACGCGGCCCCCAGGCAGGTGGTCTCGGCGACCACCGGACGGATCACCGGGACGCCCAGTACATCGGCCTGATGCTGCATCAGCAGGTCATTGGCGGTCATGCCGCCGTCGACCTTGAGCGTGCTGATCCGCACCCCGGAGTCCTGGTACATCGCGTCGACCACCTCGCGCGTCTGCCAGCTGGTCGCCTCCAGGACGGCACGGGCCAGATGGGCCTTGGTGACATAGCGGGTGAGGCCGGTGATCACACCGCGGGCGTCCGAGCGCCAGTACGGGGCGAACAGCCCCGAGAAGGCCGGGACGATGTACGCCCCGCCGTTGTCGTCCACGCTCGCGGCGAGCGGTTCGATCTCGTCGGCGGAGCGGATGATGCCCAGCTGGTCGCGGAACCACTGCACCAGCGCGCCGGTGATCGCGATCGACCCCTCCAGGCAGTAGACGGGCCGCTCGCCGCCGAGCCGGTAGCCCATCGTGGTCAGCAGCCCGCTCTTGGACGGCACCGGGCGGTCACCGGTGTTCAGCAGCAGGAAGCTGCCGGTGCCGTAGGTGTTCTTGGCCTCGCCGACGCCGTAGCAGGTCTGGCCGAAGACGGCGGCCTGCTGATCGCCGAGCGCGGAGGCCACCGGCACACCGGCCAGCTGCCCGACCGCCGTGCCGTACACCTCGGCGGAGGAGCGGATCTCCGGCAGCATCGCCTCGGGGAGGCCCATCGTGGCGAGGATCGAGGTGTCCCACTGGAGGGTGCGCAGATCCATCAGCAGGGTGCGTCCGGCGTTGGTCACATCGGTGACATGCACTCCGCCGTCGGTGCCGCCGGTAAGGTTCCAGATCAGCCAGGAGTCGATGGTGCCGAAGGCGATCTCGCCCATCTCGGCGCGGCGGCGCAGCCCGGGTACGTGGTCCAGCAGCCAGGCGGCCTTGGGCCCGGAGAAGTAGCTGGCCAGCGGCAGCCCGGTGGTGTCCCGGAAGCGGTCCTGGCCCACCTCGCCGCCGAGTTCCTCGCACAGGCCGGAGGTGCGGGTGTCCTGCCAGACGATCGCGTTGTGCACCGGCTTGCCGGTGCGGCGGTCCCACAGGACCGTCGTCTCGCGCTGGTTGGTGATGCCCAGCGCGGTCAGCTCGTCGGCCCGCAGCCCCGCCTTGGCCAGCGCACCGGCCACCACGGCCTGCACCTTGGACCAGATCTCGGTGGCGTCGTGCTCCACCCAGCCGGGCTTGGGGAAGATCTGGCGGTGCTCGCGCTGGTCGACGGCGACGACCGCGCCGTTCCGGTCGAAGATGATGCAGCGGCTGGAGGTGGTGCCCTGGTCGATCGCGGCGACGTAGGTGTCCGTCGGATGCGGCATGGCGTCTCCTTCGGTCAGAAGGCTGCGTTGAAGACGAGACCCGCCAGCACGGCCCCGATCAGCGGGCCCACCACCGGTATCCAGGCGTAACCCCAGTCCGAGGTGCCCTTGTTGGGGATGGGCAGCAGGGCGTGGGCGAGGCGCGGCCCGAGGTCGCGCGCCGGGTTGATGGCGTAGCCGGTGGGCCCGCCCAGGGAGAGGCCGATGCCGACCACCAGGAAGGCCACGAGCAGGACGGAGATGCCCGAGCCGAGGACCACGGTGCCGCCGCCCTCGGTGACCGGGCCGATTCCGATGCCGTCGACCTGGCCGAACGCGAGCAGCGGCAGCACCAGCGCGGCGGTGGCGATGATCTCGGTCACGAGGTTGGCCACCGGGTTCCGGATCTCCGGGACGGTGGAGAAGACCCCGAGCGTGGGCAGGGCGGTCTTCTCATCGGCGTTGGCGGCGAACTGCGCGTAGTACAGCGCCCAGGTCAGCACCGCGCCGATCACCGCGCCCACCAGCTGCGCGAGAATGTAGAGCGGCACCTTGTCCCAGTCGCCGGTGTCCACGGCGACTCCCACGGTCACCGCCGGGTTGAGGTGGGCGCCGGACAGCGGTGCCGCGGTGTACGCGCCGGCCATGACGCCGAAGCCCCAGCCGAAGGCGATCACGATCCAGCCGGCCGACTTGGCCTTGGAGTGGTTCAGGGTGACGGCGGCGCACACGCCGGCGCCGAAGAGAATCAGTATCGCGGTGCCGATGACCTCACCGGTGAAGATGTCCCCATTGCTCATGGCGGCTCCTAGGACCTCGCCCGGGGCGGGTGGCCCCGGTCCTCCGTGCTGGGTCGTTTCGAGCGTGCGGGTGCATCGGAATCGCCCATGGGGGGTGACCGTGGAGAGAGCCTGCGCGCGGCGACGCCGACTGACACCGCAGCAGTGTTCACCGGTGGTCAGGGAGCGTCAAGGTGATGGACGGCAACGGTGTTCGTGACAACCGTAAGGGCGTTGCCCTGGTATCGCCGTCCACCAGGGCGCCACTTGGGCACCGGGCAGTCACCGCACAGCCACCCGGTAGCCACCGCGGAGTCGCTTCCCGGACGCCGCTCAGCGGACCGCGACGACCGATGAGCCGTGTCCGAACAGCCCCTGATTCACGGTGATCCCGGCGCGCGCGCCCGGCACCTGCCGCTCGCCCGCCTGCCCGCGCAGCTGCCAGGTCAGCTCACACACCTGGGCGATGGCCTGCGCCGGAACCGCCTCCCCGAAGGACGCCAGCCCCCCGCTCGGATTGACCGGGATCCGCCCGCCCGGCGCCGTGGCCCCCTCGCGCAGCAGCTTCGCGCCCTCACCGGGCGCGCACAGCCCCAGGTCCTCGTACCACTCCAGCTCCAGGGCGGTGGACAGGTCGTACACCTCGGCCAGCGACAGATCCTCCGGTCCGAGACCCGCCTCCTCGTACGCGGCCCGCGCGATGGAGGGCCGGAACGGATCGGGGACGGGGGAGCCCGGCGGTGCGGAGTCGGTGGCGATGTCCGGCAGGTCCAGCGCGGTGCGCGGATGGGTGGGGGAGACCGACGAGACGGCGCGGACGCGGACCGGGCGCGCCATCCCGAGCCGCCGCGCCGTCTCCATGCTGCCGAGCACCAGCGCCGCCGCCCCGTCGGAGGTCGCGCAGATGTCCAGCAGCCGCAGCGGATCGGCGACGACCGGGGACGCGGCGACCTCCTCGGCGGTGACGGGGGAGCGGTAGCGGGCGTACGGATTGGCGGCGCCCGCAGCCGCGTTCTTCACCTTCACCCGCGCGAAGTCCTCGGCCGTGTCGCCGTAGAGCGCCATCCGGCGGCGCGCCCAGAGCGCGAAATAGGCGGGGTTGGTGGCGCCCAGCACCCGGAAGCGCAGCCAGTCCGGATCGTCCGGCCGCTCACCGCCCGCGGGGGCGAAGAACCCCTTGGGCGCCGCGTCGGAGCCCACCACCAGAACCGTGTCCGCCATACCCGACAGGATCTGGGCGCGGGCGGTGTCGATGGCCCGCGCGCCGGACGCGCAGGCCGCGTACACGCTGGTGACGCGGGCGCCCTGCCAGCCCAGCGCCTTGGCGAAGGTCGCGCCCGCGACCTGCCCCGGATAGCCGCAGCGCACGGTGTTGGCGCCGACCACGGACTGGATCGCGGACCACTCGAGCCCGGCGTCCGCCAGCGCGGCCCGCGCCGCCTTCGTGCCGTACTCCACGAAGCCGCGGCCCCACTTCCCCCAGGGGTGCATCCCGGCGCCGAGCACCGCCACCTCACCGGTCATGACGCCTCCCCGGGACCGGGCCGCCCGTCGGGAACCGGCCGCTCCCCGGGGACGCGCCCCTCCCCGGGAACCGGCCGCCAGTGCCAGGTGGTGAGGGTGCGCCCGTCCTCCTCGGCCAGCACCCCCGGCACCACCTCCACCTCCAAGCCGATGGCCAGATCGGCCACGGTCACCCCGGGGGCGCCCTGGCCCAGCACCACCATCCGCTCGGCGGCCAGCTCCACGGCGATGAGCGTGTACGGGCGCCAGGTGCGCTCGGGGTCGGACGGGTAGGGGGCGGGCGGCCGGTAGCGGCCGTCGGTGTACGACCACACCCGCCCGCGGCGGGACAGCGGGACCTCCGCCAGCTCGGTGCCCGCGCAGCCCGGGGCGCGGCAGAAGGTGTCCTCCCGGGGGAAGTACACCGCCCCGCAGTCCCGGCAGCACGTCCCCAGCAGCCGGAACTCCCCGCCCTCGGCGGTGAACCACCCCTCGACCACGGGCACACGTGTGGGGGACACGGCCCCTCCCGATACCTCGTAACTGACGATGTGTCAGAAGTGTGGCACGGGGACCGCGGCGCGCGTAACCCCGGTACAGTGACCGCGATCACAGGCCGCGATCACGGGCCTGATCAGCCGAAGGGCGAGGGGAGCGGTCGGTGACGGAGACGGAGACCAGGACGCGGACCGGAACCACGACGACGCGCACGGCCGTCCGGCTCGAGGCCGTCACCAAGGACTTCGGGGCGGTGCGCGCGGTGGACGCCGTCGATCTCACCGTCCGCGAGGGCGAGTTCTTCTCGCTGCTCGGGCCCTCCGGCTCGGGGAAGACGACGCTGCTGCGGCTGGTCGCGGGGTTCGAACAGCCCACCGCGGGGCGTATCGAACTCGCCGGACAGGACGTCACCGCGACGCCCCCCAACCGCCGTGACGCGCACACCGTCTTCCAGGACTACGCGCTCTTCCCGCACATGACCGTCGAGCAGAACGTCGCCTACGCCCTGACCGTGCGCGGCGTCCGCAAGGCCGAGCGGCTCGCCCGCGCCCGCGAGGCGCTGACCACCGTACGGCTGGACGGCTTCGCCGCCCGCCGCCCCGGCGAGCTCTCCGGCGGCCAGCGCCAGCGCGTCGCCCTCGCCCGCGCCCTCGTCGACCGGCCCGCCGTGCTGCTGCTCGACGAACCGCTCGGCGCGCTCGACCTGGCGCTGCGGCAGGAGATGCAGACCGAGCTCAAGGAGTTGCAGCGGACCACCGGCATCACCTTCCTCCTGGTCACCCACGACCAGGACGAGGCGCTGACCATGAGCGACCGCATCGCCGTGGTCCGCGACGGCCGCATCGAGCAGACCGGCCCGCCGGTCGAGGTGTACGAACGCCCCGCCACCGCCTTCGTCGCGGGCTTCGTCGGCACTACCAACCTGCTGCGCGGCGAGGCGGCGGTGCGTGTCGTGGGCCGCCCCGGCACGTACTCCATACGGCCCGAGCGGATCCTGCTCACCGAGCCCTTGGAAGCGCCCGGGGAACGGTCCGCTGAGCCGCCCGCCGAAGCCGCGGCGGCCGCTGACGGCCGACGGGCCGTCACGGGGCGCGTCACCGATATCGTGCACGCCGGGGCGCACACCCGCTTCACCATCGCGCTTCCGCACGGCGATCGGCTCACCGTGCTCCGCCAGAACCTCGACGGACTCCCCCAATCCGCCCGCCTGGACGGCGAGATCGGGCTGTCCTGGGACGAGAAGGACGCCTTCCCGGTACCGAGTTGACCTTGTCATTGCCGACGGCACCCTGGCGAGGGCCTGGCGCCCGCCCGATACTGGCCGGGCCTCAAGTGCCTAGTGGGACGAGGAGGACCGGATGCGGAAACGGAAGACGTCTGCGTGGAGGTCCGCGGCCGCGGTCTGCGTGCTGCTGCTGACCGCGGCCGGATGCGGCTCGGGCGGCGGTGACGACAAGGGCGGCCACGCACCCGACAAGCTCGGTAAGGGCGAAGGCAAGGTCAACATCATCGCCTGGGCCGGCTACGCCGAGGACGGCTCCAACGACCCCAAGGTGGACTGGGTTCACCCGTTCGAGAAGAAGACCGGCTGCCAGGTGAACACCAAGACGGCCGGCACCTCCGACGAGATGGTCTCGCTGATGAAGACCGGGCAGTACGACACGGTCTCCGCCTCAGGCGACGCCACCCTGCGCCTCATCGCCTCCGGCGACGCGGCCCCCGTCAACACCAAGCTGGTCCCCAACTACAAGGACATCTTCCCGGCCCTCAAACAGCAGCCGTTCAACTCCAAGGACGGCCGGATGTACGGCATTCCGCACGGCCGGGGCGCCAACCTCCTCATGTACCGCACCGACAAGGTGAAGCCCGCGCCCGACTCCTGGCGCGCCGTCTTCGACGACTCCGCGCGGTACGGGGGACACGTCACCGCCTACGACTCGCCCATCTACATCGCCGACGCCGCGCTCTATCTGATGCGCGCCAAGCCCTCGCTCGGCATCAAGAACCCCTACGCGCTCGACCAGAAGCAACTCGACGCGGCCGTGTCCCTGCTGAAGAAGCAGCACAAGGCGGTGGGGGAGTACTGGAGCGACTACCAGAAGGAGATCACCGCCTTCAAGGGCGGCGACAGCGTCATCGGCACCACCTGGCAGGTCATCGCCAACCTCACCAAGGCCGAGAAGGCCCCGGTCAAGGCGGTGCTCCCCAAGGAGGGTGCCACCGGCTGGTCCGACACCTGGATGGTGTCCGCCAAGGCCGAGCACCCCAACTGCACCTACAAGTGGCTCGACTGGATCGTCTCGCCCAAGGTCAACGCCCAGGTGGCGGAGTACTTCGGCGAGGCTCCGTCCAACCGTAAGGCGTGCGCCGAGACCTCCGACCCGAACCACTGCGCGATCTTCCACGCGGACGACGAGAAGTACTTCCAGCGCGTCCACTTCTGGACCACGCCCATCAAGGACTGCCTCGACGGCCGTAAGGACGCCACCTGCACCGACTACGCCCAGTGGACCCGGGCCTGGACGGAGGTCAAGGGCTGAGATGCCCGCCGCGCCCACCTCAGGCTCGCGGCTGCGCCTCACCGCGCTCCTCGCCCCGCCCCTGCTCTGGCTGACCCTGGCCTATCTGGGCTCGCTCGCGATCCTGCTGCTGTCGGCCTTCTGGGCCACCGACTCCTTCACCTCCGACGTCGTCCACACCTGGAACACCGACAACTTCCACGAGCTGCTGACCACCCCCGTCTACCGCACCATCGCCCTGCGCACCCTGTCCATCGCGGCCGCCGTCACCGTCATCGACGCGCTCCTCGCCCTGCCCATGGCGTTCTGCATGGCGCGGGTCGCGGGGCGGCGCTGGCGGCGGCCGCTGCTGGTCGCCGTGCTCACCCCGCTGTGGGCCGGCTACCTGGTCAAGGCGTACGCCTGGCGGGTCATGCTCGGCGAGGGCGGCGTCGTGGGTGCCGCCCTCGACCCGTTCGGGCTGCACGGGCCCGGCTACGGCACCACCGCCGTCGTCATCGTGCTCGCCTACCTCTGGCTGCCGTACATGATCCTTCCGGTGTACGCGGCCCTCGAACGGCTCCCCGAGCGGATGCTGGAGGCCTCGGCCGACCTCGGCGCCGGCGCCTGGCGGACCCTGCGCTCCGTCGTCCTGCCCGCCGTGCGCCCCGCCGTGCTCGCCGGATCCGTCTTCACCTTCTCGCTCAGCCTGGGCGACTACCTCACCGTGCAGATCGTCGGCGGCAAGACCCAGCTGCTGGGCAATGTGATCGCCTCACAGGTCACCCTGGATCTGCCGATGGCCGCCGCGCTCTCCGCCGTACCCGTGGTCCTCATCGTCTGCTACCTGGCCGCCGTACGCCGCGCGGGCGCCCTCGACTCGCTCTAGCCGCTCCAGCCGCCCCAGTTGCCTGAGTAATTGCCTTAGTCGCCCCAGGAGGTGGGCCCATGCGCCTCTCGCGCACCGCCCGAGTGGTCCTCGGCTGTGTCACCGCGGCCGGCCTCGCGATCGTCTACGTACCCCTGCTGCTGGTGCTGCTCAACTCCTTCAACGCCGACCGCTCCTTCGGCTGGCCGCCCAGCGGCCTCACCGGCCGCTGGTGGCGGGCGGCCCTGCACAGCGACGGCGCCCGCGAGGCCCTGCTCACCTCGCTCAAGGCCGGGCTCGCCGCCACCGCGATCGCCCTGGGCCTGGGCACCCTCGCCGCGTACGCCGTCCACCGGCACCGCTTCTTCGGGCGGCGGACCGTGTCCTTCCTGCTCGTCCTGCCGATCGCGCTGCCCGGCATCGTCAGCGGCATCGCCCTCAACGCCGCCTTCCGCACCGTCCTCGACCCGATCGGCATCGGCTTCGGCCTGTTCACGGTGGTCGTCGGGCACGCCACGTTCTGCGTCGTCATCGTCTTCAACAACATCGGCGCCCGGCTGCGCCGTATCGCACCCTCCCTGGCCGAGGCGTCCGCCGACCTCGGGGCGCGCTCCTGGCAGACCTTCCGGTACGTCACCTTCCCGGCCATGCGCTCGGCGCTCTTCGCGGGCGGGCTGCTCGCCTTCGCGCTCTCCTTCGACGAGATCGTCGTCACGACCTTCACCGCCGGGCCCGGCACCCGCACCCTGCCCATCTGGATCTACGAGAACCTGGCCCGCCCCCACCAGGCCCCCGTCGTCAACGTCGTCGCAGCGCTGCTCATCCTGGTGTCCGTGGTGCCCGTGTACATCGCCCAGCGGCTGTCCTCGGACACGGCGGGGGGACGGCTGTGAGGCCGCTCAGCCGGTCAGCGAGCGGCGCGAGACGGGGAAGTCGAAGTAGGTGTCCGGGAACAGCTCCGGCTTGAAGGTGTAGTGCCACCACTCCTCGGCCAGATTGACGAACCCGAGCTTCTCCAACGTGCCCTTGAGCAGCAGCCGGTTGGCCCGCTGCACCCCCTTGATCCGCGGGTCGAGGGTGTGCGAGCGCGTGTCGAAGCAGTCATAACCGGTGCCCATGTCCACGGAGTTGTCCGGGAAGCGGTCCTTCTTGGCCGCGTAGCACGGCACCAGCTTCTCGCCCGGCACATACGGGCGGGTGGGCGGCGCGGGCAGCCGAGCGATCGTCAGATCCACGGTGCTGCCCCGGCTGTGCCCCGACTTCTCGGCGATATAGCCGTCCTCGAACAGCCGCGTCTTGTCGACCTCCGGGTAGAACTCGCCCTTCATCCGCTGATCGCCCAGATCCTTGGCCCACTCCACGAAGTCGTTCACCGCGCGCTGCGGCCGATAGCAGTCGTACACCTTCAAGGTGTAGCCGCGCCGGAGCAGTTGGCGCTGCGCCCGACGCAGCGCCTCGGCGGCCGGGCGGGTCAGGATGCACATCGGCCGGCGGTATCCGTCCACCGGATCGCCGGTGAAGTTGTGCGGCGTGAAGTAGCGGATCTCCTGGCGAATCGTCGGATCGACGTCCTGGAGGGCCACGAACTCCTTCGGGGCCTTGGGCTCCGCCTTCGCCTGCGCCGGGGTGTACGGCGCGACGGCCAGCAGAGCGGCAACGGGCAGAGCGAGCGCACGCAGTGCGACGGCGAGTCTTGGCATGCCCATCACTTATCCCAGCCGGGGAAGCGAAAACAAGCCCGCGTCCGCGAGCCCGCGTCCGCGGATATCCCTGGGAGCCGTCGCGCCGGGGCCGCCGCGCGGCGGCCCGCCCGATCGCCGCCCGGGGCGGCGCACTGGGCAGGCCGCGTCGCGGTCAGCTCGCTCGGGGGCCGCGGCGGTCCTCGGAGGGCGGGGCCTCGCCCCGTACGCGTACCGGGTAGCCCACCTCGCCGCCACCCTCGCGCTCGATCGTCACCTCGCCGTCCCGCAGCCGGGTGGTGAAGCGCAGCAGTTCCGGCTTCTCCCAGCCGTCGCCGGTGTCCACGGCCAGCGAGCCCGCGCCCGCGCCCTTGCGGCCCGCGCACGGGGTCCACACCTCCAGTTCCACCCCGCCGCCGGGCGCCGCCACCGGCACCACCGAACCGGCCCGCGCCAGCACCGGAATGCCCGACAGGGGAGCGTCCAGCACCACCTGGCCGGGCCCGTGGTACGCCCGGCCGGTCACCGTGTCGTACCAGCGGCCGCGCGGCAGCCGGACCGGGCGGCGCCGGGCGCCCTCCTCCAGCACCGGCGCCACCAGCAGCGCGTCCCCCAGAAGAAAGGCGTCCTCGCAGTCGCGCAGCGCCCGGTCCTTGGGCGTCCGCCACCAGACGGGCCGCACATACGGGGCGCCGGTGCGCGCGGCCAGCTGCGCCAGCGTGGTGAAGTACGGCAGCAGCCGCTGCCGTTCACGCAGCGCCGCCGCCGCGTGCTCCAGCACCCGCGCCCCGAACTCCCACGGCTCCCGCCGCCCCGCCGAGATCGCCGAATGGGTGCGGAACAGCGGCAGATACGCGCCCAGCTGGAACCACCGCAGATACAGCTCCGGCGAGGGAGAGCCGGTGAAGCCACCGATGTCGGGCCCCGAATACGGCACCCCGGACAGGCCCAGCCCGATCACCAGCGACAGCGAGGCCCGCAGCCCCGCCCAGCCCGTGGCCACGTCACCGGACCAGCTGCCCCCGTACCGCTGGAGCCCCGCCCACCCCGAGCGCGAGAAGAGAAACGGCCGCTCGTCGGGGCGCAGCTCGCACAGCCCCTCGTAGCCGGCCCGCGCCATCGCCAGCCCGTAGACGTTGTGCGCCTCCCGGTGGTCGCCGCCCCGGCCCTCCAGGGCGTGCCGGGCCGAGCGCGGCAGCGTGGTCTCGCCGAAGGCGGCGAACGACACCGGTTCGTTCATGTCGTGCCACACCCCGGAGAAGCCCTGCGCCAGCCGCTCCGCGTACAGCCCGCCCCACCACTTGCGCACCCGCGGATCGGTGAAGTCGGGGAACACCGACTCGCCCGCCCACACCACGCCGCGCACCTCACGCCCCCGGGCGTCGCGCACGAAGACGTCGTCCGCCGCCCCGCTCTCGTACACCGCGTTGCCCGGCTCCGCCTTCACCGCCGGGTCGACGATCGACACCAGCCGCACCCCGTCCTCGAGCAGCTCGGCGGCGAGCCCCGGCAGATCGGGGAAGCGCGCGCCGTCCACCGTGAACACCCGGTGGCCGATGAGGTGGTCGATGTCCAGGTGCAGCGCGGACAGCGGCAGATCCCGCTCCCGGTAGCCCGCCACCACCCGCCGGACCTCCTCCGCGTCGCGGAATCCCCAGCGCGCGTGGTGGTGGCCGAGCGCCCACCTCGGCGGCACCGCCGGGGCGCCGGTCAGCGCCGTCCAGCCGTGCAGCACCCGCGCCGGGGTGGTGCCCACGATCACCCAGTAGCGCAGCGGGCCGCCCTCCATCCGCGTACGGCAGCAGCCGGGCCGGTCATGGCCGGAGCCCGCGCCCTCCTCGCCCTCCCGCAGGGTGACCGTGCCGTCCCAGGAGTTGTCGTGGAACACCAGGTGGGTGCCCGCGTCGGCCACCACCAGCTGCACCGGCATGGTCAGATACAGCGGATCGTCCCCCGGCTCGAAGCTGCCGCCGGGATCGGTGTTCCACAGCCGGTACACCCCGTCCCGCAGCCGGGGCCCGGAGGCCCGTCCGCCGAGCCCGAAGAAGCGCGCGTCCGCGGCCACTTCGGACAGCTGGAGCCAGCGTGCGCCCTCCCCGACCAGCCCCGGCCCGAGCCCGGCATCAGCGGGCCGGGGCCCCGCACCCGGCTCAGCGGATCCCGGTTCCGAGGCTCCCGGCCCTGAGGCCCCTGGTTCCGAGGCTCCCGCCCCCGCCCCCGGCTCCGCGAGCCGTGGCTCGGCGGATCCGACCCCCAGCCCCGGCTCCGCGAGCCCCACCCCCGGCCCTGACCCCGCTCCCGCGCTCGGCCCCGCCGGCCCCCGCGCCCCGGCAGGCTCCCACCACCGCGGCGGCAGATCCCGCCGCAGCACGACCCCGCCCGGGGTACGCACCTCCACCGTGCCGGTCCGCCCCACCGTCACCGTGACCCGCTCCGACACCACCCGCCAGCCGCCACCGGTGTCCGGCTCCAGTTCGGCCCGCTCGTCCGCCTCCGGACAGGGCCCGTCCAGCGCGTACGACGGCTCCGGCTCGGCCCCGTCCCAGCCGCAGAACACCGCGCCGCCCGTGGTCACCCGCACCCGCAGCGAGGACCGCGCGAACCGCACCACCCCGCCCCCCGGCTCCGGATCGGCCCCCTGCACCGCACCCGGCACCCGGGCCAGCTCGGCGCCCCGGCGGGGCAGCGCGGCCGCGTCGGAACGCCGACGCCGCCACGCCGAGCGCAGTGACCGCAGCCCCTGCGCGGTGCAGAGCACCCTCACCGACCGCACCAGCTTCTCCGACCGCACCAGGTCACGCGCATCCATACTGATCAGCCTGCCATTGCCGACGCCCGGCAGAGACATGGTTCAACTGCCGTTCACCTGTGGTCCTCGCACATGATCCCGCCCTGTGATGTGGAGTGGCGCCCCTGGTGCGGGAGTCGATCACATGGCATCGTCACGACCGGACGCATACGAGGCGGATGTGCCACCCACGGACACATCCGACGCGGACAGCCCGGGAGCCGACACCCATGACCACCGCAGCCCACTCCGACCACCGGCCGCACCCCCTGTGGCAGCCCGGCGCGGACCGGATCGCCCGGTCCCGGCTGACCGCCTTCCACGCCTGGGCGGCCGAGCGGCACGGTGCCCCCGCGCCCGTCCCGGACGACCCCACCGCGAGCTACGCCGCGCTGCACCGGTGGTCGGTGGCGGAGCTGGAGACCTTCTGGGGGGCGGTCGCCGAGTGGTTCGAGGTGCGCTTCGCCTCCCCGTACCAGCGGGTGCTCGCCGATGCCACCATGCCCGGCGCCCACTGGTTCCCCGGCGCCACCCTCAACTACGCCGAGCACGCCCTGCGCGCCGCCGAGGACCCCGCCCGCGCCGACGACCCCGCGCTGCTCCACGTCGACGAGGTCCAGGACCCGCGCCCGGTCAGCTGGGCCGAGCTGCGCGGCCAGGTCGGCGCGGTCGCCGCCGAGCTGCGCCGCCTCGGCGTCCGCCCGGGCGACCGGGTCAGCGGCTACGTCCCCAACATCCCCCAGGCCACCGTGGCTCTCCTGGCCGCTGCCGCCGTCGGCGCCGTGTGGACCTCCTGCGCCCCCGACTTCGGCGCCCGCAGCGTCCTGGACCGCTTCCAGCAGGTCGAACCGGTGGTGCTCTTCACCGTCGACGGCTACCGCTACGGCGGAAAGACCCACGACCGCACCGCCACCGTGGCCGAGCTGCGCGCCGAGCTGCCCAGCCTGCGCGCCGTCGTCCACATCCCGCTGCTGGGCACCCCCGCCCCCGAGTCCACGCTGGTGTGGGACGACATCGTCCGCGAACCGGCGGAACCGGTCTTCGAACAGCTCCCCTTCGACCACCCGCTGTGGGTGCTCTACTCCTCCGGCACCACCGGCCTGCCCAAGGCGATCGTCCAGTCCCAGGGCGGCATCCTGCTCGAACACCTCAAGCAGCTCGGTCTCCACTGCGACATCGGCCCCGACGACCGCTTCTTCTGGTACACCTCCACCGGCTGGATGATGTGGAACTTCCTGGTGTCCGGCCTGCTGGTGGGCGCCACCGTCGTCCTCTACGACGGCAGCCCCGGCTACCCGGACACCGCCGCCCAGTGGCGCGTCGCCGAACGCACCGGCACCACGCTCTACGGCACCTCCGCCGCGTACGTCATGGCCTGCCGCAAGGCCGACGTCCACCCGGGCCGCGACTTCGACCTCTCCACCGTGAAATGCGTGGCCACCACCGGCTCGCCCCTGCCGCCGGACGGCTTCCGGTGGATCCACGACGAGGTGGCCGAGGACATGTGGATCGCCTCCGTCAGCGGCGGCACCGACGTGTGCAGCTGCTTCGCGGGCGCCGTGCCCACCCTCCCCGTCTACATCGGCGAGCTCCAGGCCCCCGGCCTCGGCACCGACCTCCAGGCGTGGGACCCGCGGGGCGAACCGGTGGTCGACGAGGTCGGCGAGCTGATCGTGGCCCGCCCCATGCCGTCGATGCCCGTCCGCTTCTGGAACGACCCCGACGGCCTCCGCTACCGCGACAGCTACTTCGAGATGTTCCCCGGCGCCTGGCGCCACGGCGACTGGATCACCCTGACCTCCCGAGGCACCGTGATCATCCACGGCCGCTCCGACTCCACCCTCAACCGCCAGGGCGTCCGCATGGGCTCCGCCGACATCTACGAGGCGGTCGAACGCCTCCCCGAGATCCGCGAATCCCTCGTCATCGGCGTCGAACAACCCGACGGCGGCTACTGGATGCCCCTCTTCGTCCACCTGGCCCCCGGCGCCACCCTGAACGAGGAACTCCTGACCCGCATCAAAACCACCATCCGCACCCAACTCTCCCCCCGCCACGTCCCCGACGAGGTCATCGAGGTCCCCGGCGTCCCCCACACCCTCACCGGAAAACGCATCGAGGTCCCGGTCAAGCGCCTCCTCCAGGGCACGTCCTTGGACAAGGCGGTGAACCCGGGGTCGGTGGATGATGTGGAACTGCTGCGGTACTACGAGCGCTTGGCCCGGGAGAGGGGCGGGGCGGGGGCGTAGCCTTCAGCCGCACGGGCGTACTTCCCAGCTTCTCCGACGTGCTTCCCAGCCCCTCCGGCGTTCGACGAGCGGGGCCGAGGGGTTGAGCCTTGCTCGGGCCGAGGGAGTGGATCGGCCCATATTCCAGCCCCTCCGGCGTTTGAGGAGCGGGGTCCAGGGGCGGAGCCCCGGCGGGGCCCGGGGCGGAGCCCCGGTTTCGGGAAGGGGCGGGGTGGGGGAACAACCCCGCCTACCCCCCATACGTCGCCTGCGCCTCCCCCAACACCCCCGCCAAATCCCCCGCCAACACCCCCGCGTCCACCTCCCCCAACCCCGCCGTCGTAATCCGCACCCCCGCCCCCGCCGCCAGCCGAAACCTCGCACCGGCCGCCACCCACCACCCCCGCGTCCGCAACCCGTTGACCACCGCCGCCTCGTCCCGCACCGGCACCCACACATTCATTCCGCTCGCCCCGTGCGCTGCGATCCCCCGGGCCGACAGCGCCGCCAGCAGGGCCTCACGCCGCCGGGCGTAGGCGGACCGCGCCGCGGCCACCAGACCCTGGGTCTCCGGGTCGGTCATCAGCCGGGCGACCGTCTCCTGGAGCACATGGCTGACCCAGCCCGATGTCAGCAGCATGCGGCCGTCATGGCGCGCCAGCGTCGTACGGTCGCAGGCGAGCGCGCCCCACCGCAGATCGGTCCCCAGGTGCTTGGAGACAGTACGCACCTGCGCCCACCGCGCCGGACGACCCGAGCCCCCCAAGCCACCGGCCGTACCACCACCCCCCGCCGTGAGGCTGTACAACGGCACCCCCGCGACATCCGCCGCATGATCGTCCTCGATCACCAGCACCTCACCCGCCGCCTCACCCAAAACCTTCAGCAGCGCATCCCGCCGCCCCGCCGAGAACCAGCCGCCGTAAGGGTTCTGCCCACGCGGGCTACAGATCAGCGCACGCGCCCCCGCCCGCAGCGCAGCCCGCAGCGCGTCCGGCCGGATCCCCTCGTCGTCCACGGCCACCGGCACGCTCCGCAGCCCCAGCGCCGGGACGAGGTCCAGCAGATGGTGGTAGCCGGGGTCCTCCATCGCCACGGCGTCACCGGGCCTGAGCTCGACGGACAGCAGCCGGGCCACGCAGTCGAGCGCGCCATGGGCGAAGGTCAGGTGCTCGGTCGGTACGCCGTCGCGCTCGTACCAGGCGCGGGTCAGCTCCTCCAGACCGGCCAGCCGGGGCTGGGCGCGGTGCGACCGCACTCCGGGGGAGAGCCGGGCGGTCGGCAGCAGAGCGGGCAGGAAGGCCGGATCGGGATGACCGCCCGCCAGATCGCGCACCCCGTCCGGCACCGGCGGCGGGCGACGCGAGGCGACGGCGGGTGTCGGGGCGACCACCGTGCCGCCCCGCCCCTGGGTCACCACGATCCCGCGCCGCCGCAGCTCCTTGTAGGCGGTCGCGACGGTGCCGGGGCTGACGCCCAGCCGCTCGGCCAACCGCCGCACCGGGGGCAGCGCGGTACCGGGCGCCAACGCCCCCTCCACCACGCCCTGTTCGACGGACGCGGCAATCCCCTTGGCCGACGCACCGGTGATCTCATATTGTGTCGCCACAGAAGTAACTCTGTATCAATACAAAAGAGAATGTCAAGGGGGACCAGGGTGGGCAAGCCAACGCGCCGCACCGCGCTCAACGACCGCATCCCCGGCGGCCGGGACGGCCGACGCATGCTGATCGTCACCTTCGTCGACCGGATCGGCTCGGGTCTGTGGGGCGCGACCGCGACGCTCTACTTCACCTTCGCCGCCGGGCTCAGCACCGCCGAGATCGGCGTACTGCTCTCCGTATCCGGAGCGATCGGCATCGCGGGGCCGCCCCTCGGCGGCCTCCTCGCCGACCACGTCAGACTGCGCCCGCTCCTCATCACCGTCCAACTGGTGCGCGCCGCCGCCTCATTGGCCCTCCTCACCACCACCGACCTCCGGCTCCTGCTCGCCATCGCCTCGGTGGGCAGCCTCGGCGACCGCGCGGCCTCCGTACTGACCAAGCTGTACGCGACCCGGGTCGCGGGCCCCGAACGCGTCCGCTACCAGGCCATCAGCCGCACCGCCATGAACGTCGGCTGGGCCGTCGGCGGCCTCGCGGCGGCCGCGGCACTCACCGGCGGCACGGTCACCGTCTACCGCTGGCTGCTGATCGGCGACGCGCTCTCCTTCGTCGCCTCCGCACTGTTCACCCTCGGCTGCGCCGAACCGCCCTCGGCCTCCCGTATCGCGGCCACATCCGCATCCGCGGAACCCGGCCGATCAGCCCCCGCGGAACCCGGTGAATCCGCTCCCTCCGAGTCCGCACCCGCCCCCGCGGAATCCGCGTCCGCGCCCCGGAGGACCACCGCCCCCAACCCCTGGCGCGACCGCCGCTATCTCGCCTACACCGCCAGCGAGGCCGTCCTCTTCCTCGACGACTCCGTCTTCAAGGTCGGCCTGCCGCTGTGGGCCGTGACGGCCACCAGCACACCGCACCAACTCGTCCCCCTACTGCTCGTCCTCAACAACCTGCTCGTGGTGCTCTTCCAGGTCCCGTTCGCCCGCTTCGGCGCCACCCCGCACACCGCACGCACCTCGCTGTGGCCGCTGGCCGCCGCCTTCCTCGCCGGCGGGGCCGCGCTGGCCGCCTCGGCCGTCGGCGCGCCCTGGTTCGCGGCCACCACACTGGTGCTGGCGGCCACCGCCTTCACCGTCGCGGAGATGCTGCACGCCACGATCTCCTGGGAGCTGTCCGTGGTCCTCGCCCCGTCCACCGCACAGGGCGCCTACCTCGGCGTGCACGGCCTGGCCCAGGCCGTCCAGCGTAGTGTGGGTCCGCTCGCGGTGACGGCGGCGATCGCGGCGGGCCCCCTCGGCTGGCTCGGCCTCGGCGCCGGGCTCGCCGCGATGTGCGGCGCCCAGCGCCACCTGGTACGGGACCGTGGTGACGGAGCGTTGTCAGTGGCCCCGGTTACGGTGAGTGAGCACTGAACATCCGCGCTGAGGGGGAGTCATGGCGCACACCGGACGCAGAAGCCACCGGAACCGGAACAGCCCGGGGGGCCACAGGAAGCCGAAGACACAGAAGCCGAGGACACAGAAGCCGACGACGCGGCAGCGTACGAGGAGCAGGCAGACCACCCGGCGCGCCCTCCGCAGAGAGGTGCCGAGCACCGTGGCCCTGCTCGCCGACGAGCGGGACTTCGCGGCCATGCGGCACTACGCGTCATTCGCGTTCGACGACCACGGAGCGTATCTACGGGAGATGGAGGGGCTGCTGAAGGCGCTCGCCGCCAAGGGCGTCCACACCACCGTCGCCCTCTTCGACCCCGTCGCCTACGAGGAGTTCTGCGCGGACACCCGGCTCGACCCGGACACCGCCGCGAGCCGCACGCGCTATACGGCGGAGCTGGCCGCCGGGGGCGGCACCGTCACCTACGAGGGCCAGCCGATCGCCCGCCTGGTGCCACGGCTCATCGGCGTGGCCGAGGAGCAGGCCACCTGGGAGTACGCCACGGCGCTGCTCTCCCGCGCCGGCCACGACGGGGAGTGCCGCGACGACACCACCGCCCGTGCCGCGTTCGACCGCGCCGGGGCCGCGCTGCGCGCCGTCGTCGAGGCGGTCGGGCCGGGCGTCCACCATCTGGTCTGTAGCGTCCCGGCGGACGAAACCTCACTGGTCGCCGTGGTCCACGCCGACGCCCGGGAAGCGGGCCCGCCGAAGCTGGCCGAGCCCTCGGGGCTGGTCTTCCGTACCGTCCTGGCCTGTGGTTTCGCCCTGCGTAGCCCCGGCGGCCTGGTGCTGCGCACCATCGTGGCGGATTCCCCGGAGACGGTCCGCGGCTGGGCGCTCCAGGACGGCTGGCTGCGCCCGCTGAGCGAGGCGGAGGTGTTCACCGCGTACTGCACCGACGCCGAGACCGGTGAACCCATCCCTCCGGAGCACGGCGTCGAATACCGGGCGGGCATCCCGCTCAGCCGCCCGGAATGACCGAAGGCGTCCCGCCACGCGGCGGGACGCCTTCATCAACAGCTCAGAACCCAAAGCTCACATTTCAGCACCCGAGGCTCAAGGCTGACGGCTCACCGGCTCATTCGCCGGACAGCACCGCCTGCGCCGCCCGGCGGGCATCCTCCGCGGTGTCCGCCGCGCGCGCCGCGGAGGCGGCCCGCTCGCACTGCGCCAGCGTGTGCTTGGCCAGCGTCGCGCGCACATACGGAATGGAGGCCGCACCCATGGAGAGGCTGGTGACACCCAGACCGGCCAGCACACACGCCAGCAGCGGATCGGAGGCGGCCTCACCGCAGACACCACAGCTCTTGCCCTCGGCCTGCGCGGCCTCCGCCGACGCCGCCACCAGGTCGAGCAGCGCGGGCTGCCACGGGTCCTGGAGCCGCGACACCGCACCGACCTGACGGTCGGCCGCGAAGGTGTACTGCGCCAGGTCGTTGGTGCCCAGCGAGAGGAACTCGACCTCCTGGAGGATCGAGCGAGCCCGCAGCGCGGCGGACGGAATCTCCACCATCGCGCCGAACTTGGCCCGCAGCCCCGCCTCGCGGCACGCGTCCGCGAACGCCTTGGCGTCCAGCCGGTCGGCCACCATCGGGGCCATCACCTCGAGGTAGACCGGCAGCCCCTCCGACGCCTTGGCCAGCGCCGTGAGCTGCGTCCGCAGCACCTCGGGGTGGTCCAGCAGGGTGCGCAGACCGCGCACGCCCAGCGCCGGGTTGGGCTCATCGGCCGGGGTGAGGAAGTCCAGCGGCTTGTCCGCGCCCGCGTCCAGGACCCGCACCACCACCCGGCCCTCGGGGAACGCCTCCAGCACCTGCCGGTACGCCGTGACCTGCTTCTCCTCCGACGGCGCCTGAGTGCTGTCGTCGAGGAAGAGGAACTCCGTGCGGAACAGCCCCACACCCTCGGCGCCCGCCTCGACCGCCGCCGGCACATCGGCCGGTCCGCCGACGTTCGCCAGCAGCGGCACCTTGTGCCCGTCCGACGTCGCACCCGGACCGGAGGAGGCGGCCAGCGCGGCCCGGCGCTCCTCGGCGGCGCGCGTCAGCTCGGCCCGCTTCTCCTCGCTCGGGGACACGAAGATCTCGCCCGTGCTGCCGTCGACGGCGATCAGGGTTCCCTCGACCAGATCTCCGGCACCGGGCAGCGCGACCACGGCCGGTACCCCCAGGGCACGGGCGAGGATCGCGCTGTGGCTCGTCGGCCCGCCCTCCTCGGTCACGAACCCCAGCACCAGCGTCGGGTCGAGCAGCGCGGTGTCGGCCGGGGCGAGGTCCCGGGCGATCAGCACATACGGCTCATCGCTGTCCGGCACACCCGGCATCGGCACACCCAGCAGCCGGGCCACAATCCGGTTCCGGACGTCGTCGAGGTCGGCCACCCGGCCCGCCAGATAGTCACCGGCCCCCGCCAGCAGCGCCCGGTAGGCGGCGAAGGCGTCGTACACCGCGCGCTCGGCGGTGCTGCCCACGGTGATGCGCCGCTCGACATCGGCCATCAGCTCCGGGTCCTGCGCCATCATGGCCTGCGCCTCGAGCACGGCCTGGGCCTCGCCGCCCGCCAGATTGCCGCGCGCGACCAGATCGGCCGCCACGGCCTCCACCGCCTGGCGCGCCCGCCCCTGCTCACGCGGCGCCTCATCGGCCGGAATCTGCTTCGCCGGCGGCTCCAGGACCGCCGTCCCCATATGGCGCACCTCGCCGATGGCCACCCCGTGGCTCACGCCGACGCCTCGCAGCGTTGTCTCCATGTCACCCGTCCCCGGTCGATACGGCGGAACCCCGCCATGGTGGATGTCGTACCCGCGGTGCGCCGCCCGGCCCGGTCCCCATCGTCCGCCGGGCGCACGCCCGGCTCACCAGTTGAAGAGTGTGTCGCCCGTCTTCACATCGACGTCCTCCTTGACGTCGGACAGGGCATCGGCCGTGGCCTCGAGCGCCACGATCGGGCAGATCGGCGACTTGCCCGCGGCCACGGCGGTGGCCGGGTCCCAGCGCACGATCGCGTCACCGCGCTTGACGGTGTCCCCCTTGTTGATGAGGACCTCGAAGCCCTCACCGTTCAGCTGCACGGTGTCGATGCCGAGGTGGGTGAGCACACCGTGCCCCTCCCCGTCCACGACGACGAACGCGTGAGGGTGCAGGGAGACGACGATGCCGTCGACCGGGGCCACGGCCACGAAGGGCTCGAGTACTGGGTCGATCGCCGTGCCCGGACCGACCATGGCGCCGGAGAACACCGGATCGGGCACCGCTTCGAGTCCGATCACGCGGCCGGCGACCGGTGAGGTCACGCTGGTCATGGGAGCCTCCCGGGAGGTGAAGATTCATCACGCGCCGTCACCACCTGTCCCGGACAGCGCACTGCCCAGAAGAGTAAGTCATAGGAACTACGGATTCCGCACACGTGGCGCAGGCAGGAGGGGGTGCCCGGGCCGGGAATCGATTTGCCACGGCCGCGCGGGGCGCTGTACTGTCGTATCCCTGCCCACCGGATGAAGCACTGCGGACATCTGCGTGCACATCAAGGTTCAGGGCGGCGCCATCAGCTACTTGATCCAAATCTCGGGTCCGCTTTCGCATGCCTTGCGAGAGACACGGGTACGGAGAGCCGGAAATAGTCTGATAGCGTGTGAAACACCGAAGGGAAGCGCCCGGAGAAACCGGTGAAACGGTTTCGAAGGAAGCGTCCGTTCCTTGAGAACTCAACAGCGTGCCAAAAGTCAACGCC
>NZ_BAAAIF010000077.1:0-48622 GCF_039525925.1 Streptomyces javensis | reverse complement strand
CGTCCCTCGGCCTCCACCCGCACCCGCGGCCCGGCACCACGGCCTCCCGGCCCGGCGCCCCGGCCGCCGGGTCCGGGGCGCCTCCGGACGGGCGGGGGTACCCGGCCTCGCCGGGCTCGCCGTGGGCGTCCGCGTCCACCGGCTCCAGCCGGGTCTCGGTGACGCGCAGGACGCGGTCCGGGGCTCCGGCCAAGCGGCGTGGGTCGTGGTCGACGAAGACGACCGCGCCGCCGTCGGCGACGCGCTCGGCGACCGCGGTGTCCAGCACCCCGCGTGCGGCCTGGTCGAGGCCGGTCCACGCCTCGTCCAGGACCAGGAGGCCGGGGGCGGCCAGCAGCGCCTGTGCCACGGCGATCTTCTGGCTGGTGCCCTTGGACAGCTCGGCGAGCGGGGTGCCGGCGTGGCCGTCCGCGCCGAACCGCTCCAGCCACTCCCCCGCCCCGCGCGCCGCCGCGGCGCGGGACAGCCCGTGGATCCGGCCCAGGTGGGTGAGGTAGCCGAGGGCGGAGAAGGGCAGCTCGGCCGGGAACCGCTCGGGGACGTAGGCGGTGGCCGGGCGGCCGGTGATCCGGCCCGCGCTGGGGGCGTCGATCCCGGCGAGCAGCCGCAGCAGCGTGGACTTGCCGCTGCCGTTGCGCCCCTGGACACGGGTCAGGGAGCCCGGCGGCACCTCGAGATCGACACCCCGCAGCACCCAGGGCCCGCCCAGGCCGTAGCGGCGGCCGACTCCTCGCAGTCTCATGCCGGTTGAGCATAGGCGCGCCGCTCGGCGAGGGGAGGCCCTCGGCGCGCATTGGCCCTGGGCCCCGTCCGGCGGGTCGTCGCGGGCCCGCCGCGACGCCTGGCACGGCGCCCTTCGGCCAAAGGCACCGGGGGCTCACGGCGCCAAGAGCCAACAGCAGCACGAGCCAGCGGCACCAAGATCCGTCAGACCGGCCCCGCGGCGGTCCTGGCACACTTGGCGCGTGACCAGCATCGACGGCGACACCGAGACCGGCACCCAGACCGGCGCCCAGACGACCGCTCACCAGGGCACCGGATCCGGCGCCCGCAGCAGCCCCTTCCGGCACGCCGAGACCGACCGGGACGCCGCGCCGCAGTTCGTCCTGCCCCTGGTGGTCCGGATCGAGAAGGCCGCGCCCCCGGCGCGTACGGACGCCCTGGAGACGGCGGCGCGCGCGGTGCTGGTGCTGCTGTCGGACGAGCGGGCGACGGCCGCCGACGGCGAGTGGGCCCAGGCCGTACGGGACTGGCAGGACGCCCGGATCCGCAAGGTCGTACGGCGGGCGCGCGGCGCGGAGTGGCGGCGCGCGGCCGGGCTGCCGGGCATCACGGTCACGGGCCGGACACCCGCCGCGCCCCCGGCCGAGGAGGTAAGCGGGCACGAGGGCGGGGACGGGGACGGGGCTTCGTCGGCGGCCGCCGAGGTGCGGGTGTTCCCGCCGGTGCCGCTGGACGGCTGGCCCAAGGAGCTGGCCAAGCTCCAGGTCTCCGGCACCGACCTGGACGACCCCGAGCCGCCGCCCGCCCCCGACCCCACCGGTCCGGTGCTGTGGCTGAACCCCCATGTGGAGATGTCGGCGGGCAAGGCGATGGCCCAGGCCGGGCACGGCGCCCAGCTGGCCTGGTGGGAGCTGGACGACGCGGCGCGGGCGGCCTGGCGCGGGGCAGGGTTCCCGCTGGCGGTGCGTACGGCGTCGGCCGAGCGGTGGGACGAGCTCACCGCGAGCGGCCTGCCGGTGGTGCGCGACGCGGGGTTCACCGAGATCGCCCCCGGGAAGACCGTGGTGGTCGAGGGAGGCAGCGGCTTCTGTCCTCTCCCGTGCGAACGGCGGCTGTAGACGCGCTGGACGCGGCCGGGCCTGTCAGGGCCTGCCGACGGGCGGCGCACCGCCTCGGTCAGGAGAAGTACTCGGCCAACGGGTGAAGCTGCTCGTCGAGGATGCCGAACCCGCCATCCACCCGGATCAGTTGCCCCGCCACGGCTCCGAAGTCCTCGTCGGCCACCGAGGCCACGGCGCGCGCCGCGTCCTCGGGCTCGACCAAGCGGGACAGCACGGAACGGTCCGTGAGGAACTTCCGCAGGCCCTCGCTGAAGCCCGCCCCGGAAGACTCCGTACGCACCGCTCCGAACGAGACCGTGTTCACCCGGACGCCGTACTGCGCACCGACTCCGGCGACATGACGGCTGAAGGTGTTCAGCGCGGCCTTGGCGGTGGAGTGCGCCACGGCCATGCCGATGAAGTCGGTGGCGGTGCTCGAGATGAAGACGATCCGGCCCGACCGCTGCTCCCGCATGACGGCGAGTGTGTGCCGGCTGAGGTGGAACACGCCGGACAGCTCGCCGTTGACCTTCTCGGCGAAGGCGTCCCAGGACAGCTCCGTCAGGGGCACGAACGACGGGTTGACCGTGTTGGCATTGAGGATCAGCACGTCGATCCGGCCGTGTTCCGAGCGGACCCGCTCGACCAGGGCGGCGACCTGTTCGGCGTCGCAGACGTCGGCCTGGGCGGCCTGGGCGGAGCCGCCCTCCCGTGTGATCGTCTCGACGACGGCGTCGGCGGCCTCGGAGTCGCTCCGGTAGTTGACAATCACGTGGTAGCCGCGCCGTCCCAGCTCCCGCGCGGTGGCCGCGCCGATGCCTCGGCCGGCTCCGCTGATCAGCGCGACGGGCTTGGGCTGGGTCACGATGGTCTCCCTCGGAAACTCTGAAGGCCGCCGGTCGGCCTCCAATGGGTTTCCAGGCAACACCGCGGAGATTCGCCCTGTCACTGCGGGACGACCACAGGTTCGGATGCGGCGGACTCCGTGCTCCGTCCCGCCGTCAATTACTGGACGTCAGCCGGTATTTCCGATTCCGCGACCGGCGGGGACGTCTCGATCCGAATCACGTCGCGGGCCAATGCGACGGCTTCCTCCGCGGTGCCCGTGGCACCGAGCGTGGCGCCGCTCGCGTACACGCCGTCGATGATCAGCATGATCCGGTCACCCAGTCGGTCAGGATCGGCCGCGGAAGTCCGCCGCGCCAATTCCCGCAGCTGTTCCCGGACAGCCTTGAAATGCTCCAGGGAGACCTGATGCGCGGGATGTTCCGGGTCGGGGAATTCGGCGTGCGTATTGCGCAGGGAGCAGCCACGGGTTCCGGGCACCATGGTCTGGACGGCACGGACCACTTCGACGAGCTGCTCCTCGGGTGTGGCAGCCGCCGCGAGGGCGCGCGCGAAGGTGCGGTCCCAATCCTGGGTGCAGCGTTCCAGATAAGCCACGACCAGCTTGTCCTTGCTGGCGAATTCCCGGTAGAGAAGCTGCTTTCCGCACCCCAGGTCATCGATGATCTGCTGCATCCCGACCGCGTGCACACCATAGCGGTCGAACAGGCCGCCCGCGGCATCCAGGATGCGGTCATGAGCGTCGGGCGTGCGTTTGCGCGGCATGCTTCCGAAGACTATCAGACCGATCGGTCCCCTCCCGGGGAAGTCGCATTGACATCCCGTCAGTGACACGGTCATGCTGTGCCTCGGCTGATAACAGACCGATCGGTCCGGCTCTTCTGGAGGCTCTCATGCCCGCCCCTCCCCCAACCAACGCGGTCTTCACGACCATGTCCTCCAAGGCTTACGGCATGCTTGCCGTGCTCTGCGGCGCGTTATTCCTCGACGCCCTCGACGTCTCGATGAAAGGCGTCGCCCTGCCGGCGATCGGGACCTCGCTCGACATGTCGACCAGCACCCTCCAATGGGTGATCACCGGCTATGTGGTCGGCTTCGGCGGCTTCCTGCTCCTCGGCGGACGCGCCGCCGACCTGCTGGGCCGGCGCAGGATGCTGCTCGCGTCGCTGATGGTCTTCGTCATCGGCTCCACGGTCGGCGGCGCGGCTCCCAACGGCGAGGTGCTCATCGCGGCCCGCTTCCTCACCGGCGTCGGCGCCGCGTTCAGCGCCCCTGCCGGGTTCTCGATCATCACCACGAGCTTCGCCGAGGGCCACATCCGCAACAAGGCCCTGGCCATCTTCACCGCGACCGGCGCCACCGGCATGGCCTTCGGCATGGTCATCGGCGGTCTGCTCACCGACCTGGACTGGCGCTGGGTGTTCTTCGCCCCGTCCGTCGTCGGACTCGCCGCGTTCCTCGGGGGCCTCGCGCTGATCCCGCGGTCGCCCCGGCCGGAGGGTGGCGCCAAGGACTTCGACATCCTCGGCGCCGTGACCATCACCGCGACCATGGTGCTGGTGGTGTTCACCCTGGTGCAGGCACCGGAGGTGGGCTGGGCCTCGGCCCGCACCGTGGGCTCGCTGGTGGCCGCCGCGCTGCTCCTCGTCGTGTTCACCGCGATCGAGCGGAAGATCGACAAGCCGCTGGTCAGGCTGGACATGCTGCGCTCCCCCGCCCTGGTCCGCGCCAACATCGCCGCGATGTCGCTGATCGGTGCCTGGATCGGCGTGCTGTTCACCATGACGCTGTACTTCCAGGACTACCGGGGCTGGTCGGCGATGGAGACCGGGTTCGCGGTGAGCCCGGTGGGGCTGGTCGCCGCCGTGCTGTCGACCCGGATCGCCGCCCCGATGGTGGGCCGCTTCGGCGTGGAGCGGGTGGTCCTGGCGGGCATGACCTCGGCCGTCCTGGCCTACGCGCTGCTCCAGTTCCTGACCGCCGACTCCAGCTACGCCGCGCTGCTGCTGCCCGCGTTCCTGCTGATCGGCCTCGGCTTCTCGCTGGCGTACGGACCGCTCACCATGGCGGCGGCCGACAGCGTTCCCGTGGAGGACCAGGGGGTGGCCGGCGGCCTGGTCAACACCTCGTTCCAGATCGGTCCGGCGCTGGGGCTGAGCGTGGCCACCGCCGTCAACGCGGCGAACACCGGTCCCGCGCCCTCCGAGGTGCTGCACGGCCTGCGCGTCGCGCTGGCGGTACCGCTGATCTTCGCGGTGCTCGGAGTGCTCGCCATGCTCCCCGCGCTGCGCCGGCGCGTCGTCGCGCCGGCCGCCGCCCCACTGGCCCAGGAAGAGGCCGCACGCGGATGACAGCCGTGCGGCTCGGCCCCCGGCAACGGGTGCCGGGGGCCCGGCGGGGATCACCAGGGCCAGCGCCAGCCCTCGTTGTCCGGCACCACCCAGTAGTGATCCAGCTCGACCTTGACGAAGTGCCAACGCCCGTCCCGGTGGGCGTAGGTGTCGGTGAACTGGCCGATGCTGTTGTGGATTTCGCTCTCCCGGTCGAACCGTATCTTCTCCTCGAAGAAGGAGACGCCGATGGCGGATTCCCTGCTCAGCACCTCGACCTGATGCCCGTGGACGAAGTTCTTGAAAGAGATGGTCCGGGCGCCGGTCTGGAATTCGAGGATCTTCCCCGGTAAGGCGCTGTAGAATTCGCGGATTCCGGCGCTGCCGTGCGCCTGCCCGAAGTCGCCGTAGTCGAGGTGCGCATCGTCGGTGAACAGACTGGCCAGCCCGTCCCACTCCGCGTTGTTCAGGCAGCGGTGGAACTCGGTACGCAGCCGCTGGAGTTCGTGAATCGCCTCCAGTTCATGGACCCGTTCGGTGAGGTGCTTCACCGTCTCGGCCAGATCTGCCTCGTAGCTCATTGCACGACCCTTTCTTTTCTCGTTCCGGCCCTCAAGGAGAACATCATGAAGACCCTGGTTGTCTCGGGCGGCACCTCCGGCATCGGAGAAGCGCTCGCCCACACGTATCTGAAGCGCGGCGACCAGGTGGTGGTCATCGGCCCCCATCCGGAGAAGGGGCGGATCTTCCTTGCCGCGGCGGAAGACCTGGGCGCCGGGGAGCGGGCCTTCTTCCTGCCCGCGGACCTCAGTCTGGTCAGCGAAAACAAGCGGATCATCGAGGACATCAGGGAGAATTTCCCCGCGGTGGACGCCCTGGTGCTGTGCGCCCGGTTCTTCCGCTCCTCTCGCCGCGTCACCTCCGAAGGTTTCGAGCACAATTTCGCGCTGTACTACCTGAGCCGCTTCCTGCTCGGCGACGGCCTGCTCGACCTGCTGGAGAAGGCCCCCGACCCGGTCATCGTGAACGTGGCCGGGCCGGGCGTGGAAGCGGGTCAGATCCACTGGGACGACCTGGGCCTCGAGCGGGGTTACGACGGCTGGGGCGCCATGTTCCAGGGCGGCAAGCTGAACAACCTCCTCGGCGTCTCCTTCTCCCTCCAGCGCCCTGGCCACCGGACCCGGTACGTGCTGGACTTCCCGGGCGGTACGGCGACCGGCTTCGCCGGCGAGTTCGACCCGGCCACCGCCGCCCACGTCAAGGAGATGCTGCGGTTCGCCAAGCCGGTCGAGGCCGGCATCACCCCCATCGTCGCGGCCATCGACAGCCCGCCCGCCGAGCCGCTGAGCGCCTTCTTCGAAGGCCGGCGCCTGGATCTGCGGCACCACTCGTTCGACCCGGAGGACGCGCGGCGGCTCGACGCCGTCACCCGGGAGCTGCTGACCGGCTGAGGCGGACGTCATGTGCGCTCGCGCAGCCCGCCCACGGCTGCCACCACCCCCACCGCCGCGACCAGCGACGTCGCCAGCAGGGGCGCCCGGTAGCCGTCGGTGAGGGTGGCGAGCCCGGCGACCAGCGGCAGCATGACGACGCTGCCCAGCTGTACCCCCGTCTGGTAGACCGGCACGGCCGCACCGCGCAGGGCCGGTGCCACGCTCTGCGCGGCCTGCATGTTCAGCGCCGCGAAGGAGAGCACGAAGGCGGCCGACACCAGGAGCAGCGCGGGCAGCAGGCCGGCCGCGTACGACAGCGGGCCCGGCCGCAGCAGGGCGTAAAGCTGCCCGGCGAGAGCGCACAGCGCCCCGGCGGCGATCAACCGCCCGGTACCGAACCGCTGGACCAGCCGTCCGGCGAACGGGACCGAGACCGCGAGCGGCACACAGGCGGGCAGCAGGCCGAGCGCGACCTGCCACGGCCGCCAGCCGAAGGCGTCGCTCGCCCGGAACGTGGCCAGCGACAGCAGGCCGATGTACGCCCCGTTGAGGGTGGCCGCACCCATCGTCGCCCGCACCAGCGGGCCGTTGCGCAGGATCGCCCCGCCGAGCGGAGTCGGCGGCTGCCGTACACCGCCGGGGATCACCCTGAAACCCCACACCAGCAGTGCCAGGGCCACCGGGGCGGGGAACAGGAACGTCCCGTGCCAGTGGCCGGGTGCCAGCGCTCCGGAGAGCAGCAGCCCCGCGGTGAACCCGGCCGCGCCGAACAGCGAGTACACCGACACCGCCCGGCGCTGCGGCGGACCGCCGGGGAACGTGGTGCCGATCAGCGCCAGTCCGGCGGGCGCGGTCAGCGCCGCACACGCCCCCTTGACCAGCCGGGAGGCGACCAGCGTCGCCATGCCGTCGCTCAGTCCGCCGACGACGGAGGCGAGCGCGAAGAGCAGCATCGCGGCGAGGTAGACGCGGCGCAGCCCGAAACGGCCGGACAGCACCGGCCCCAGGGTCAGCATCGCGGCGAAGCCGAGGGCGAATCCGCTCATCAGCCACTGCACCGACCACATGGTCAGTCCCAGGTCGGCGCCGATCGACGGCAGGGCCACCAGCACCACCGAGACCTCGATGGCGTCCAGGAGCATGTTTCCGGAGAGGACGACCAGCAGGGCCCGGTGACGGCGGATCCCCCGCGGCGCGGCGGCCGCCGGGGTCACGACCGGCTCACCCACCGGCCGACTGCCTCTCCAGCAGCTTCGGCAACTCGGCGACCAGCTCGATGTGCCGGGCCACGAGATCGTCCGGCATCCCCGCGACGCTCGCCCAGAAGATGAGGTGCCTGACGGGCAGTCCCCTGGTCCGCTCGTGGATGCGTACCGCGGCCTGCTCGGGGGTGAGCACCTCAAGAGTGGCCCAGGAACCGTCCTCGGGCCGCTTCTCGGGGAAGTCCTCGACCTTGAGCAGCGGCGGGGCGGGGTGGTCGGTGCCCTCCACGGACCCGAGGCGGTAGGTGTTCATCTGGTGGACCAGGTGCGGGGCGATCCGGGGCCAGACGGCCTCGGGGTCGTCCGCGAGGATCACCGGCAGCAGGTCCGAGACCCGAGCGGTTCGCGGATCGTGGCCGCCCTCCGCGAGCCCGGCCTCGTAGTGCTCGTACATCGCCCGGTTGATGTGCAGCAATCCGATGCCGAGGCGGCCGGCGATCCGGGCACCGCGCGGTCCGTAGAAACCACCCCACACGGGCACCGGGCGCTGGATCGGGCCGGGCGTGATGCCGCCTTCCTCCCACAGCCTGCGCACCTCCCGGATGTTCTTCTCCACCCGGCCGAACCGGCGGCCGAACTCGGCGCCGAACAGGTCGTACTCGGGCACCCGGTAGCCGGCGCCGACGCCGAGTTCGAGCCGGCCGCCGCTGATCAGATCGACGATCGCGGCGTCCTCGGCGAGCTGGGCCGGCCTGCGCAGGTTGGGCAGGATCACCGCGGTGCCGATCCGGCAGTCACGGGTCCGGGCGGCCGCCGCGGCGGCGAACACCAGCGGCTGCGGCAGATAGCCGTCCTCGAACAGGTGGTGCTCGGTGAACCACACGCCACCGATACCGCGCCGGTCGACCTCCTCGCACCACTCGAGCGAGCGCGCGTAGTGGTCGGCCCACGGCCGGTGCCAGGCCTCCGGGTTGCGCAGGTCGAAGAGAATTCCTGATTCCATGCCCTGACTTCCGTTCGTCGTTGGCGTACTCGAGGGCGGTTCACGGGGCCGTGTCCTGCCATGACCTGGGGCCCTGGAAGCCCGGTGACCGTTCGGGGCGGCGCCAGCCGGCCCGGGGCCGGGGCCGGTCCGGTTCCGCCGGCTGGGCGGCGAGGCGTTGGAACAGGGCCGCGGTGAGCGCGGCGAGCTCCAGCGCGTCCGGGCGGCCCTTCTCGATCCGCAGGAAGACCTGCCCGTCGCCGGTCGGCCCCGTCGCGGCGGTCACTGCGGCGGGTTGCCGTGCTTGCGGCGCGGCAGGTCGGCGTCCTTGCGTCGCAGCATCGCGAAGGCGCGGGCCAGCACGGCGCGGGTGTCACCCGGGTCGATCACGTCGTCGACCAGACCGCGTTCGGCCGCGTAGTACGGGTGCACCAGCTCCCGCCGGTACTCCTTGATCTTCTGTTCGCGGGTGGTCGCGGGGTCGTCCGAGGCGGCGATCTCCCGTCGGAAGACCACGTCAGCGGCCGCCTCCGCGCCCATGACCGCGATCTCGTTGGTGGGCCAGGCCAGGGCGAGGTCCGCACCGATGGAACGCGAGTCCATCACGATGTAGGCGCCGCCGTACGCCTTGCGCAGCACCACCGAGATCCGCGGCACGGTGGCGTTGCAGTACGCGTAGAGCAGCTTGGCGCCGCGGCGGATGATGCCCTCGTGCTCCTGATCGACGCCGGGCAGGAAGCCGGGGACGTCCACCAGCGTGAGCAGCGGAATGTTGAAGGCGTCGCAGAACTGGACGAACCTGGCGCCCTTCTCGCTCGCGGTGATGTCGAGGACACCGGCCAGCGCGGCCGGCTGGTTCGCCACCACGCCGAGCACCTCGCCGTCGAGCCGGCCCAGCGCGCACACCAGGTTGGCACCCCACTGGGCGTGCACTTCCATGAAGTCGCCGTCGTCGACGATCTCGGCGATCACCTCACGCATGTCGTAGGACCGGTTGCCGTCCAGCGGCACCAGCTCCACCAGCCGGTCCACCCCGCGGTCCGCAGGGTCCCCGGTCGCGGCGGCGGGCGGCAGTTCACGGTTGTTGGAGGGCAGCATCGACAGCAGCCAGCGCACCTCGGCCAGACAGGTCTCCTCGTCGTCGTGGACGAAGTGGGCGACGCCCGAGGAACTGCCGTGGACGTCGGCGCCGCCGAGCCCGTCGTGCGTGACCTTCTCGCCGGTGACCGCGCGGACCACGTCGGGGCCGGTGATGAACATCTGTGAGATCCCGCGGACCGCGAAGACGAAGTCGGTGAGCGCGGGCGAGTAGGCCGCGCCGCCCGCGCAGGCGCCGAGCATCACACTGATCTGCGGGATGACGCCGGACGCCCGGGTGTTGCGCTGGAAGATCCCGCCGTAGCCGGCGAGCGCGGAGACGCCCTCCTGGATGCGGGCGCCGGCGCCGTCATTGAGGGACACCAGCGGACTACCCGCCGCGACGGCCATGTCCATGATCTTCTGAATCTTCTCCGCGTGGGCCTCGCCCAGCGCGCCGCCGAAGATCCTGAAATCGTGCGCGTACACGAAGACGGTCCGCCCCTCGACGGTGCCCCAGCCAGTGACGACACCGTCGGTGTGCGGCCGTTTGCCCTCCAGTCCGAAGCCCGTGGCCCGGTGCCGCCGCAACGGCTCGACCTCGGTGAAGCTCCCGGGGTCGAGCAGGAGGTCGATGCGTTCGTACGCGGTCAGCTTCCCCTTGGCGTGCTGGCGCTCGGTGGCCCTGGGGTCGGCCCCGAGCCGGGCTGTTTCCTTCAGTTCCCTGAGTTCGCCGACGTGTTCGGCAAAAGTCGGCGGTTCCTGTACGGCCGTCACCGTTCTCCCCCTCCTCTCATGTGGCCGGGTCAGCCCAGCAGGGTGCCGCCGCTGGCGTCGATGAAGGCGCCGGTGATCCAGCGGGCCTCGTGGGTGGCCAGGAAGGTCACCACGTTCGCGACGTCCACCGCCTCACCCACCCGCTTGAAGGCCGACAGCTGTGCCATCTGCGCCACGGCCTCGGGGATGTCGAAGACGGGGCCGCCGTTGTTCGTGATGCCGGGCGCCACGCTGTTGACGGTGATGCCGCGCGGGGCGAGGTGGCGGGCGAAGTGCAGGGTGATCTGCTCGATCGCGCCCTTGGTCATCGAGTAGGCGACCTGGTCGGGATTGGCGACCCTGGTCAGTCCGGAGGAGATGTTGATGATCCGGCCGCCATCGGGGAGCAGCGGCAGGGCGCGCTGCACGATGAAGAAGGGCGCCTTGGCGTTCACCGCGAAGAGCCGGTCGAATTCATCGGGGGTGACGTCCTCCGGCTGCACCCCGGCCGGGGTCGTCACGGCCGCGTTGTTGACGACGATGTCCAGAGTGGTGCCGCCGGTCCGCTCCTTCAGCCCGCGCTCCAGGCCGAGGAACAAGGCGTGGACGTCACCGGGGACGCCGAGTTCGGCCCGGACGCCGAAGGCCCGGCCGCCGTCCTTCTCGATCAGCTCGATGGTCTCCTGCGCCGCGTCCTCGTTGGTCGCGTAGTGCACGGCGACCAGCGCGCCCTCGGCGGCCAGCCGCTGCGCGGTGGCCCGCCCGATGCCTCGGCTGGATCCGGTCACCAGCGCGGTCTTGCGGGAAAGCTTGTCCATGGTGGAAGTCCTGCCGTTCGCAGTCGTCGGGGAAGGAAGGGGGCGCGCCGAGGCGGTGGCGGGTGGCGGCGCGACCGGGGTACGGGGCAGGCCGAGGCCGCTGATCATGCGGGCCATCCGGCGGCGTACGGTGTCGAAGCGCATCAGCTCGGCGAAGACCTCCCGCAGGGGCTCGATCTCGGGCCCGCCGAGCAGCAGGGTCGACTGGGCCTGGATGTCGGTGAGGGTGCGCACGCCGATGGGATGGCGCTCCCGGTGGTAGTCGTCCAGGACCGCGTCGTCCACCCCGCCGCCAAGGCGCTGGGCGAGCCGCCCGCCGAGGGCCGCCGCGTCCTGGAGTCCGAGGTTGAGGGCCTGTCCACCCACCGGCATCTGCGTATGCGCGGCGTCGCCGGCGAGCAGGATCCGGCCCCGCCGGTAGCGGGTGGCCTGATGCCGGGCGTTGTCGAAGGCGTTCAGCCACAGCGGTGTCCCGTGGCCGATGTCCTCGCCCGTCACCCGCGCCCAAGCCCGCGCGACCTCGCCGAACTCCGGCGCTGCGGTACGGGGTCGGGGCTCGGCGCCGTAGACGTGCACCATGACCCGGGTGGTGCCGTCCGGCCAGCGGTGCGCGGTGGCCAGTCCGTGCTCCAGCCGCTCGAACCGCCGGGCGGGGATGTCGATCCCGGCGACGTCGGCCCGCAGCATCTCCCGAGTCGCGTCCCGGCCGGCGAACTCGAACCCGGCGGCCTTCCGTACCGTGGACCGCCAGCCGTCGCAGCCGACGACGTAGGAGCCCGTCACCCGTTCCCGCGTGCCGTCGGCCACCCCGCCGTCCGCTGCCCGGTCCACGGGTACGGTCTCGACCAGCACCCGGTCGCCCTGCTCGGCGAGGTCCACCAGCCGCCGGCCCCGCCGGATCCGCGCCCCCAGCTCCACGGCCCGCTCCTGGAGCACTGCTTCCAGCCGGGTCTGGGGGCACTTCCACTGTCCCGCGTAGGGATGTCCGGGGTCGGCCTCCGCCAGGTCGAGCCGGATACCGCCGAAGTGCCCCGGACCGCCGTCCGGAAGCGAGCCGAGCCGGTCGAGGACGCCGCGCTCGGCCAGCACCTCCATGGTGCGGGCGTGCAGGGTGGAGGCGCGCGACTCGGTCATCGGCCGGACCAGCTGCTCCACCACCAGGACCCGCACCCCGTGCGCGCACAGGTCCCCGGCGAGCAGCAGTCCGACCGGACCGGCACCGACCACCACGACATCGGTGTCCGGCGTGCCGTGGGTCGAGGGAGTGGGCATCGGTCAGCGCCGCGCTTCCGCATAGTCCTTGGCGTGGCCCAGGGTGGCCCGGCTGTTGTTGCCGAGTGCGTTGCGGATGAACTCCCGGGCCTCGGACACGCCCGCGTCCGGGCCGAGGATCCTGGTGATGTTCTCGGCGTTGATGACCACCGTGTGCTGGGAGGCGGCGGTGGTGACGCCGTCGGGCCCCTCCTCGAACGTCCAGTACCCGGTGTGCAGCTTCATCAGCGCCGGCAGCGTGGTCTGCTTGTAGGCGATCTTGTGGTGCGGGAAACAGACCCGGACCGACTCGGTGGTGTGCGCGGAGCCGTCCTTGGTGAGCGTCTCCATCCGCAGCACCTGGAGGCCGGGGGTGTCCTCGGTCAGCTTCACCTCGTTGACATGCGGCAGCCGCTCGGTCCACAGGTTGGCCTCGTTGACGAAGTCATAGAGGTCCTTGGCGGAGCCGTTGACGGTGACGTCGTCCACGAAGGACAGGGTCAGCTCCTCGGTCCGGGTGGCTTCCTCCAGCCCGGCCTTGACGCCGGGCAGTTCCTCCCGGCTGTTGCGGTCGACGGCCTCGTCGATCCACCGCAAGCCCTCGGGGTCGTCGTCGATCGCGCGGTACTCGTGCAGCAGCCGTAGCCGGGTCTCCCGCTCTCCTCGGGGTTCGATGACCCAGGTGCCGCTCATCGACGCCACCGGCGGCGCGGAGACCTCCTGCCGGAAGGTGATGCGCAGGCCTTCCGGGTCCAGCTCGCGGATCGAGGTCCAGTTCTTGGCCTCACCGTTGGCGGTGGCCCAGATGCGTATGCGCTCCTGGTCCGCCTCGCGCTCGAGGACTTCGACGTACACCGACGGCGGGAAGAGCCTCGGCCAGTTCTCCACCTCGGCGAGCAGCCGGTAGACGTCCCGGGCGCCGGCCTGGACGCTGATCTCGTGTTCGACCTGGCGGTTCGTCATGATGTCTCCCGATTCAGAAATTGCCCAGGCCGCCGCAGACGTTCAGCGCCTGCGCGGTGATCGAGGCGGCCGGATCGGAGGCGAGATAGCCGACCAGGCCGGCGACCTCCTCGGGGGTGGAGTAGCGGCCGAGCGGGATCTTGGCCTGGAACTTCTCCAGAATGGCGTCCTCGGAGGTGCCGTACGCCGCCGCGTAGCCCTGCCGCACCTGTTGGGCCATCGGCGTCTCGACGTAGCCCGGGCACACCGCGTTGACGGTGATCCCGGTCGGCGCCAGCTCATTGCCCAGCGCCTTGGTGAAGCCGACCACGCCGTGCTTGGACGCCGAGTACGGGGCGCCGAGCACCACGCCCTGCTTGCCCGCCGTGGACGCGACGTTGATGATCCGGCCGCGCTTCTTCTGGCGCATGCCGCCCGCGTTGAGCACCTCGCGGGTCATCCGGAAGACGCTGGTGAGGTTGGTGGCGACGACGTCGTCCCACAGCTCGTCGGCGATGTCGGCGGTCACCCCTCCCCCGCTGCGCCCCGCGTTGTTGACCAACACGTCGATCGGTCCGAAGCGGGCCACCGCGGCCCGCACCACGGCCTCGATGTCCTCCTTGGAACGCACGTCGGCGGGGCTGCCGTCCACGTCCAGGTTCTCGTATCGGAGTGTCTTCACCGTCGCGGCGACCGCGTTCCCGTCACGGGCGCATATGTAGACACGGTGCCCCTGCTGGGCGAGGGTCCGGGCGGCGGCGAGGCCGATCCCGCTGGTGGCGCCGGTGACCAGGGCGACCCTGGCGGTGTTGTCGGTCATCGTGGGCTCCGCTCAGGCGGTCTGGGTGGCGGACAGGCGTTCGTTGACCAGCCGGATCAGCGCGCGGGGAGTGTCGGCCTCACCGACCGCCTCCTCGTCCAGGCTGATGCCGTGCTCGCGCTCGATGCGGCTGACGGTCTCCAGCATCGCCAGCGACTCGTAGCCCAGGTCCTCGAAGGACGTGTCGAGGATGTCGCCGTCCAGGTCGACGCTCTCGTCGGTGCCGGCGCCCTCCAGTAACGTGGCCCTCAGCTGGTCGAGGGTGAACTCCTTGGCAGACATACGGGTCCTTTCGTACGGGTCATAGGTGGGCGGGTTCGGCGGCGCGGACGACCATGGCGGAGTTGAAGCCGCCCTGGCCGCGGGCGATCACCAGGGCGCTGCGCGGCTCGGCGGGTCGCGGGGCGCCGCTCACCAGGTCGATCTCATAGGACGGGGAGAGTGTGCTGCCGACGGTCGGCGGGATCACCTGGTCGCGGATCGACAGGAACGCGGCGGCCAGGTCGAGGGCGGCGGCACCGGAGTACAGCCGGCCGGTGGTGGTCTTCGGCGCGGTCACCGGCACTCCGCGCGGCCCGAAGACCTTGGTGATCGCCTCCGCCTCCGCCCGGTCCAGGTCCGGCACGGCGGCGGCGTCGGCGAACACCACCCCGATGTCCTCGGGGGCCGTCCCCGCGTCGGCGAGGGCGAGTTCGATCGCGCGCTGAAGGGTGGGGGCGCGGTCGCTGCCGGGCCTGGGGTCGATCGTGGCGGCATGGCCCGCGATCTCGCCGTACACCCGTGGGGCGCCGCGCCGCCGGGCGTGCTCGGCCGCCTCCAGGACCAGCAGGGCGCCGCCCTCCCCGGGGACGTGTCCGGCGGCCCGGTCATCGAACGGCAGATACGCCCGGGCCGGGTCGTCTGAGGTGCTCAGTCGGCCGCTGGTCATCTGGGCGACCCACCCCCACGGGCAGATCGACGCGTCGACCGCACCGGCGATGACCACGCTGACGCCCTTGCGGAGCTGCCGGCGGGCCTGCGCCAGCGCGTCCAGCCCGCCGGCCTGGTCACTGACCACGACGCTGCTGGGGCCGCGCAGACCGTTGCGGATGGAGATCTGGCCGCTGTTGACGGCGTAGAACCACGCGAAGGACTGGTAGGCGCTGACGTGCCGACCACCCTTGCTCCACAGGGCCCGCAGCTCGTTCTGGCCGAACTCGAAGCCGCCGGAGTGGCTCGCGGTGATCACTCCGACGTCGTACGCGGGCAGTTCGGACGGCACCACACCCGCGTCGGTGAACGCCCAGTCGGCGCCGACCAGGGCGAGCCGGGTCATTCGGTCGGTCTGCGGCAGAAGCCGGCCCGGCAGATACTCCTCGGCGGCGAACCCGCTGATCTCACCCGCCAGCCGGGACGGATAGGGCGTGGGGTCGAAGTGGGTGACCCGCCCGACCGCGCTCCGGCCGGCGAGCGTGGCCGACCAGTAGTCCTCGATGCCGAGGCCGGTCGGGGCCACGATGCCGAGTCCGGTGACCAGGACCGTGGCGTTCATCGCTCGCCCCGCTCGGGGTCGGCGAGCACCACGGCGCTCTGGAAGCCGCCGAATCCGCTGCCGACCGACAGCACGGCGTCGGTCTTCCAGTCCCGGGCGGTCAGGGGCACGTAGTCCAGGTCGCACTCCGGGTCGGGGCGGTGCAGGTTCGCCGTCGGTGGCACCACGTCATGGGCCATGGCCAGGACCGACGCGGCGATCTCGATGGAGCCGATGGCACCGAGCGAGTGCCCGACCATCGACTTGATGGAGCTGACCGGGGTGCGGTAGGCGTGCTCGCCCAGGCTGCGCTTGAACGCGGCGGTCTCGTGCCGGTCATTCTGCTTGGTGCCCGAGCCGTGGGCGTTGATGTAGTCGATGTCCTCGGCGGCGAGCCGGGCCTCGTCGAGCGCGACCCGGATGGCCTCGGCCATCTCGACGCCGTCGGGCCGCAGCCCGGTCATGTGGAACGCGTTCGAGCGGGTCGCGAATCCGGCCACCTCGGCGTAGATCCGCGCGCCCCGGGCGCGGGCGCTCTCCAGCTCCTCAAGGACGAACACCGCCGCGCCCTCCCCGATGACGAAGCCGTTGCGGCTGGCGTCGAAGGGCCGGGAGGCGTGCTCGGGGTCGTCGTTGCGGGGCGTGGTCGCCTTGATCGCGTCGAAGCAGGCCACGGTGATCGGGGAGATCGGCGCGTCGGTGGCACCGGCGACCATCACGTCCGCCGTGCCCTCCCGGATCACGTCCACCGCGAAACCCACCGCGTCCAGGCCGGAGGTGCAGCCCGTGGAGATGACGGTGGTGGGGCCCTCGGCACCCACTGCCCAGGCAACCTCGGTGGCGAAGGAACTGGGCACCATGTAGCCGTACAGATGCGGCACGGCGTAGGTGTGGTCCACGAGTTCCAGCCGACCGCCGTCGCTGACCGTGCGGTACTCCTGGTCGAGTCCGGTGGTGGCGCCGACCGCGCTGCCGATCGTCACGCCGGTCCGGTGCGGGTCCAGCGTGCCGAACTCCAGCCCGCTGTCGGCGACCGCCTCCCGGGCGCCGACCACCGCGAACTGCGCGGCCCGGTCCATCCGCCGGACCTCCTGCGGGGTCAGCCCGGACAGTTCCCCGTCGAAGTCGGCCTCGGCGGCCACCTGGGAGCGGAACGGCGAGGGGTCGAACAAGGAGATGCGGCGGGTGGCGGTGCGTCCGTCGGTGAGCAGCTTCCAGAACTCCTTGGTTCCCTGCCCGCCCGGGGCGATGACCCCGATCCCGGTGATCGCCACCCGGCGGCGGCCGTCGGCGGCGCTCATGAGGCACTCCATTCATAGAAGCGACGAGCCATGGCGTCCTTGGGCGACCGCCACGTCGCGGGGTCGTACGCCTCGATGTACGGCTTGAGGTCCTGGCTGATCCGCACGAACCGCGGATCGGTCTTGGCCTCCTCGATCCGCCCCTCGCCGTTGTCCTCGTCGAAGTCCTGGAGGTGGAAGTACAGGCCGTGGAACTCGAAGAGCCGACGGCGACGGGTGCCCATCCGGGCGGGCATGTCGGTGCGGTCGAAGGCGGCGAACAGGTCGGCGACCTCACGGGCCGAGCCGGAGTCCATCCTGGCGACGATCAACGTGCTGTGCATCGCTTCCCTTCTGGTGCTCATCGGGCCGGCCCGAACCAGCGGGCCAGTGCCATCGGTAGGTCGGAGCGGGAGCCGGGTGCGGCCCAGGCGACATGGCCGTCGGGGCGCAGCAGGACGGCGGCGGTCCGCACCAGGGGGTCCTCGTCGAGGAGGTCCCCGTGACGGGAGGCCGTCACGATGTCGACCCGGTCGGCCCACCCCCGTGCCCGGCCGCGCAGCGTGGCGTTGTCCTCCAGGTCCAGGAGGACGCCACGGCCCGAGCGGAGGAGCTCGCTGCTGCTGGTGGGCCGGCCGTCCCTGAGCAGGGACAGCCGCGGCATACGGGCGCCCAGCAGCGGGTGCGAACCGCCGCCCGTCTCATAGCGGATGTCGAGGCCGCTGACCTTGGCGGCCAGTCGGCGTACGACCTCGGGGTGGCCGTCCAGCAGTTCGGCCAGGGTGTCCCGCAGCGGTCCCACCTCGTCGCCGCCGAGGATGAGGGTGCTCTGGGCGCGCGTGTTGGCCAGCAGCTGACGGCCCACTTCGTGCCGCTCGTCGTGGTAGGTGTCCAGCAGGGTCTCGGGGGCCGTGCGGCGCACCACGGCGGCCAGCTTCCAGCCCAGGTTCACCGAGTCCTGGACACTGGTGTTCATCCCCTGTCCGCCGGCCGGCAGATGGACGTGCGCGGCGTCCCCGGCCAGCAGTACCCGGCCGCGCCGGTACTCGGTGACCTGGCGGGCCGCATCGCCGAACGCGCTGACCCACACCGGCTCGGCGTCCGAGATGTCGGTGCCCGTCAGACGCTTCCAGACGTCCGCCACCTCGTTGAACTCCGGTGGGGCCGTGCGCCGTTCGGGCGGCGGCGTGCCGCGCTCGCCGACGATGATCCGGTGGATGCCGCCGGGCAGCCGCGCCACCATCACCATGCCGCCGGGTGTGCGCTCGCCGATCATGCGGGGTTCCAGCTCCACCCCGCGCAGGTCGGCGAGGAAGAGTTCGGTGGTGGCGGGGGTGCCGGGGAAGTCGAAGCCGGCGATGTTGCGCACGGTGCTGCGTCCCCCGTCACAGCCCACCACATACCGGGCCCGCAGATTGGGCCCGCCGGCGACGGTGACGGTCACGCCCTCGGCGTCCTCGACGAAGCCGGTGACCGAGTGACCGCGGCGGATCTCGGCCCCGAGGTCCCGGGCCCAGCTCTCCAGCACGGCCTCGGTCGTGGACTGGGGCACGGTCCGGGCGGCGCCGTGGGCGGCGCCCAACAGGCCCAGATCGAGGGGCAGACCGCCGAAGTGCCCGGCCTCGCTGGTCTCGATCTCACCGAACCTGGAGAGCAGACCCCGCTGGTCGAACACCTCCATGGTGCGGATCGTGAACCCGATGCCGCGTGACTCCCCGGTGCGTTCGGGCAGCCGGTCCAGCACGATGACATCGATGCCCGCCAGGCGCAGCTCCCCGGCCAGCATGAGTCCGGCGGGCCCGGCACCGACCACAACGACTGAAGCGTCCATACTCTTCTCCCGGAATGACTGCGCCGACTTGGCCGAGGGCATGCGGTCGCTATTCGCTCTCAAGGTTGTGAGCGATGCGCGCGAGCACATCGTTGGCGGCCAGGAATTCTTCCTCCGAGATCCCGGCGAGCGAGCGGTCCGCATGGGCGTTCACCAGCGCCTCGGCCCGGTCGTGCGCCGCGTCGCCGTCCGCCGTCAGCGCCACGGCGCCGTCCTGCACCGTGACCCAGCCCCGTGCCGCGAACTCGTTCACGATCGGCGCGTAGGAATCGATGCGGTCGACGGCCAGGAAAGGAGAGAAGGCCGCATCGATATCGGTGACGGTGTTCACATTGATGCTGATGGCGTGCAGCACCTGCCACTGCCGTCGATTCAGACGCTCACTGGACAACGCTCGTTCGGTGGCCTCATCGAAGAGCCTGTGCAGATGCAGCAGCCAATAGCCGATCCGCTTGGTCGTGTTCTGCTGGAGCATATGAGTGCCAGCCTCGAAATGAGTGGGGTGATGGATACGGGCTCTCGAACAGGCCCCGCTGAATTCATTTCGACACTGACACTCCCGGCTCCCCCGCACAAGGCGAGCCTGGGGAACCTACGGCGTGCCCACAGGGTTCACTGCGGCGCACCCACAGGATTCATTGCGGGCCACCCGTAGGGTTTTTCGCGCGGTTGAACCCGACAGCGGTCCGACCACCAGCCGGACAGAGCTCACGAAAGCGCGAGGCCAGGCGGCCACCCTAGGCGGCCACCGACCCCAGAGCGGTGGCCAGCTCCCTTCTGCCGGATATGGCGAGCTTCCGGTAGACGCTGGAAAGGTGGAACTCGACCGTGCGTACGGCGAGGAACAGCGTCTCCGCGATCCGCTGGTTGCTGTACCCGGCACGGGCCAGCTGAGCGATCTTGATCTCCTGGCGGGTGAGTGTCCGACCGTTGTCCGGACCGCTCAGCCGGGCCAGCCCGAGCCGAACGCGTTCCGCCCAGTAGGCGTTGCCGCACTCGCGGGCCACCGCGCCCGCTGCCTCCAGGCGGCTGCGCCCGCCGGCCACGTCCTTCCGCTCCACCTGCAGCGTGCCCAGGTCGTAGAGCGCCTGCATCAGCTCCGTACGGGCCTGCCCCAGGTCGAGCAGCTGGACGGCCTCCTCCAGCAGGGGCACCGACGACTCGCCCCGCCGCGCTATGGCCACGGCGTGCAGCGCCGCACCGACACCGCGTGCCGAGCCCCACTTGCGCGCCGCGATCAGCTCGTCCTCGGCCAGCGCCAGCGCCAGGTCGTACCGCTGCACGGCCAACGCACCGAACGCCGCCCTCGAACGCCACGGTATGACCGTCGAGTTGACCACGTTCAAGGCCGCCAGGGTCCGGCCGCACGCGGTGTAGTCGTCGACGGCGTGCTGGAACTGGCCCATCGCCATGTGCAGCGCGCCCCGCGCGGCCAGCACATGCGGACGGTCCGGCAGCCCGGCGCTGAGCCGGCCGACCAGCCCGTGCTCCAGCAGCACCTCATGCGCCTGGTCCAGCTCGCCGATGTGCACCAGCGCCTCGATCAGCCAGGCGATGGCGAGACAGGCCGGGAAGGCCGGTCCTTCGTCGGCGAGAGCCGCCTTCAGCAGGTTCGAAGCCCGGGTCGCGTCACCGGACATCAGGGAGCTGCGGGCCCGCAGCAGCCTGAGCAGGTTCTGGTGCCGCACCGAGCCGGACCACAAGGGGTGCCGGGCCAGCCGCTCGCACTGCGCGTCCGCCGACACCACGTCACCGGTGTACTGGAGGGCCAGAATGGCGAGCCACACCCCGTACGCGTCCGCGCGCGTCGCGTCAGGCCCCAGCACCCGTTCCGCCTGCTCGATGACGGCCGCACGGTTCACGCCCAGGTTCGCCAGCTCGATGCACCGCACGGCCGTCCGCGGCTCGGACGGAAGCCCCCGGCCGTCGTCCGCCAGCAGCACCCCCGGGGTGTACGTGGCCGGGCCCCGCCGGGGCGTCGCGGGCCGCCACAGGTCACGGACGGCCTTTTCCGGGCTTCGGTCGCCCGCCCTGTCGCTCGCTCCCGCGCGCCCGACGGAATTCCGCCACCCCGGGGCAATCGGGGCCGGTCGCCGGCCGGCGGCCGTCTCCTGCACTCCCTTGCTTCTACGCTCGGCCGTGTTCACTGTTCCCCCATTTAGTCCGTGATCAGTCTTGAGGCATCACAAAGCTGGTGCCCGGAGTGCGGGTGCGCCCGGTGCGATGGGTGCGTACGACGAACCCCATGGCCTGTCGCCGGGCCTGGTGAAGTCGTTCGGCGCGGAAAGCGCTCTTCCCGCCCGGGTCATGGGACGGGTCGCGCGCATATCAGCCCGGGTCGGCCGAGAGCCGCCCTGGCGTCGGAAGTCTTTCAGTGAAAGGAAGGCACATCAGGAAAAGCGGAGACGGATGGCAGCCACAAAGCCGCCCGGCACTCATTCCGCTTGGGTCGCGCAGCTACGCATCGAGGAATCCCCCTTCGAGGTGCCATGTCGCCGGTCCTCGGGTTCGTTGCCGACCTGCCGAATTCATCAGCGCCATCGGCCCGTTACTTCACCGTACACGAACTTCTCCGGCGTATATGAAGGGCAGCGGACCGTACGGCCACCATGGCGAAGACGCGCTATACGCGGCTCAGCTCGCCCGGTCACGGACCAGCGCGGCGCGCTCCTCCATGCCTCTGGCGAAGCACAGCCACTGCTCGGCACACCGGCGGGCGGCCCAGGTGGCGTCGGACAGCCGGTGTGTGGGCACGCTGTCGGCCAGCACCTGCCACTGATCGGCGTCCAGCGCGTGCGCGCTCCACAGGCGCAGCAACGTCCGTCCGGCCTCGGAGAAGCGCAGCGACGGGTCCTTCCGCAGACTGCGCGCGCTCGCATGGGCGGCCGGCTCCGGCGGCAGGGTTACGGCGGGTTTCCCGTCCCCGGCCGATGGTGTGCCGGCGGCCGGGGACGCTTCGCCCCTGCCGGAGTCCCGCACTTCGGCCGCCCGCAGCCTCGGCGGCACCGGGTCCTCCCCCACCCGCAGCCGCTGCCGTACGTCCCTGGCGGTGGCGACGGCGACACCGGCCTCCGCCGCGATCTCACGGAGGGACGCACCGGGCCGGGACCGGATGACGCGGACCGCCCGCCGGCGCCCCTCGGCGGCGCCGGCGCCGAGGGGACGGACCCTGCCGTCGCGCCCCGCTCGGACGTTCGACTGACCAGTCCGGCCGGTTGAACGGTCGCGCAGCGTGGCGACCGTGGTGGGCGAGACACCGACGATCTCCGCGATCCGGCGGTTCGACCACCTGGGGCGGCTCTCGACCAGGCGGGTGGCCGCGGCGGTGCGGTCGGCCCGGGAGAGTGGCATCCCATGCCGCGTGTTCAGTCTGACGGCGAGCACGAAGGCTTCCTCGACGGTGCCGTCGACGAAGTCGGCCTCGATCCGCTCCTCGCCGCGCAGCAGCGCTGCGCGCACCCGGTGCACCCCGTCCACCACGCGCATCGTGGGCCGGTGCACGGTGATCGGCGGCCACGCCAGGTCCGACTCGGCGAGCACCCTGATGTGCTCGGCGTTTTCCCCTGCGATGCGCGGTGAATCAGAGATCACCAGTGTCCCGATGGGCACGGACCGCGTCCGCCGTGCCTCCTGATCAGTTCGCGTCGCAGGGCCGGGTAACGCCTCTAACATGGACTCCCCTTCTTCGCGCATCCATCAGTACGTCGCGTCGAGACGCCTACGCCGCCGACGGAGGCCACGGTGATGTGGCATCAAATCCCCTGCCTTGAATGGAGACTTGCTCGGCATGCGTCGGTATCGTTGGCGAAGTGTCCAACATATTGGCACTCCGTGCTCCGCGACGGCAAGCAACATTGGCCGCGTCGGGCAGAGCACTCGGCTCTTCACAGATTCCGGGATGACTGGGGTATCCGACCGGGAGGATGGGCATTGTCTTCAGGTGATGACAAGGGATGTCGGCCGCCGCTGGCCGAACGGTTGAACGCGTTGTTCGCAACGGTGCGATGGCGCGACGCCCACGGACGGCAGCGGGAGTACTCGACGGCCGAGGTGGCCAAGACGGTCACCGCGGATCCGTCCCACCCGGCGACGCTGTCGCGAAGCTATCTGGCGATGTTGCGGAACGGGTCGCATACGAACCCGACGCTGAGCGTGCTGGAGGGCCTGGCGAAGTTCTTTGACGATCACCGTGAATCAGGAACGCCGCCGATCACGGTCCAGTCCCTGGTCGCGCAGGAGAGCCCCGAGGACGAGCTGCTGCGGGAGCGGCTGGCCAGTCACCAGGTACGGATGATCGCGATGAGAGCGGGAGCCATGACGCCGGCACTCCGGGAACAGCTGCTGAAGATGATCGACACCTTCGATCAGGACGGAACCGACGTCCCCGGCGCCCAGACCCGAGGAAGCACTCGTGGCGATACGCGAACGTGAGCTGCGCCGTTACTGCAAGCGCCTGTTACGCCGACTGGACATCCAGCCACCCCTGCGCGTCGAGGAGTTGTGCCAACGGCTCGGGCAACACCGCGGGAAGCCGATCCGGTTGATCCCCTGGGACCTGCCCGTACCCGGCCCGTTCGGCGTGTGGATCTCCCGCCCGGACGAGGACGGCATCTTCTACCAGCGGAAGACGAGCCGGGTGCACCAGGACCACATCATCCTGCACGAGATCGGCCACATCCTCGCCGACCACCAGGATGGCGGCGGCGCGGAGGAGGACGCCCTGGCCCTGGGTCCCGACCACCCGCGCAAGCTGATCACACGACGGTTCAACCGCGCCTACTACACAGAGGACTATGAGCGCGAGGCCGAACTGGTCGCGACCATCATCCAGGAGTGGGCCGTGGTCATCGACTACGCCACCCCCCGCACCGCCGAGGACTCCACGCTCGACCCCCTGAGCTCCGCACTGAGCGCCCGGTGGGGATGGACGTGATCCTCCATCTGGCAGTGACCGCGATGCTGGTCCTGGGAGCGGTGTGGAAGGCCGTCGACCTGACCCGCGCCCCGCACGACCGGCTGCTGCGCCTCCTGGCCCTCTGTCTGTTCCTGCTCGCCGCCGGAGACATCCTCGGCTTCCCCGAGGTGCGCGACCGGCTGATGGCGTTCGCGCCGGCCGGCGTCGGCAAGGTCGCCTTCAACGCGCTCTACATGTCCGGTCTGAGCACCCTCATCCTGTTCTTCGCCGCCTCCACCCGCAGCGCCCCCGCCGACTTCCGACGCCAGTTGCGACTGCACACCGGCCTTCTGGCCGGCGTCCTGACCACCCTGGTCATCAGCATGATCGCCACACCGCCGGCGCTGCGCGACCACACCCCGTCCACCCCGTACATCGGACAGCCCGGGATCGCCGGTTTCTACCTCGTCGGCAACGCCTTTTTCATCTACGCCTACGTCGTCTCGGGGCTGTGGGCCCTGCGCTATGCCCGCCGGGCGTCCCGGCAGCTGGCCCGCAGCCTGCGCACCATGACGGCCGGCCTGTTCGGGCTGGCACTCACCGCGGCCGGCCGGGTGGCCCTGGTGCTGCTGCGCATCGACGCACCCGGGTCGCACTCGGAGCTGGAGGCGGCGAACCAGGTGAACACCGACCTGGCCCTCGGCTGTGTGCTGATCGGCATCATGCTGTTCGGCGGAGTGCAGCTGGCGACCCATCTCCGGTCGGTCCTCAGCCACCGCCGTATGCACGACCAGCTGGCCCCTCTCTGGCGGGCCCTGGTCACCGCCTACCCGGAACTCGTCCTGCACCGCGAACCGGCCCGCCCCCTGTGGAACCGATTACGCCTCCGGCACACCCACGCGCGCTTCTACCGCCGCCTCATCGAGTGCCGCGACGGCCTGGTCCGCCTGAGCCCCTACCTCGCGCTGGCGGCGCCCGACACCGATCTGGCCCGCTGCGGCCCGGACCGGCTCGCCCGGCACATCACCACGGCCCTCGACCTCAAACCCGAGAGCGAAGACCCGCACACCGCCCTCCCTGCCGTACGTGTCGCGCTTCCCACCGGAAACGACGTCAGCGCCGACGCCCGCGCCCTCATCGCCCTGTCCATGGCCTTCGCCCGGGCCGACCACGGACACTCCGGACACCCCAAGCGCTGACGGTGTCCCACCTGGGGTCAACGCCGTGACCATGTCGCCCTGCACGGTCGTGGCACGGCCTCACCGCCGCCGCGGCGGCGGTGAGGCCGTGCGCGGCGCCGGGGGTCTGGGGAGCCCAGGACCAGACGGCCCCCGGGCTCCCCTCCAGGCCCGGGGGAGCTATCCCCTGCGGCGGCGGATCGCGCGGGTGACGACCGGCGGGAGCACATCGGCGGCGAACCGCCGGACCGCGGTGGGGCGGCGCGCCGCGGGAGCGGGCGCCGGTGCGGTGGACGCGGAGCGCGGCTCGGGGGCCGGGTCGCGCGGCTCATGGGCGAAGCGGGAGGTGGGCGGGGTCGGGTTCGCGGGCTTCCCCGAGAACCGCAGCACCCGGCGGCCCGCGATCTCCTGCACGCTGGTGTGCATCCCCTTGCGCCACTCCTCGTCCGCGAGCATCTCGTCCTGGATCGGCTCCGGGTCGCCCCAGGTGCCGTAGAGCTTCTGGGTGGACAGGCAGATGGGGCGCAGGCCGCGGGTGAACACCGCCTCCCAGGTCGCGGCGGCCACGCCGGGGGTGTGCTCGGAGCGGAAGTCGTCGAGGACGACGAGGCCGTCCGGCACCAGCGTGTTGTGCGCGGTGTCGATGTCGCCCGCCACATGCTCGTACAGATGCGAGGCGTCCACGTGGATGAAGCGGCAGGTGTTCGCGCCGACGTGGTCGGGCACGACCGAGGTGGGGCCCTGGATGACGTTCGGCAGGTCGTCCCAGAAGGCCAGGTAGTTCTGCTCGAAGGCGGTGCGGGTCAGGGTGGAGTACGACTTGCGCGCCTCCGCCGCGTTCTTCTCGTCCGGCGCCTCGGCGTCGAAGAGGTCACAGATCGTGAACCGCTCGTTCGCCCGCAGATAGGCGGCGGTGAAGATGGCGCTCTTGCCCATGTAGGCACCCATCTCCATCAGGTCCCCGCGCTGTCCGAGGTGCTCCTGGCGGCTCAGAAAGCGGTCGAACAGCACTTGGTCAAGGCTGGGGAACCATCCCTTGACGTCATTGAGGCAGCGGGGACGCTGGGCCGCGGGGGCGGTGGTGACCGTCATGTGGCTCTCTGTTCGTCGATGGCGGCGGTCTTGAGAGACGTGTCCGGTTGAACTATCCGTTTGAACGTGTCCGGGAACCCCAGGAGGACAGACCTCGGGGACGGGGCCCGGGGGACGCGAGTGGGCGCCACGGTCGCAGTGAAAGGCAACGCAGGGCCATCCCCCTTGTGACCATTCTGTGACCACGCCTCCTCCGGAAGGTCTTACGGAGCGGTGACGGAACGGCGCGGGGGCGGGCCCGGGCGCCCGCTCGCGCCTAGCGTCGCCCCTATGCGTGTACTGGTCACCGGAGGTGCGGGCTTCATCGGCTCGCACATCGTCACCGCCCTCGTCGAGCACGGCCATGAGCCAGTCGTCCTCGATGCCCTGCTTCCCGCCGCTCACCCGACCGCCACCCATCCGGCTCCGCCATCCGTGGACGGGGAGTGGATGCACGCCGATGTGCGGGACCGGGAGGCGGTCCTCGCGGCGCTGCGCGGAGTGGACGCCGTATGCCACCAGGCGGCGATGGTCGGCCTCGGCAAGGACTTCGCGGACGCCCCGGCCTATGTGGGCTGCAACGACCTGGGCACGGCGGTGCTGCTGGCCGCGATGGCCGAGCGCGGGGTGCGCGAACTGGTCCTGGCCGGGTCGATGGTCGTCTACGGCGAGGGGCGCTACGACTGCCCCCGCCACGGCCGGGTCCGCCCCGGCCCGCGCGCCGAGGCGGATCTCGCGGCGGGCCGCTTCGACCCCCGCTGTCCCGAGTGCGGCACCCCGCTGCGCCCCGGCCTGGTGGGAGAGGACGCACCGGCCGATCCCCGCAATGTGTACGCGACGACGAAGCTGGCCCAGGAACATCTGGCGGCGGCCTGGGCCCGGTCGGTGGGCGGCCGCGCGGTGTCGCTGCGGTACCACAATGTGTACGGGCCGGGGATGCCGCGCGACACCCCCTACGCGGGCGTCGCCTCCTTCTTCCGCTCGGCCCTGGCGCGCGGCGAGGCACCCACGGTCTTCGAGGACGGGGGCCAGCGCCGGGACTTCATCCATGTCCGTGACGTGGCCGCCGCGAATGTCGCCGCCCTGGAGGCGGCGCCGGACGTGGTGGCCCCGTCCGCGCTGACCGCGTACAACACCGGCAGCGACGACCCTCACACGGTGGGCGAGATGGCCACGGCCCTGGCCACGGCGTTCGGCGGCCCCGCGCCCGTGGTGACGGGCGGCTACCGGCTGGGCGACGTCCGCCACATCACCGCGTCGTCCCGCCGGATCCGCGACCAGCTGGGCTGGCGCCCGGCGGTCACGTTCCACGAGGGCATGACCGAATTCGCCCACGCCCCGCAACGGGCGGGGGTGTGAGGGGGGTGTGACGGGAGCGGGGTCGCTCAGGACGTGACGGCGGCTCAGGACGTGACGGCGGCGGGGAGGCGGACCTCGAAGCGGCAGCCGCCGTCGACATTGCGGACCGCCGCCTGGCCGTCGTGGGCCTCGACGATGCCCCGGACGATGGCCAGGCCCAGACCGGCGCCCGCCGGGGGTGTGCGGGCGTCGCTGCCGCGCCAGCCGGTGTCGAAGACGCGCGGAAGGTCCTCCTCCGGGATCCCGCCGCAGCCGTCGGTGACCGACAGCACGACCGTGTCCGCCTCGCGCTCCGCGGACACCGCGACCGTGCCGTCCGCCGGGGTGCGGCGGACCGCGTTGACGAGGAGGTTCCCGAGCACACGGGTCATCTCCTTGCCGTCGACCTCCACCGGGATGGGGTCCACGTGGCCGCCGATCAGCTGGACGCCCAGCTCGCGGGCGAGCGGATCGACCCCGGCGAGGGCGTCGCCGACCAGGTCGTAGACGGAGATCCGGGTGGGGGCGAGGGAGAGCGCCCCGGCGTGGATGCGGGAGAGCTCGAAGAGGTCGCCGACCATCGTGTTCAGCCGCTCCACCTCGGTGCGTATCCGGCGGAGATAGCGGTCCGGGTCCGGGGCCACCCCGTCCTCCAGCGCCTCGGACATCGCGCGCAGCCCCGCCAGCGGGGTACGCAGATCGTGGGAGATCCAGGCGACCAGCTCCCGGCGGGAGGACTCCAGGGCGCGCTCACGCTCGCGGGAGGCGGCCAGCTTGGCGCTGGTGGCGGCCAGTTCGCGGCCGAGCGCGGCGAGTTCGGCGGTGGCCTGGCCGTCGGGGGCGGCGAAGCTCCCGCCGTCCCCGAAGGAGCGGGCGGCGAGGGCCAGCGCGTTGCTGCGCGCCACCACCCAGCGGCCCAGCAGCAGCGCGGTGGCCAGGGACACCACGGCGGCCATGGCGCAGACGGTCGTGACCACCGTCAGGTCGTGCGGGGACAGGAACATCGCCCAGGCGACGGCCAGCGTCCCGGTGAGCATCGCGGTGACCGTGACGGCGGCGACGACCGCGAGGGACACCGCGACCGACCGGCCGCGCACCAGCCGCAGCGCCAGCGCGCCCAGCAGACCGGCCGCCGCCGCGCCGAGGAAGGCGAACACCGCCATGAGGAACACATCACGCATCGGAACCCGGCCCCCGTCCCTCGTCCCGTCCCCTGTCCCGCCCCTGGTCCGCGCGCCCCTCGTCCCCTCGCCCGCCGTCCCCGCGTCCCTCGTCCCGTCGCCCCTCGCCGTGGGCCTTGCCGTCGGTCTCGGGCGGGGCGTCGAAGCGGTAGCCGATGCCCCATACGGTCTGGATGAGCCGGGGCGCGGCGGGGTCGTCCTCGACCTTTCCGCGCAGCCGCCGCACATGGACGGTGACGGTGGACAGATCGCCGAAGTCCCAGCCCCACACCTCGCGCATCAGCTCCTCGCGGGTGAAGGCCACCCCGGGGTGGCGCAGCAGAAAGGCCAGCAGGTCGAACTCGCGCACGGTCAGGGCGAGCTCCCGGCCGTCCCGGGCGGCCCGCCGGGCCAGGGGGTCGAGGGTGATCCCGGCGCGGTGCGTCACCTCGTCCGAGCCGAGGCCCGGGCCGGGACCGGGGCCGGGACCGGTCGAGCCGGGGGCACGCGGACCTGTCCGGCCGCGCCGCAGCACCGACTCCACGCGCAGCACCAGCTCGCGAGGGCTGAACGGCTTGGTGACGTAGTCGTCCGCGCCGATCTCCAGGCCGAGGATCCGGTCCTCCTCGTCGCCGCGCGCGGTGAGCATGATGACCGGCACCGGGCCCTTGTCCCGCAGCGCGCGGCACACCTCCAGCCCGTCCATGCCGGGGAGCATCAGGTCGAGGACGACCAGGTCCGGCCGGCGGGCGGCGGCGCGGGCGAGCGCCCCGGGGCCGTCGGCGGCCCGGTCCACGGCGAAGCCGGCCCGGCCGAGGTACCCGGCGACGACCTCGGCCACGGTCGGGTCGTCATCGACGACGAGCACGCGGGTGGGAGAGGGGTTCTGCTGCATGCCCCACAGCGTGACACCGGGCGCGGCACCAGGGGGCGCCGGGGAGCCCGCCGCCCGGTCGACGTCCGTGTTTCGTAAGAACCTGAAGCCCGAAATGTCGGTTTCTCCTTCGTAGTGTGGTGCGGGTGACGAACTCGACCACCCCCTGTGCGGATGTCGTCCTGCCGTGTCTGGACGAGGCCGCCGCCCTGCCCTGGGTGCTGGCCCGCATCCCCGACGGCTGGCGCGCCATCGTCGTCGACAACGGCTCCACGGACGGCTCGGCCGCGATCGCCCGCGCCCACGGCGCCACCGTCGTCCACGAACCCCGCCGTGGCTTCGGCTCCGCCTGCCACACCGGGCTCCTCGCCGCCGAGGCCGACATCGTGTGCTTCTGCGACTGCGACGCCTCGCTCGACCCCGGGCTGCTGGCCGCCTTCGTGCGGACCGTGGCGGCGGGCGACGCCGACCTCGTGCTGGGCCGGCGACGCCCCCAGGAGCGTGGGGCCTGGCCGGTGCACGCCCGGCTCGGCAACCTCGCGCTGACTCGCATGCTGCGGCGGCGCACCGGCCTCACGCTGGGCGACCTGGGCCCGCTGCGGGCCGCCCGGCGCGAACCGCTGCTCGCCCTCGGGCTCACCGACCGCCGCAGCGGCTACCCGCTCCAGATGGTCGTGCGAGCCGCCGACGCCGGATGGCGGGTCGAGGAGCGCGAGGTGCCGTATCGGCCGCGCACCGGGAAGTCGAAGGTCACCGGCACCTGGCGGGGCACCTGGCACACGGTGCGCGATATGCGCGCCGTGCTGCGCCAGCCGCCGGAGGCCCGCGACCTGGCCACCCCCACGAGGGTCGCGCGGTGAGCGCCGCGCCACACGAGGGTGCCCATGCGGCGGAGGCCCCCTCGGCTCCGGACCGCCTCGACGCCGGGACTGGCGCCGTCGACGGGCGTCCGGTCGCCGGTGCGGACGTCCGCACGGACACCGGCTTCCGGGCGGCCCACCGGGACGGGACCGGGACGACGCTGCTCATCATCGCCAAGGAGCCGGTGCCCGGACGGGTCAAGACCAGGCTCACTCCCCCGTACACCCCCGCCGAGGCCGCCGCGCTCGCCGAGGCGTCCCTCGCCGACACCCTGCACGCCGCGCTCGCCATGCCCGCCCGTCGCCGGGTGCTGGTGCTCGATGGCCGGCCCGGCCCGTGGTTGCCGCCGGGATTCGAGGTGGTGGGGCAGTGCGACGGCGGTCTGGACGAACGGCTCGCCGCGGCCTTCGCCGCCTGCCGGGGCGCCACCCTGCTGATCGGCATGGACACCCCGCAGGTCACCCCCGCGCTCCTCGCCCCCGCGCTCAGCCCGGGGAACCGCCATGACTGCGACGCCTGGTTCGGCCCGGCCGCCGACGGTGGCTTCTGGGCGTTGGGCCTGGCGGAACCGGACCCCGAACTGCTGCGGGGTGTGCCGATGTCCACCCCCACGACCGGTGCCGCCCAGCGGCGCCGGCTGACGGACGCGGGGCTGCGGGTGCGCGATCTGCCGATGCTCCGCGACGTGGACACGGCCGAGGACGCCGTATTGGTGGCGGCCGACGCCCCGGGCGGGCGGTTCGCCCGGACCCTCGCCCGTCTGTCGTCCCGGACCAGCGCCCGATGAGCACGGCCGAGACGGTGCGCGACGAAGCGGTGCGCGAGGGGTCCGTGCACGACGGAGCGGTGCGCGAGGGGTCCGTGCACGACGGAGCGGTGCGCGAGCGGACGACGTCCGGTCGTCGCGCGGCCGCGCCCTGGCATGCGGACCCCTATGTCCGAGCGCTCCACGCGGGCCGGGGGCCGCTGTTTCTGCGCCGGGCCGACGGCTGGATGCTGCCCCTGGACGTCGAACGCTGGTGCGCGGACGCCGACGCGGCCGACCGGACCGTGCTGCGGCGCTGCCAGGGCCCGATACTCGACATCGGCTGCGGACCCGGCCGGTTGGTGGCCGCGCTGGCCCTGCACGGCCGCCCCTGTCTGGGCATCGACGTCAGTCAGGCGGCGGTCGCCCGTACGGTCCGCGCGGGCGGGCCCGCGCTGTGCCGCTCGGTTTTCGAACCGCTGCCCGGCGAGGGACGCTGGGGCACGGCGCTGCTGATCGACGGCAACATCGGCATCGGCGGCGATCCACACGCCCTGTTGGCTCGCGTCGCCCAACTCATGGCTCCCGACGGGCTGCTGATCGTGGAGACCGCCGCAGCGGATGTGGACGAGCGGGTGCGGGTGCGCGTGGACGACGGCCGGGGCGACGCGGGAACGGCCTTCCCCTGGGCCCGCGTCGGCGTCCGGGCGCTGCTGCACCACGCACACGCGGCGGGCTGGAGCCCGGTCGAGCAGTGGACCGCGCGGGACCGAGACTTCGTATCGCTGCGCCGCACACCGCCCCTGCCCCGGCCCACCACGGAGCGCTGAGCCGTGCCCGCATCGCCGCGCCGCCTGCTGCGGCCGGGCCGACTCGCCCGGTGGATCGGCCGGGTGCCCGAGCAGGCGCCCCGACCGCACTCCGCCCCGGGCCCTCGGCCACCGACCCGCGCCCGACCCGCGCCACCGCCCGGCGGGGCGGACGAACCCCGCCCATCTGAGCGCCCCGCACCACCGCCCGACCAGGCAGACGACCCCCGCCCACCTCAGCACCCCGCACCACCGCCCGATGGCACGGACGAACCCCGCCAATCTGAGCGCCCCGCACCACCGCCCGACCAGGCAGACGAACCCCGCCCACCTCAGCACCCCACACCACCGCCCGATGGCACGGACGAACCCCGCCAATCTGAGCGTCCCGCACCACCGCCCGACCAGACAGACAAACCCCGCCCACCTCAGCACCCCACACCACCGCCCGACGGCACGGACGAACCCCGCCAATCTGAGCACCCCGCACCACCGCCCGACCAGACAGACAAACCCCGCCCACCTCAGCACCCCACACCACCGCCCGACGGCACGGATGAGCCCAGCGCACCTCAGCACCCCGCCCCGCCCGGGCGGGCGCGCCCCGGCTGCCGCTGGGTCACCCCGCTCGGTCTGGCCACGCTGCTCGGCTCGCTGGTCGCCGTCCTCGCCCTTACCTTCCGTAGGGACGACTTCCACGCCGCGCCCGGCACGCTGTCCCGCTGGTACGCCATCGCCTGGGCGCTGTTCGCCGCGGCCGCCTGGACCGTCCGCCGCCTGGGCGCCCGTCAGGCCGCCGTGTTCGTACTCGCGGGCAGCGCGGCCGTGGCCGCCACGGGGCTGCTCGCCCCACCGCGCACCAGCACCGATGCCTACCGCTACGCCTGGGACGGGCGCGTCCAGGCCGCGGGCATATCCCCCTATGACCACGCGCCCGAGGACCCCGCACTCGCCTCGCTGCGCGACCGCTGGCTCTTCCCGCGGGGCTCCGCCTGCCGTGGCCCCGACCGTGCCCCCGTCCGCCCCGCGCCCGGACGTCCTACACCCGGCGCCGCCCCGCACGCCGTCCCGGAGCCCGCTCATCCGCCAAGCGCCACCGCCGAGCCACAGTGCACGCGCCTGAACCGCCCCTCGGTGCATACGATTTATCCTCCCGCCGCAGAGGGCTATTTCTTGCTTGTACACCGCTCGGCGCCGTCAGGTTCCACCCTCCTCCCCCTCCAGGCCGGCGGCGCGCTGCTGTCCGTCGCCACCACCGCCGTGCTGCTCGCCGCGGCACGGCGCCGCCGCGACCCGCGCCTCGCGACCGCCCGCGCCGCGCTCTGGGCCTGGTGCCCGGCCGTGCCGGTGGAGGCGGTGAACAACGCGCATGTCGATGCGCTGGGCGTGCTGTTGACCGTCGCTGGGCTCGTCGCCGTCCCCCGCCGCCGCACCCTGGGCGGTGCGCTGCTCGGCGCGGCGACCGCGGCCAAGCTGCTGCCCGCCGTGACCCTGCCGGGCGCGCTCTCCGGCGTTCTCGCCACGGCCGCCGCCAAGCCCGTCGCTGAATTCAAGAAGCCCGCCCGACGCCCCGCCTCCCCGGCCGAGCCGATCCGCCGCGCCGCGGCGATCGTGCTGCCCGCCACCGCCGTCATCGCGCTCGGCTACCTCCCGTACGTCCTGCTCTCGCACTCCTCCGTCCTCGGCTATCTCACCGGCTATGTGGCCGAGGAGGGCTACGAGACGGGCTCCACCGCCGCCGACGACAAGAACCGCTACGCGCTGCTGCGCCTGCTCCACCCCGGCCCCGAGACCTGGGCCCTCCCCGTGATCGCCGCCGTCCTGCTCGTGGTCGTGGCGTGGGTGCTGCTGCGCGGCGACCCCCAACGGCCCTGGCGCGGTGCGCTGGTGGTGACCGGGACCGCGTTCCTGCTGATGACGCCCGGCTACCCGTGGTACGCGCTGCTGGTGGTGGCGCTGGTGGCCCTCGACGGGCGCTGGGAGTGGCTGGGCCTGCCGCTCGCGGGAGTCGCCCAGTATGTGACGGCCCGCGCGGTCGACGACGGCGCGTGGGTCGGAACGCTGGGCTACGCGGTCGCCGGTGCGGCGATCATGACTGGCTGGGCCCTGCGGGCCCGGCGGGCCCCGCAGGCCCCGCAGGCCCCGCAGGCGGCTTCCGCTCCCCCGCGGAATTGGCGGAATTGGCGGAATTGGCCGAAGCGGCCGAAGCTGCCTCCGCGTCCCCGCCCCCAGCCCCCGGGCGACGCCGCCACCCCCGGATCGCCACCCGGATCACCAGCCACAGGGCCGAGGCGCCGAAGAGCGCGGCGGTGATCAGCAGCCAGCGCGGCCAGAAGACATCGGCGCTCAGCCCGGTCGCGTTCTCGTAGCGGCGCTCCTGCCGCCCGAGGATCAGCGGGAACCACACCAGCAGCAGCACACCGGAGACAAAGGCGGGCACCCGCACATGGTTGATCCACCGGGCCGGGGTCGGTAGCGCGGCCGCGACGGCGCGGTCGGCGAGCGCGTACAGCGGAAACAGCACCAGGTCATGGAGGACGGCGGCCCCGACGAACCACAGCGCGATCCCGAACCAGTCGCCGCTCAGCAGCCTCACCCCGACATAGCCGGTCAGCGCGAAGGAGCACAGCAACAGCACCAGCCGCAGCGGCGACTCCCCGTCCAGCCGCCGCAGCCCGACACGGCTCCGTCCGAGAAACCCCACACCGTTCCCCCGAATCCCCCGAAGTCCGAGAAACCTCACGCCGTCCCCCCGAACGTCAGCCGCCCGACCCACTTGGTGTTGTGCACGCCCGGAGCCCCGGGCACGATCACCCGCGCCGGATAGCCGTGGTCCGGCGACAGATCCGCCCCGTTGACCTTCAGCGCCAACAGCGAGCGCGGGTCGCGGACCTGGTGCTCGCTCAGCACGACGCTGCGGAAGGAGCCGTGCCGCTGCACCGACTCCACCAGGACCTTCGGCGGCCGGTCGGCATGCCCCACCAGAGCGGCGAGGTCGGCCAGCCGTACCCCCTCCCACCGCTGGTCGGCCGTGGACCACCCCTCCACACAGGCGATGGGCAGCGCCGCACCGTGGTGTTCCAGCCGCAGCAGCCGCTCCCGGGTGAGGACGGTCTCGTGGCCCGCCGCGCCCCGCACCACCAGCCGCCAGTCGGGCCCGATGTCGCGGGCGCGGATGCCGACGGCCGCCACGGTCTTGTTGATCTGGAAGCCGTTCGGCCCCCGGCCCGGCTCACGCCCGTGCGGGGCGAGCAGCGCGCTCGTGCGCAGCGGCCCGCCGATGCTCTGACCGGCCGTCACCACCAGCAGTGCGAAGGAGCCGGTGCCGACCATGGCGAGCGCGCCGCGCCGCGACATGGTCGGCGCGGCGGGCCGCGGGCTGACCAGGCCGGTCTCGTCCGGTGGCTCCGGCCGGGTGTCGGAGGCGCGGGTGCGCAGCTCGGCCCGCAGCTCGCGGCTGCGCAGCGCCCGCACCATGAGCGGGAGCCGCAGCGCCACATGGACCACGAGGGCGGCCATGAAGATCCACGCCCCGTAGAAGTGCAGCGGGTAGAAGGAGCCGGGGAAGATGTAGTCCAGCTGGACGTTGAGCACGCCGGTGGCGAACTCGAACAGTCCCCCGCCGACCAGCAGGAGCAGCGAGAGCCGTTCCAGCGCGTGCCCCAGGGACCGCACCGGCGGCCAGGCGAACAGCTTGGGGATGACCGACCACAGCTTGGCCAGCAGCACGGGGACGAGCACGACCCCGAGCGTGACGTGCACCCCCTGGGTGACGCGGTAGAGCCAGGACGGGTCGGTCGGCCAGGAGAAGAGGTAGAAGCCCAGCAGCCCCTTGTCCGGGGTCTTGTCGTTGACCGGGGACAGATCGGGGTTGTAGGCGGCGTACGACAGCAGGCCGGTCACGAAGAGCACGGGGATGCCGAAGAGCAGGACCAGGCCGAAGACGGATGTCAGCCAGGGGCCGCGGAGCGGGCTGCGCCACGGGGCGCGGCGATCACGGTCGGTACGGGGAGGGTGGCTCATGGCATGACCGTAGGACCGCCGCACCGCCTCCAGGGGTCTTGAGGCCATGACGAAACGGTGACGTCACGGCCCCTGGCCGGGAAGATCTGACGGTCCGGTGACAGCGCGCGGCGCGGCGGCCCGGCGGGGGGCTCGGCGACGTAGCGTGACGTCGTGAAGCTCCCTCTCCGCAACGGTGTCGACATCCAGCCCGCCCAGGACGACACACGGACCGGCCGTCGCCGGGACGTGCTCGCCGCCGCTGCCGCCGTCCTGCTCTTCGCCGTCGCCGCCGTCGTCGGCACCCTGATCCAGCGGGCCGATCACTCGCTGTACGTCGACTGGGCGCCGCTGTACGCCGACTGGCTGCCCCATGTGGGCCCCGGTACGCCCCTCGCCCTGGCCGTCGCCGCGGCGGTCGTCGTCCATGGCCACCGGCTGGCGGCGCGGCTGCCGTGGCGGGGGCTGCTGGGGGCCGTCTGGGCGGCGGCCATGGCCTGGATCTGGTCGCTGGCGCTGGTCGACGGATGGCGGCGCGGGGTGGCGGAGCGGCTGACGGCGCGCCATGAGTATCTGCGCGGCATCGACCGGTTCCAGGACGTCGGCGCGGCTCTGCGCGGCTTTACCGGGCACATCCTGCTCACCCAGCCCGACCACTGGCCCGCGCATATCGCGGGCCATCCGCCGGGCGCCGTGCTCACCTTCGTGGGCCTGGACCGGCTGGGCCTGGGCGGCGGCGGTTGGGCGGGGGCCTTCTGTATCACCGTGGGCGGCTCGGCGGCGGTCGCGGTCCTGGTCACACTGCGCGCCCTGGGGCAGGAGCGGGCCGCGCGCACGGCGGCCCCGTTCCTGGTCCTGGCGCCCGGGGCGGTATGGGTGGGCGCCTCGGCCGACGGCTACTTCGCGGCCGTCGCGGCCTGGGGGCTCGCGCTGCTGGCGCTCGCGGCGACGCGTACGGTACGGGCGCCCGGGGCGGTCGCGCTGGGCTCCGGACTGCTGCTGGGGCTGACGGCCTATCTCTCGTACGGTCTGACGCTGCTGGCGCTGCCCGCGGCCGCCGTACTGCTGCTCGCCCGCACCGCGCGGCCGCTGCCCTTCGTTCTGACCGGGGTGGCGGTGGTGGCCGGGGCGTTCACGCTGGCCGGGTTCCGCTGGTGGGAGGGGTACTCGCTGCTGGTCGAACGCTACTACCAGGGCGTGGCCTCCGATCGCCCTTACGCGTACTGGGTGTGGGCCAATCTGGCCGTCGCGTCGGTGGTCGCCGGTCCCGCCTGTGTCGCGGGCGCGCGTCGGATGCTGTCGGCGGTGCCCGACGCGGCCCGGCGGCTGCGCCCGGGCGGCTCCGGTGGGCCTGGTGGGCCGGACGGTCGCGGTGGTCGCGGCGGTCGCGGCGGTCGCGGCGGTCCTGGTGCCCCGGACGGGCTCGTCGTGCTGACCTTCGCCGCGCTGCTCGCGCTCGTCGTGGCCGATCTGTCCGGGATGAGCAAGGCCGAGACGGAGCGGATCTGGCTTCCGTTCCTCGTCTGGCTGCTGCCGACCACCGCGCTGCTGCCCGCTCGTGATCGCCGCCGATGGCTCCTGGCCCAGTCCTGCCTCTCACTGCTCGTCAATCACCTGCTTTTGACCGGTTGGTGAGGATGACCGATGTGAAGGGCACGTGATACTTCTGTGATACTGAGGGGGACGTACATCTGTACTGTTGCCAGGGGGCGGGACCCGTGAAGGCGCTGAAGATCGTGAAAGCGTTGAAGGCTTTAAACGCCAGGAACGCCTATGGCGTGGCCGCGCCCATAGGCGCGCTGACGGCCGTGGCCGTCGTGGTGGCGCTGCTGATAGCCCTGACCTCACCGGGGGACGCGGGGGGCACCCAGGACGGGGACCTCCCCGCGGCCGCGGCGTCCCCCAAGTCGGACCGGGTCCCCAGGGAGCCCAAGAAGGAAGACAAGTACGCCCATTGGGACGGCAAGGTCAAGGTGCTCGGGGACGGCTCGACGTCCTACACCGGACCGCAGCCGCATCAGCTCAAGCCCGAGAAGCTCAAACCGGGTGAGAAGCCGCCGCAGTTCGTGGTCTTCTCCTGGGACGGCGCGCTGGAGAACGACGACCACCTCTTCTCCCGCTTCCGCGAGGTGGCCAAGGAGACCAACGCCACCATGACGTTCTTCCTGAGCGGCATGTATCTGCTGCCCAAGTCGAAGAGCGACCTCTATCGGCCGCCCCAGCACAAGCCGGGCTCGGCCGCCATATCCTTCCCCACCGACGAGCACATCAGGGAGACCCTGGAGCAGCTGCGCGGGGCCTGGCTGGACGGCAATGAGATCGGCTCCCACTTCAACGGCCATTTCTGCGGCGCCAAGGGCGGGGAGGACTGGTCCACCCAGGAGTGGAAGAGCGAAACGGAGCAGGCGTATTCGTTTGTGAAGCAGTGGAAGACGAACACCGGCTTCACCGACGTCAAACCGCTGCCGTTCGACTACGACGTGGAGTTGGTGGGCGGGCGCGCGCCGTGCCTGGAGGGCCAGAAGACGCTGATTCCGGCGATCAAATCCCTCGGCTGGCGCTATGACGCGAGTTCCCCGGGCGACTTCCAGCTCTGGCCGTCCAAGATCGATGGAATATGGAACTTCCCGCTTCAGCTGGTGCCGTACCCGGAGAGCGAGAAGCAGGTCCTCTCGATGGACTTCAACTTCCTCTTCAACCAGTCCGGTGACAGCACCGAGGGCGATCCGGCGAAATACGCGGAGTGGGAGCGGCTGACCCGTCAGGGATATCTGAACGGGTTCGAGCGGGTCTACAACGGCAGCCGGGCACCGCTGTTCATCGGCAATCACTTCGAGACCTGGAACGGCGGCATCTATATGCAGGCCATCGAGGACGTGATGAGGAGTGTCTGCCGCCGCGACGGAGTGCGGTGCGTGTCGTTCAAGCAGCTCGCCGACTGGCTGGACGCCCAGGACCCGAAGGTCCTGGCGAAGCTGCGGATGCTGGACCCGGCGGAATCGCCGGACTGGTCCACGTACACCAAGAGCGAGTAAGCGGTCCCGTTGCGGGGCCCTTTCCGCCGGTGCGGCTCATTCCGCCGCCCCGTCCGTCATATAACTCTTCCAGATGTCCATGGGGTAGGTGTCGCCCGAGGTGTCGGCGCCTCCCCCGCCCATTCCCTTGAGCGGCATCAGCTCCTGCGACTTCGGATCCACCCGGGACAGCGAGACCGCCGTCGAGAGCTTCTTGGTGTAGCCGACGAACCAGGCGGAGGTGCCGTCCTGCGCCGTGCCGCCCTTACCGGCCACCTCGCCACCGCCCACAGCGGCCCCGTGCGCCGAACCGTCCGGGCTCTGGACCGCGCCGCGCAGCGCGTCGTCCACCTGCGCCGCGACCGCCGCGCTGAAGGCCCGCTTGGCGCGGTCCTTGCGCAGCTCGAGCTTCTGTCCGCCGTGGGTGAGCCCGCTCACCGAGTACGGCGCGTAGTGCGTGCCCTCGGCGGCGAACGTGCCGTAGGCGCTGGCCATACGGATGGAACTGGGCGTCGCGGTGCCCAGCGAGAACGCGGGCACCCGCGCGCCGAAGCTGCTGGGCAGCAGCCCCGCGTCGATGGACGCCTGCCGGACCCGGTCCAGGCCGACGTCCATGCCCAGCTGGATCATCGGGGTGTTGATGGACCGCACGATCGCCTGGCGCAGCGAGACCTGCCCATAGGAGGCGTCGTCGTCATTGGTGGCCCGCACGATCTTGCCGCTGCGGTCCCAGTACGGGCCCTCGGGCGTATGCACCGCGATCTTGTTGTCGCCGTCGTAGAGCGTCGAGGGCGTCACGGTCGTCCGCGTGCCATTGCGCTCCAGCAGGACGCCGTCGCGCAGCGCCGCGGCGTAGACGAAGGGGGTGAAGGAGGTGCCGGCCGGGACGGTGGAGGCGTTCGCGTCGTTGAAACCCTGCTCCAGATAGCCGGGGCCGCCGTACACCGCGCGTATGGCGCCTCCTGGCGCCACGGACGCCGCACCTATTCGCACATGGCGGTCCTCGGGGCGCTTCTCGGGGTCGAGTTTGCCCCGGGTCTCCTCGACCGCCTTTTCGAGCGCCTGGACCTTCGGCTTCTCGAAGGTGGTGTGGATCTGATAGCCCCCCAGGTCGAAGTCGGCGTCGGATATGTCGGTGTGGGAGCTGACATACGCCTTGGCCGTCTCCACCAGATAACCGACCTGCCCGGTGAGTCCCACCGGCTTGGGCTGCGCCTTGGGCTCGGGGAATGTCGTATAGCGCGCCCGCTCGGACTTGGAGAGCTTTCCGATGTCGACCATCCGGTCCAGCACCCACTTCCAGCGGTCGACGGCCCGCTTGTGGTTCTTGGCGCTGAGCGTCGGATCGAAGGTCCCGGCGCCCTTGAGCAGCGAGGCGAGCAACGCGCCCTCGCTTGCGTTGAGTTCCGAGACGTCCTTGCCGTAGTACGCGTACGCCGCCCGCTGAATGCCGTAACTGCCGCGCCCGAACCAGCTGGTGTTCAGATAGCGCTGGAGGATCTCCCGCTTACTCATCCGATCGTCCAGCTTGATGGCCATGAACATCTCGGTGAGCTTGCGGGAGAAGGTCTGGCGCTGATTCAGATAGGCGTTCTTCACATACTGCTGGGTGATGGTGGAACCGCCCTGTGTCTCACCGCCCGTCACCATCCGCGTCACGGCGCGCATCAGCCCGCTCGGGGACACTCCGCTGTCGGTGTAGAAACTGGCGTTCTCGGCGGCGAGGACCGCCCACTGGACGTCTTCCGGCACCTTGTCCAGGGGCACCTCCTGCCGGTTCACCGGGCCGGTGCGGGCCATCTCGGTGCCGTCCGCCCAGTAGTAGACGTTGTCCTGCTGGGTGGCGAAGTCGTTGAGGTTCTTGGGGATGTCGGTCTGGAGATACAGAAAGCTCAGCAGACCGGTCAGACTGCCGAGGCAGAACAGGAAGAGCAGGGCGACCTGACGCCACGACGGCAGCCATCGCGTCACACCGCGCCGCCCCGCCCTGGGGTAGTCCAGCCGGATCCGCGCGGCCGCCCAGCGGCGCAGCCGCATCCCCCGGCTCCTCGAGGGCGGCTTACGGCGGTGCTTGCGGTGCTTCCCCATGGCGTTGTCGCTGCTGCCCAGCACGTGTTTCCCCCACGCTCGCTCCGCGCGCGGGCGCGGCACAAAGGTGTGATCTTCCATCCCCCCAGACAGACCGATCCTATTTTCCCCTCTGAACGTCTGTCGCCATAGGGCCCTAATTTTTTGTAACAGTGACCATATTCAGGGACTCCACCCACCAGGTGACCTTTCGCACCGCCCCCGGTCGGCCCCTCGCACTGGCCCGGTCGGCCCTCGCACCGGCCGGACCGGTCACCGGCTGACGGTCCCGCGGGCGCCCCCGTCCGTGACACCCCGAAGCTCAAATGAACCTCTGAACCACGCGGCGGGGGGATTCGTCCTCCCTGTATGGGGTCATCACCCCGGCACGCGAGAACACACCGCGGGGGACGCGGTACGGAACGAGGAGGGGGAGCCATGGTGCGCCTCGGTACCGGAATCGGCTGGCGACTGGAGATCGCCGACGACATCGCGCGGCTGCCCGGCATCGACTGGGTGGAGGTGGTGGCGGAGAACATCTGCCCCGACCATGTGCCGGACGCGCTCCGGCGGCTGCGCGAGCGCGGGACCACGGTGGTCCCGCATGGAGTGTCGCTCGGCCTCGGGGGAGCCGAGCGGCCCGACCCCGGCCGCCTCCGGGCGCTGGCCGAGCGGGCCGAGGCACTGGGCTCGCCGCTGGTCACCGAGCACATCGCGTTCGTCAGGGCCGGGGGGCCGCTGACCGCGTCACCGGCCATCGAGGCCGGGCATCTGCTGCCGGTGCCACGGACCCGTGACGCGCTGGACGTGCTGTGCGAGAACGTGCGCATCGCGCAGGACGCGCTGCCGGTGCCGCTCGCGGTCGAGAACATCGCGGCGCTGATCTCCTGGCCCGGCGAGGAGATGACCGAGGGCCAGTTCCTGGCCGAGCTCGTGGAGCGCACGGGGGTGCGGCTGCTGATCGACGTGGCCAATCTGCACACCAACCACGTCAACCGGGGCGAGGACCCGGCCAAGGCGCTGGACGAGCTGCCCACGTCGGCGATCGCCTACGTCCATGTGGCGGGCGGGGTGGAGCGGGACGGGGTGTGGCACGACAGCCACGCCCATCCGGTGACCCAGCCCGTGCTCGACGTGCTCGCCGAGCTGTGCGCCCGTACGGCGCCGCCCGGGGTACTGCTGGAGCGCGACGAGGACTTTCCAGCGGCCGAGGAGCTCGCGGGTGAGCTGGACGCGATTCGCGCGGTGACGGCGGCGGGGGCGGTAGCCGGGACCGGGGCCGGGGCCTCCGAGGCTTCGGTGAGGGCGCCCGAGGCGCCCGTGCCCGCCGCATCCGCATCCGCACCCGCACCCGCACCCGCACCCGCACCCGCACCCGACGCTCCCGTGCCGGACGCCGTCCGGGAGCGGTTGGCGCTCGCCCAGGCCGCTCTGTTGTCCGCGCTGGTCGGGGGCACTCCGGCGCCCGAGGGCTTCGACCGGCGGCGGCTGCGGGTGCAGACCGCGGCGCTGACCGCCAAGCGGGCGTCCGTGGTCGCCAAGGTGGCCCCGGAGCTGCCCGAGATCCTGGGCACCGGCTACCGCCCGGCGTTCGCGCGGTACGCCGACGGCCGCCCGATGACCGGCGGCTACCGCCGCGACGCGATGTCGTTCGCCGAGCATCTGCTGGCGGACGGCCGACCCGACGACGCGACCGCCCGGCGCCGGCTGACGCTGTGGTGGCAGGAGCGGTCGGGCCCCGCGCCCCTGCCGTCCCATCCGGCGGCACGGCTGGCCCGCCGGGTCCGGCTCGCGCTGAGCGGGGGGCGGTGAGCGCCATGGGCACGATCGTGACCCTGATCTACCTGGTGGTCGCCGTGTCGTCGACGGTGCTCATCTCCGGAACGGTCCAGGCCCGGCGCAGGGAGGTCTCCGGGCCGGTGTACGCCCAGACGCACGACCTGCTGGAGGCCGCGTTCCTGGCGGGCGGGCCGGGTCGGGTGGCGGACACCGTGATCAGCGCGATGTACACGGACGGGCGGTTGGCGATCGGCGGCCCAGGTGTGGTCTCGGTACGGCAGCCGGTCGCCCACGCCCCGGTCGAGGAGGAGCTGCTGCGGCTGTGCGCGATCTCCCCGCACGGCGACCTGAAGTGGCTGCGCCGGGAGCTGATGCGCAGTCCGGTGGTGCAGGCGATCGGCGACCAGCTGGCGGGGCGCGGGCTGATGGTGCGGCCGGACGCCCTCCGGTTCTGGCGGGGCGTGGCGCGGACGCAGGTCGGGCTGTGCGCGATGGGGGTGTTCGTGGCCGCCCTGATCAGCATCGGTTCCGTCGCCGACAGCGGGCCTCCGCTGATCCTGATGATCGCCCCAGCACTCTTCGCCGGCTTCCTCATCGGCGGTATCTGTTCCGGTGCGGGCAAGCGAAGGCTGACCGCCGCCGGGCAGCGGGCGCTGGCGACGTACCGGAGGGAGTCGGGGGTCGGCATACGGCGCGCCCGATCCGTCGGCCAACCGGCGGCGGTGCCCGTGGCGGTCGTCGTCGCCCTGACCGGTGCGGCCGCCCTGGCGGACGACCCACTGCTGCGGACCCAACTGCTGGACGCGCAAAAGGTGCCCGTCACCTCGGGTTCGTCGGCCGACTCGGGTTCGTCGGGGTCGTCGGGGTCGTACGGGTCCGCGGACTCCGGCGGCGGATCGTGGTGCGGAGGCGGCAGTTCCGGCTGCGGAGGCTCCTCATGCGGCGGCTCGTCCTGCGGCGGAGGCGGCGGCGGTTCGGGCTGCGGCGGGGGCGGCGGCTGCGGTGGTGGCGGGGGCGGTGGCTGCGGAGGCGGCGGCTGAGCTGCCACGGGGGCCGCGCTGCGGCCGAGAGCGCCGGTGGGGCCCGCCGGGCACCGGTGGAACCCGCCGGGCACTGGCGCGGCCACCGGGTGCGGACGGTCGGCCCCAGCCCGACTGAGCCGATCAGCAATCGGTGAAACCGCCGGGCCCGGCAGCCGTACGGATCACCCGCGACCCCATCGCGGTCCCAAGCCGGGTTGCGGGGTTACGGGGTGTCCGGTGGATCTTTCCCCTCCCCGCCCCTTCCCGAAGCATTCGACATGCGGCTCCGTCGCGTGGCACGGGCTTCGCCCCTGGCCCCCGGGAATCGACGGGCCGACCGCCGCCGCGAACACCTGCACCCGCACATGTCCGGATCGCCCGGCCCGGGGCTGGGGCGGAACCCCAGTTGCGGGAAGGGGCGGGGAGCGGAGCAGCCCGCCACAGGCCTCCCGCCGCCGCCGCGAACACCTACACCAGTGGGCTGGTCGCGGCCAGCACGCCGACCGCGCGAACACCCGCACACGCCCGGATCGCCCGGCCCGGGGCTGGGGCGGAGCCCCAGTTGCGGGAAGGGGCGGGGAGGGGAGCAGCCCGCCGCAGGCGTCCCAATTGCCGCCGCGAACACCTGTCGCGGGTCTGCGCGGCGCCAGCCGCATCCGTGCGAGTCGTTCATATCGTGAAAACCGTGGCGCGGCAGTGGCCGGGTCGAGTAGAACTCGGCCATGTTGTGGGTCCTCTTCCTGCTCGTCGCGTGGGGCGCGGCGGTCGTCAGTTGTACTCGGCTGTGCCTGGCCGCGGTGGCCGCCGCTCAGCCGATGGAGCCCGATCCGGGCGCGGACAGGAAGGGGCTGAGCCTGTACGAGGCGGCGTTCCTGTCCGGCGGGCCGCGGCGGGTGGGGGATCTGGCACTCGTCACGATGTACCGGGAGCGGCGGCTGCTGCTCGCGCACACCGGCTGGGTCACCGTGGTGGACCCGGACGCCCGGGACGAGCTGGAGCGGGCCGTGATCAGCGCGATAGGGCCGGAGGGCCAGGCCCCGGTGCGGCCGGTGCGGACCGCGCTCGCCACCGCCGCCCCGGTGCGGGCGCTGGGCGACCGGCTGGTGGTGGCGGGGCTCGCGGTACCCGCCTCGGCCCGTACGAATGTGGGGGTCGCGGTGCGGCATGTGCGGGCGGCCTGCGTGCTGGTGCTGGCGACGGCCGCCGCCGCGCTGCTGCTGGTGCCGCCCGCGGACGGGCGCGGTCCGGTGGCCGCGTGGTTCGTGCTGCCGCTGCTGCTGACGGCGAGCTGTCTGCTGATCGCCCGGGTCGAGGCGCATCCGTACTCGCGGTGGGCCTCCCCCGCCGGTCAGCGGCTGCTGGGCCGGATCGACGTGCCCCCGCGGCGGACCCTCGCCCAGCGCTCCGGCGGCGACGCGGACGGCGGTGACGACGGCGGCGGCGACCTGCTCACCGCGCTCGCCGTGCACGGCACCGCCGCCCTCCCCGACCCGGCGCTGCGCGCGGCTCTGAAGACGCATTGGGGTCATTGACCCCGACACCGCGGCCCGGTGCTTTACATGGTCATCCAGCGCGCCAAATATCCCTTTCATCGCGCGTTGCACGAAGGGATGGTCAGTGAGAGCAGCAGCGCTGTACGGCATCCTCGGGCCGCTGTCCCTGTCGCTGGCCATGAGCGCGCTGCTCGCGACGCCCGCCACCGGACGCCCGCTCGCCGCGGCCACCGCTCCCGCTGCCGCCACGAATCCCGCGAAGCCCACCGCGTCCACCGCGTCCACCGCGTCCACCAGGTCCGCCACGGCCCCGGCCGGTACGGCGGGCGCGCCCTCCGCGACCCGTTCGGCCCCCGCCGCCCCGGCCGCCACCGCCGCGCCCACCTGGACCACCTGGTCCGCCCCACCCGCCTCGGCCGCCCCGGCCGCCGCCGCGCCCGGCGACGCGGCCGCGGCCCGCGGCGCGGCGTTCGCCGCCCGGCGCGCGGAGCGGCACGGTATCGCCTTCCACCGCTGCCCCCGCGCCGAGGCGCTGGCCGCCCCCATCACCTGCGGAAAGGTCTCCGTACCGCTCGACTACGCCCATCCCCGCGGCAAGCACGTCTCCCTCACCGTCAGCCGGATCCGGGCCACCGGCCCGAAGGCGCGGCGTCAGGGCGCGCTGATCTACAACCCCGGCGGGCCGGGCGCCTCCAGCATGGCGTTCCCCGAGTACGCGGCCGAGGACGCCTTCCGCCGGGTGGCCGCCGCCTACGACTTCGTCGGCTACGCCCCACGGGGTGTGGGCCGCTCCGCCCCGCTGTCCTGCCAGCGGCCGTCGGCCTACGCCAAGGCGCCGACCAGCTCCCCGCCGCACCCCACCGCCGCCTTCAAACGGCGGCTGGTGGCGCGGGCGCGCGCCTACGTCCGGGGCTGTGTGCGCCGCTCGGGCCGCGCGCTCGCGCACTACACCACGCTGAACAACGCCCGCGACCTGGAGGTGCTGCGCGCCGCGCTGGGCGAGCGGCGGCTCACCTTCGTGGGCGCCTCGTACGGCACGTACTACGGGGCCGTGTACGCCACGCTCTTCCCGGGGCGGGTGCGCCGGATGGTCTTCGACAGCGTGGTCAACCCCGCCCCCGGGCGGATCTGGTACCGCGACAACCTCGACCAGTCGCTGGCCTTCGAGCGGCGCTGGCGGGACTGGCGCCGCTGGGTCGCCCGGCACCACACCGTCTACCACCTGGGCGCCACCGCGGACCGGGTGCTCGCCTCGTACGACACGGCGCGGCGGCGGCTGGCGGGTAAACCGGCGGGCGGGGTCGTCGGCACCGCCCAGCTCCAGAGCGCGTTCCTGAGGACCGGCTACAACGACGCCTACTGGGACCCGGCCGCCCGGGCGCTGGCCGCGTATCTGCGCGGCGACCCCGAGCCGCTGATCGAGCTCGCCGCACCCGATCCGGCGGAGGCGGCCGACGACGAGAACGGCAACGCCGTCTACACCGCCGTGGAGTGCAACGACGCGCCCTGGCCGCGCGCCTGGGCCACCTGGGACCGCGACAACACCGCTCTCGCCCGTCGCGCGCCCTTCGAGACCTGGGACAACGTGGCGATGAACCTGCCGTGCGCCTTCTGGCCGCTGAAGCCCGGCCGCCCCCTCGACGTGGGCAACCTGGAGGCCGTGGGCCCCCGCCCCCGGAAGACGGGACGGGTCACGGTGCCGCCGGTGCTGCTGCTGTCAGCGGAGCGGGACGCGGCGACGCCGTACGCGGGGGCGAAGGAGCTGTGGCACCGGCTGCCCGGCTCCTCGCTGGTGACCGAGCGGAAGGCGGGGACGCACGGGCTGTGGGGCGGTCCGAACGACTGTGTCAACCGCCATGTGGACACCTATCTGCTGACCGGGAAGACCCCGGGCCGGTCCGCCTTCTGCGCCCCGCGCCCGGAGCCCGCACCACTGCCGGAACCGGCCCCGCTGCCCGAGTCGGGCAAGCAGCCGGCGGCGATTCCGGGCACGCCGTAGGAGGGCGTCAGGCCAGACCGGCGACGAGCTCGGAGACCGCCTTGCGCCGCCCGGTGTAGAACGGCACCTCCTCGCGCACGTGCCGGCGCGCCTCGGAGCCGCGCAGGTGGCGCATCAGGTCGACGATGCGGTGCAGTTCGTCCGCCTCGAAGGCCAGGATCCACTCGTAGTCGCCGAGCGAGAAGGATGCCACCGTGTTGGCGCGCACATCGGGGTAGCCGCGGGCCATCTTGCCGTGGTCGGCGAGCATCCGGCGGCGGTCCTCGTCCGGCAGCAGGTACCAGTCGTAGGAGCGGACGAAGGGGTACACGCTGACGTACTCGCGCGCGTTCTCGTCCGCGAGGAACGCCGGGATGTGGGACTTGTTGAACTCGGCCGGGCGGTGCAGCGCCATGTTGGACCACACCGGCTCCAGGTGCCGCCCGAGCCGGGTGCGGCGGAAGAGGTTGTACGCCTCCTGGAGGGCGTCGGAGGTCTCCGAGTGCCACCAGATCATGACGTCCGCGTCGGCGCGCAGCCCGGACACGTCGTAGGTGCCGCGCACGGTGACGTCCTTGGCGGCGAGCTGGGAGAAGAGCTCCTCGACCTCGTCGGCGTAGCCGGTGCGGTCCTCCGGCAGCACATCGCGCAGCCGGAACACCGACCACAGGGTGTAGCGGATGACCTCGTTGAGGTCCTTGGCCTTCTTACCGGCGTTGGGAGTCTTCTCAGGCGCAGCAGTCATGGCCCTATTCTCGCTCTCCGGCTCCGGCGCCCGGATCCAGGGTGCCCGCCAGGGAGCCCAGCAGCTCATCGGCCGCCTTACGGGCGCTGCCGACGCACGCCGGGATGCCCACCCCGTCGTAGAGCGCGCCGCACACCGCCAGCCCGGGCACCTTGGCGACCTCGGCGCGGATGCGGTCCACCCGGTCGAGATGGCCCACCGGGTACTGGGGCAGTCCGCCGTCCCAGCGGTCCACCCGGCTCGCGACGGGCTTCGCCGCCAGGCCGACGGCCTCACCGAGATCGGTGAGCGACATCCTTACCAGATCGGCGTCGTCCCGCTTCAGATCCGCCTCGTCGTCAAACCGCCCGATCGAGGTACGCAGCACGAAGAGTTCGGGACCGGCGTCGCGCAGCCAGCCCCACTTGCGGCTGGAGAACGTCGCCGCCTTGATCGTCCGGCCGTCGACCGGCGGCACCAGGAAGCCGCTGCCCTCGGCGAGCGAGGCCACATCGGTGCGCCGGAAGGCCATGGTGATCAGCGCCATCGAGGCGTAGTCCACGGTGGCCAGCTCGGCGGAGGCGGTCGGGGCCGCGGCGGTCAGCAGCAGGGCGGCGGCGGGCGCGGGGACCGCCAGCACCACGGCGTCGGCCGCCACCAGCGACGGGCCGTCCGTGCCGCCCGCGCCGCCCCCCCCGCCCCGCGCCGGCTC